>CALFJC010000057.1 GCA_937877655.1 uncultured Selenomonadales bacterium
CGCTCCTTCACTTAACGCGCTTGAATTACAAATACCTTTCGCTGAAAAAAATTGAACGGCAAATCGACGGCGAGACAAATATTTTCAAAAAAAGTTTCCGAGCCGCTTTGAACAAAATCAACGCAAAAAATTTGACGGAAAACGAAACGGCTTCTCTCATTCGCGAGCTGAAAAATCTTTTAAACGCCGATGATTTGGGCAGAAATTTTCACGAAAAATTTTTCACGGGCATTTCTTTTGACGGAGAAATTTTTCAATTGATTGACTTTGAAAATCTTGACAACAACATTTTTGAAGTTGTGACCGAGCTTCCTTATCAAAGCGGCTCCGATAATTTTCGTCCCGACATTACGATTTTTGTAAACGGCTTGCCGCTCGCCTTCGTCGAAGTGAAAATCCCCGACAACAAACAGGGAATTCAAGCCGAGCATAAACGAATGACGGAACGATTTTCGCAAGAAAAATACAGGCGGTTTGTAAACATTACCGCGCTGATGATTTTTTCCAACAACAGCCTGTATGATGATGAAGAAATTGTTCCGCTTGAAGGAGCTTTTTATGCGGCAAGCGATTACGAAAAATTATTTTTCAATCGTTTTCGCGAAGAAGACACGAAAATTTTTGAACGGCTTACTCCGCTTGATGAAGTTGCGGAAAAAGAAATTTTGCGGGACACAAATTATCTGTCGATTTTTTCAACCGCCGAATACGAGACAAACAAAAATCCCCTTACGCCGACGAATAAAATTTTAACTTCGTTGTTGTCGCGTGAGAGGTTTATTTTTATTCTCCGCTACGGCTTCGCTTACATCGAAAATTTGCAGGCGGGCGGGATAACGAAACTTCAAAAACATGTCCTGCGCTATCAGCAAATTTTTGCGCTGTTCGGAATAAAAAAGATGCTCGACGCAGGAAATAAACGCGGAGTCATTTGGCACACGCAGGGCAGCGGCAAAACCGCGCTGGCTTTTTTCAGCGTGAAATTTCTGATTGATTATTATCGGCAAAAAAATTTCTCGACGCAATTTTATTTCATTGTGGACAGGCTCGAATTGCTCCAACAGTCGGCGGAAGAATTTCGCAAGCGCGGCTTGGAAGTCAACGAGATCATTTCCAGAGAAAATTTTATCGAAACAATTCAACGCGTCGGCAATGCCGGAACTTCCGGAAAAATTTTAATAAACGTCGTCAACATTCAAAAGTTTTCCGATGAATCCGTTGCCGTTGAACCGAAATTTAATGTCAACGTTCAGAGAATTTATTTTATCGACGAGGCGCACCGCGATTATAAGCAGGGCGGAACTTTTCTTGCGCGGCTTATGAATTCCGACAGAGCCGCCGTCATGATCGCTTTGACGGGAACTCCGCTTATCGGCGAATACAAAACCCGCGACATTTTCGGAAATTACATTCACACTTATTATTACAATCAATCCATTGCCGACGGTTACACCTTGCGCTTGATTCATGAGGGCATCAAAACCGAATATCGCTTGAAACTTCGGCAGGCGTTAGATTATCTCGAAAAGCAAATTGTGAAAGGGACGCTCGACGAAGATAAAATTTATTCGCACAAAAATTACGTTGCGCCGCTCGTCGAATACATTGAAAACGATTTTGAACAAAGCCGTTGCCTTCTCAATGATCCGACAATCGGAGCCATGATTGTTTGCAAATCTTCCGCGCAGGCGCAAGCCGTTTATGAAGAGATAAAAAATCGCGGAAAATTTTCTGCGGAACTTGTGCTGTCAACCGTCGGTTTCAGCGAAGAAGAATTGGCGGACAAGCGAACAAATTTCAAGCAGGGAAAAATAGATTTGCTCGTTGTCTTTCAAATGCTCTTGACAGGTTTTGACGCGCCGCGCCTGAAAAAACTTTATCTCGGACGAAAAATCAAGGAACATAATTTGTTGCAGGCATTAACCCGCGTTAATCGCCCTTATAAAAATTTGCGTTACGGTTATGTTGTCGACTTCGCGGACATTCGGGCGGAGTTTGACAGAATCAATCAAGCTTATCTGCAGGAGTTGCAAAAGGAGCTCGGAGATAATTTTGATTCTTACAAAAAAATTTTCAAGACGCAGGAAGAAATTTTGTCGGATTTAAATTTTGCCGAAGAAAAACTTTTTCAATTCGACACCGACAACGCCGAGCATTTCAGAATTCAAATTCATGATGTCGAAGACAAAAAAATTTTGCTTGAACTCCGCCGGGCACTTGAAATTTACAAGGAATGTTATAATCTCGCCGAGCAATACGGTTATGAAAATTTGAAAAGCCGCTTCGACGCCGATAAAATTTTTTCGCTCGCTAAAGTCGTCAATCAACGCCTGCAACTTTTGAACTTGAAAGACGCCTTGAACAACGCCGAAAATATTTCCGCGCTCCTTGCCGCCGTCAACGATCTTGAATTCAACTTCAGAAAAATTTCCGAGCAGGAATTGTCCGTCGCAGATGATTTCGTAAAAATTTATCGCGAAACTTTTAAAGAGTTTGGCGGCAACACCGATAAGGAAGACGCCGAATATATCGCGTTGCTTGAAGAGTTGCGGCGCATTTTGGACGGAAACAATATCGAAGAATTGACTGCCGCGCAAATGCAAGCCCAACAAAAAATTTTCAATGCCCTGCGCAAAAAAATTCACGATCTGAACGCAATGAACAGTCGCTTGACGGAAAAATATTTCGGCGACAAAAAATTTATGCGCCTTCATAAACGCCTTTCAACCCGCGCAGATTTTTCTTCGCCCGCCAAATTGTTTGAACTCCTAAGCGCAATGAAATCTGCGATTGACGATAAGCTTTTGAAAAATTCTTCCGTCGCCGATAACGTCGCATATTTTTTGCGGGAAATTGAACGCGATTTGTATCGAGAGATGAAAAATATTTCCGTCCAAGTTTCAATCAAAACAATTAAAGCCGTCGCCGAGCTAATCGCGCAGGAATATTTCAACGAAAGGAATGACTCCGCTTGAAAAAAATTTCGGAACAAATTCACGAGATGATTGACAATCTGAAAGCCGTTTGCACAAATTACGGGCTCGGAAACACCGGCAACGAATACAAAATCATCACGGAAACTTTTTTGTACAAATTCCTTAACGACAAATTTTTTTACGATCTCAAGAAAAATTCGCCCGATTGCAAGTCGAAGTCGACACGCGAGATAGAAAAATTTTTGGAGAAAATGTCCGACGAAGATTTTGAATCGCAAATGTTTTATCTGTCGTCGAGCACCGCCGTTATCAAGCCCAATCAATTCATTTCCTACCTTTTCAATCGGCAGTCGCAACCGAGTTTCCACAAACTTTTTGACGACGCGCTGGCAAATATCTCCGCAACAAACGAAAATATTTTCAGCGTCAAGGCGGGCGAAGGAACTTTTGTAAAACTTTTCGAGCCGCTCTCAAATTACGTCGTTCAGCCCGAAAGGCGCGATGATTTCTGCGCGGCGATTATCAATAAGCTTGCCGACGTGAATTTTGAATCGCTTTTCAATCAGAAATATGATTTCTTCGCAGAAATTTTTGAATACCTTATCAAGGATTACAACAAAGATTTTGGCAAGTACGCCGAATATTACACGCCGCGAGCCATTGCCCGAATCATTGCGAAAATTCTTGTGCCGGAAAATGTTCAGAACGTCAAAATTTATGATCCTGCCGCCGGTTCGGGAACTTTGATTCTCGCGCTCGCTCATGAGATCGGCGAAGATAAATGTTCGCTTTTCACTCAAGACATTTCGCAAAAGTCAAATGAAATTCTGCGCCTCAATCTCATTTTGAATAATCTTGTTCACTCTCTGCCAAACGTCATTCAAGACGATACACTTTTGAAGCCGCGCCATTTAAATTCACGGCAAAATATCATTTCGACTTTTGATTATGTCGTAAGCAACCCGCCGTTCAAAATGGACTTCAGCGAAATTCGTGACGCATTGGCGGGCGATAATTATCGCGAAAGATTTTTTGCGGGCGTCCCGAATATTCCGCCGAAAAATAAAGACGGCATGGCAATTTATCTGCTCTTCATTCAGCACATCATAAAATCCATGAACACTCGCGGAAAAGCCGCCGTCGTCGTCCCGACAGGTTTTCTCACGGCGGCAACGGGCATTCCATTAAAAATTCGTCAACATATTGTCGGAGAAAAAATTCTGCGCGGAGTTATCTCCATGCCCGCGAATATTTTTGCCAACACCGGAACAAATGTTTCCGTCGTTTTTCTCGACAAAAGCGGCTCCGATAAAGTTTTGCTTGTCGATGCCTCGACGCTCGGAACAAAAATTAAAATCGATAAGAATCAGCGCACTCAACTTTCCGACGCCGAGATTGAACGCATTATCGAAACTTTCAATGCGCGGCGGGAAGTTGAAAATTTCAGCGTCCTTGTCGACTTCGAAGAAATTGCGCAGAAAAAATTTTCGTTCAGCGCGGGACAATTTTTCAAAGTCAAGATTGAACACGTTGAACTTTCGCGGGAAGACTTTCAAGAAAATCTGCGCGGATTCAAAGCCGATTTGAAAAATTTTTTTGCCGAAGGGCACGATCTCGAAAAAGAAATTTTAAATCAGCTGGAGGCGGTTAGTTATGGAAAAAATTAGACTCGGCGACGTGTGCAAGTTTTCAGATAAAAAAATCGCCGTTGTGAATCTCAACGAAACAAATTATATCTCGACAGAAAATTTATTGCCGAATAAAGGCGGCATTGTCGCGGCGGCGGCTTTGCCGAAAACTTCAACCACGCGAGCTTTCTGCGCGGGCGACATTCTCATTTCAAACATTCGCCCTTACTTCAAAAAAATTTGGTACGCAACTTTCGACGGAGGCTGTTCGACGGACGTTTTGGTTTTGAAAGCCGCTGAAAATGTTCATTCGCAATTTTTGTATTACGTCTTGTCCGAAGATAAATTTTTCGATTATGCGACCGCCACAGCAAAAGGAACCAAAATGCCTCGCGGCGACAAGTTAAGCATAATGAATTATCCCGTTCCGCTGTTTCCGCTTGAAACTCAGAAAAAAATCGCCGCGTTGCTCGGTGCTCTCGATAAAAAAATTGCTCTCAACAAAAAAATAAATGCCACGCTCGAAGCAATGGCGAAGATGATTTATGAATATTATTTCGTTCAATTCGATTTCCCCGACGAAAACGGCAACCCTTACAAGGCTGGCGGCGGCAAAATGATTTTCAACGAAAAAATCGGGCGCGAAATTCCTGCGGGCTGGGAAGTGAAAACGCTTGGCGAAATTATCGTTGAGCAACCGAAATCAAAAGTTCAAGTGAACGAAGTAAAAAATATCGAAGGCGAATTTCCTTTCTTCACCAGCGGCGATTCAATTTTGAAATGGACGGAGCCGTTTGTCGACGGCAGAAATATTTTCTTAAATACGGGCGGCAATGTCGGCATAAAATTTTATGTCGGGCAGGCGGCGTACTCCACAGATACTTGGTGCATTGGCGCGAAAGAAAATTTGTCGGATTATCTTTATCTTTTTCTGCTGAATATTCGCGCCGAAATCGGACAGAAATTTTTTCACGGAACGGGCTTGAAACATTTGCAAAAGCCACTGTTTAAGCAACGAGCAATTTGCATTCCGCCGAAAAATTTATTGGAAAAATTTAATTCGGAGATTCAAGCGAGCCTCACAAAAATTTCTGTGAACAATCGCGAGTCGGAGAAACTTGCCGCCTTGCGAGATTATTTGTTGCCGCTTTTGATGAACGGGCAAATCAAAATCAAGGAATAAAAAATAAGCCGCTCTGTTTGGAACGGCTTTTTTTGTCGGAAAAAATTTTCAAACCTCAACGATAATGGGCAGAATCATCGGGCGGCGGCGCGTCTGCTCGAAAAGAAATTGTGCCAGCGTGTCGCGAATGCTCAGCTTTATCGTCAGCCAATCGGTAATTTGTTCGTCCTTGCAACGTTTGAGCACGTGAAAAACACGACTGCGCACCTCGTCCATAAGTTGTTCCGATTCACGGACATAAACAAAGCCGCGTGAAACAATATCGGGTCCGGAAATAATTTTGCCCGTCATTCTGTTCATTGTCACAACGGCGATTAAAATTCCGTCCTGCGAAAGTTGGCGGCGGTCGCGAAGAACAATATTTCCCACGTCGCCGACGCCAAGCCCGTCGACCATGATAACGCCCGCATTGACATGCCCCGCGATTTTTCCGCTGTCGCGAGTCAATTCGATAACCGAACCATTTTCGCCGACCAAAATATTTTCTCGGTTCATGCCCATTTCTTCAGCAAGTTTTGCGTGCGAAAACAAATGATGAAGTTCGCCGTGCACGGGCATAAAAAACTTTGGCTTAACCAAATTATGAATTAAGCGCAATTCGTCACGGGCGGCGTGTCCCGAAACATGAATTCCTTCTTCTCTGCGGTGAATCACATTTGCTCCGAGCCGCAAAAGATTGTCGACGGTTTTTGCAACAAGTTTTTCATTGCCGGGAATGGGCGTCGCCGAAATAATCACGGTATCGCCGGGAATAATATCAACCTGCCGATGATCACTCATTGCCATGCGCGTTAAAGCACTCATCGGCTCGCCTTGACTGCCCGTCGTGATGATAACGATTTTATTCGCGGGATAACTTCTGATGTCTTCAATGTCGATAATCGTTCCTTCGGGCGCGTGAATGTAGCCGAGCTCCAGAGAAATATTTACGACGTTGACCATGCTCCGTCCCAAAATCGCAACGCGCCGCCGATAACGAATTGCCGTATCAATCGCCTGCTGAATTCTATGAACGTTGGAAGAAAAAGTTGCGACAATAATTCTGCCCGAAGCATTTTGAAATTCGCGATTAAAAGCCGCGCCGACCGTCCGTTCGCTCGGCGTGTGCCCTTCCTTTTCGGAATTTGTGGAGTCAGCCATCAGCAAAAGCACTCCGCGCTGTCCCAAATCCGCAAATCGGCGAAAGTCAGTCATTTTTCCGTCAATCGGCGTGTAATCCAGTTTGAAATCGCCCGTGTGAACGATCATTCCGACGGGAGTTTTAATCGACAAGCCGACAGAATCGGGGATTGAATGATTCACGCGAATAAATCCCACGCTGAAACAACCGATTAAAATAATTTCTCCGCTCGAAACGGGACGCAAATTTTTGCACTCGACGCCGTCTTCCTTAAGCCGCCCCGTCAAAATTCCCAGCGTCAATTTCGTTCCGTAAACGGGCACGGAAAGTTTTTTCAAAATGTAAGGCAACGCGCCGATATGATCTTCGTGTCCGTGCGTCAGAATTATTGCCTTCAAACAATTTTTATTTTCTATGACGTAGGAAATGTCGGGGATAACAAGATCAATGCCGAGCATATCATTTTCGGGGAACATAAGCCCCGCGTCAATCATAATCATTTCGTCGCCGTAGCGGATGATCGTCATATTTTTTCCGATCTCGCCGAGCCCGCCCAGCGGAATAATTTTTAGCTTGGTTTCGTTCCGTTGATCACTTCTCAAATAGGATCTCCTCCTTTTTTTAATTAGGAATTATGAATTAGGAATTAGGAATGAAAATTTCCATTCACTAGTTCCTTGTTCCTTGTTCCTCATTGCTTTTCCGAACTCTTAACGCTGTGAACATTTTATCAAATCGAAAAAGGCAATGCAATTTTAATTTTGTTTATGATAGAATCAACGGCGAGAAATTTTTTGGGAGGATTGAGTATGGAAAAAATTTCTGAACTGAAAGAAATTCTGCGCGGAGCAAAAAATATTTTAATCGGAGCGGGCGCGGGGCTCTCGACGGCGGCGGGCTACACTTACGACGGCGAACGTTTTCAAAAATATTTTTCGGATTTTGCGGCGGCTTACGGCTTTGAAGACATGTACAGCGGCGGTTTTTATCCTTACGAGACGCCCGAAGAATTTTGGGGCTTTTGGTGTCGAAATATTTTTTGCAACCGCTACGATTTGCCGCCGAGTGAAGTTCATAAAAAACTTTTGGAGCTTGTCCGCGACAAAAATTATTTCGTGTTGACGACCAATGTCGATCATTTGTTTCAGCTGAACGGCTTCGACAAGACGCGGCTTTTTTACACGCAGGGCGATTACGGTTTGTTTCAATGTTCGACGCCTTGCCACAAAAAAACTTACGACAACGAAAAAATTATTCGCGAGATGATTGCCGCCGAAAAAAATTTGCGCGTCCCGAAAGAACTTTTTCCGCGTTGTCCGAAATGCGGCGAGATGATGACGCTCAATCTCCGCGCAGATGATAAATTCGTTGAAGATTCGGGCTGGCACGCGGCGGCTTATCGCTACGAAAAATTTTTAAAAACTTATGCGGCGGGCGAAATTGTTTATCTGGAACTGGGAGTCGGCGGCAACACGCCCGGCATTATCAAATATCCTTTTTGGCGGCTCACTGCCGAAAATCCTCGCGCCAAATACATTTGCATTAACAAAGGTCAAGCCTTCGTGCCCGAAGAAATTTCCGCGCAGAGTTTAACGATTGACGCCGATATTGCAGGAGTGTTAAAAAGTTTATGAACAGATTGACGCTGATAAGATATTTGAACGCGCATTTGAGGCGGGAAATGCCGCAACTCGTGATTGAAAAAATTCCCGACGATGAAATTTCGCAACGAAAACTTTTGCGGGCATTGATGAATGTTCGTCCGCCGATGCCGCTTGCCGAAAATTTTTTGAAGTTGCAAGACGAATTATTATCGGCTGAAGTTTCGGAGCGCGGCATTGTAAAAATTTCCGACATTCCCGAAGTCGCGCCGCACATAAAAATTTGGCGCGGAGACATTACACGGCTTGCAGCGGACGCGATTGTCAACGCCGCCAATGAAAAACTTTTGGGCTGTTTTATTCCTTTGCACGGTTGCATAGATAATGCGATTCACTCGGCGGCGGGCTTGCAACTTCGCAACTTTTGCAACGAAATTATGGAGGAGCAAGGGCATGACGAACCGACGGGCTCCGCGAAAATCACGCCCGCTTTCAATCTGCCGAGCAAATTTATTCTTCATACAGTCGGACCGATTATCCCCGACAATCGCGAACCGAATTTTGCCGAAGAAAATCAGCTTGCCGCCTGCTACGAATCTTGCTTGAAACTTGCCGCCGAAAAAAATTTGCGGAGCGTTGCTTTTTGTTGCATCTCGACGGGCGAATTTCATTTTCCGAATCGACGCGCCGCCGAAATTGCTATTTCAACCGTGAAAAAATTTTTGGCGACTCACGAACTCGAAATTGTTTTCAACGTCTTCAAAGAGCTTGACGAAAAAATTTATCGCGAACTCCTTTGAAACTTGCCGCCGAAAAAAATTTGTGGAGTGTTGCGTTTTGTTGCATCTCGACGGGCGAATTTCATTTTCCGAATCAACGCGCCGCCGAAATTGCTGTTTCAACCGTGAAAAAATTTTTGGCGACTCACGAACTCAAAATTGTTTTCAACGTCTTCAAAGAGCTTGACGAAAAAATTTATCGCGAACTCCTTTGAAA
>CALFJC010000058.1 GCA_937877655.1 uncultured Selenomonadales bacterium
GAGGCATGATAATTTTTTCGGAAAAAAGGAGCGTGATTGAAATGAAGTTGCCGAAATTTTTAACGACAATCGCGGCGGCGGTTTTGCTCGCAACCTGCGCGGGTGTCACGGAGTCCAAAGCGATTGATTTTTTCGAGGGCGTCGATTGGAAAAATCGCGTCATAACCGTAACGGGCGAATCGGTTGTGCCGCCCGATGCAATTAACTACACGCAGGCAAAAGGTTTGGCGTCACGCGGCGCACAGGCTGATGCTTATCGCAAGCTCGGCGAAATGATTAACGGCGTGCGCGTCGAAGGCGATACGACCGTTGAAAAAATGTTGACGACTAAAGACAGCGTTAAATTGCGCGTCGAGGCGACGATTAAAGGCGCGAAAGTTGTTGACGAAACTTTTTTGAGCGACGGCGGCTATCGCATAAAAATGCAAGTGCCGCTTTTCGGAGTTACGAATTCTTTGGCGAGTGCCGTCTTTGAAAAAAATTCTAACGTCGAACCTTTCCCCGATCCTGAATTTGCATTTGACGACGGAGAAAATTATATTCCTGCGCAACCTTACGGCTCGCCGCTTGAAAGAAAATCCGGTTCGCCGTTCGGCTTGAGAAATGCGCAAAATTTGCAAGCGGGCTCCTTGAATCAAATTTATCAATCGCCCGTTCAAAATTCTCAAATCGCTTATGAAACTCCGCGTCCGACAATGCCCAAAAAATCTGTTGCAGATTACGCGGCAATGGCACAAGGCGATTATACCGGCTTGGTTGTCGACTGCAGAGGTTTGGAGCTTCAGCCCGTCATGAGTCCCGTTATCAGCAATTCCAACGGCACAAAAATTTACGGACATAAAAATCTGGACATTGACAGAGTTATTCGCGAAGGCATGGCTGATTATGTTGATGATGTCAAAAACGTCGACCGCGCAGGAAAAAATCCGCTCGTCGTCAAGGCGGTTTCTGTAGAAAATTTCAACAGCAATCCCGTCGTTGCAATTCCCGATTCAAATCGCATTTTGATTGAGAATCACGCAACAAAATTTCTGAAGGATTTAAAAGTCGTTTTCCTCTTCGATTAAAATTTTTTCCGAAAAAAAATCCCCGCTTCAGATTGAGGCGGGGTTAAATTTTTTGTAAGGGGTGTGGTAGGGTTAAAATGTCAGAGATTATTTTTGACGAGCGCGAAAAGTTTTGAGTAGGGAGTTACGCCCGTGAAATGAGTTATCGCGGCGTCAATGCCGTTCGCCTTGATGAAGTCCTGAACTTCGACGGCTTCTTTATCTTCGGCATAATCGAATTTCAGAGCGGCGGCGATAACTTTTGCCAACGCAACAGGTTTTCTGCCGTTTTCAATAAGTTGAATCGCAGGGCTTACAAGTCGGTCGCTTGCCGAGAGTTTTCTTTTCGGACCGCGAGCCACGCGAGTAACTTCATCGCTGATTTCGGGATTCTTAAAGCGCGTCTCGGTTGTCATAACGTATTTTTGATGAACAATGGGATCAAAATTGTATTTGTCGATTAAAAGCGCGGAAGTTTCAGCCCAAACTGCGCGGGCGGCGGCAACAATGTCTTCGTCACGCATGGCGGAACTTATGTCGGGCAAACCTTTTTGATAAGCAAGATAAGCAATGGAGGCGTGCCCCGTGTTGACCGTGAAAAGTTTTCTTTCAATGTACGCGCCGAGATTGTCGACAAGCGTCATGCCTTTAATCGCGGGCAATTCGCCGACAACGCCTTTTGAATCAACGTCCCATTCGGCGTAGGGCTCGACTTTGACCAAAAGTTTTTCGTAATTCTTTTGCAACGGAACGATTCTATCAACCGCCGCGTCGGGGAAACCGATTAACTTTTCAACTTTAGCTTTAACGTCGTCCGCGAGATTTTGATAAACGAAATTTTTCAAAACCGTCGAGCCGCCGACCATATTTTCGCAGGCAATAATGTTAAGCGGAGTTTCATTCGCGGCAACGCGCTTCGTCAAACCTTTTGCGATATTCGGCGCAATGAATTTTAAAATGTTCGGACCGATAGCCGTCGTGACAATGTCCGCCTCAACAATCGCATCAAGGAGCGCGTCAAGGTTTTCATTGCTGTTAATCGCGCTGACGTTTTCGACAAGAGTTTTCTCCGCCTCGCCGAAAATTTGAACGTTGTACTTGCCGAGCGTGTTGATGTCCTCGACGAGCGGAGCGGCAACGTCAACAAAAGTCACGTGATAGCCCGCTTGATTGAGAAGCAAACCGATAAAACCGCGTCCGATATTGCCCGCGCCGAAGTGTACAGCCTTTTTCATTTTGTAACCTCCCTAAATTTTTTCGGGAAAAGCAACGACGAGCAACATTTTGAAATTATCCTCGCCGTAAACCGCGTGCGGAGTGTCGGCGGGCATGACGATTGACTCGCCCGCTTTGAGAGTGAAATTTTCTCCCGCGATTGTGATTCTGCCCGTGCCCTCAAGAGCCGTAACGAGCGCGTCGCCTTTTGATTCGTGCGTGCTGATACCTTCTCCGTTCGCGAAGGCAAAAAGCGTTATGCCGACGCCGTCATTTTGAATCAAAGTTTTGCTGACGACTTGTCCTTCCGCGCAGGCGACACAATTTTTCAAACTCAAAACTTCAGCTTGCGTAATGTTTTTCAAAATTTTACTCATGAAACTTCTCCCTCCTTGAAATTATTTTAACGCCTTGAAAAATTTTTCGTCAACAGGTTCGAGCCATTCCGTCGAAACTTCGGAGCTGACTTGCATAATCGATAAATGTTGCATCATTTTTCCGGGAGCCGCGCCGTGCCAATGCTTGACGCCTTCGGGTACCGTGAACACAACGCCCGGTTTAAGTTCAACGGGTTCTTCGCCCCAAAGTTGGACGTAACCTGCGCCCGACTCCGTCACGAGGATTTGACAAGTGCCGTGATGTTTATGCCAGAAAGTGTGTGCGCCGTCAATGAAAGTCACGTTTGAAACTCCGATTGAATCTTTCGCCAGCGACGCGTGATAAGTTTTGCCCGTGAAATACTTTTCGTAAGCGACATTGGGCGAGCCGATTTCAAAAACTGCGCCGTCGACTTTCGACAATTTTTTTTGAACTTCTTTTGCCGAAGGGTAATCAGCCGCTTGAATTTGCGCGGGAACCATGAGGCAAGCCGCCGCCGTCAAAGTTGCCAAAAATTTTTTCCCGAAAAACATTTTTCCATCTCCTAAGGCTAAAGATTTCAGAATCAATTCTATAAGCTATAACCTATAACCTAAAACCTAAAACCTAAAACCTAAAACCTTTAACCTTTAACCTTTCGTGAACATGTCGAAGAGAACTTGCGGATCTTTCGTCGTGTAAGCTTTTTGCAAATCTTCATCGGAATATTCCATTGTGATTGTCGCCAAGTTCGCGATAATCGCCAAATGATCGTCGCCTTTGCCCGCGATACCAACGATTAAGTGCGCGGTGTTTTCGTCGGAGAATTTCACGCCTTGCGGATATTGCATGACGACGAGCCCCGTTTTGATAACATGTTTCTTAACCGCGTTTTCGCCGTGAGGAATTGCGATACCTTGACCGATATAAGTTGAAATATCTCTTTCGCGAGCGAGCATGCCTTCGATATAAGGTTTTTCGACATAGCCGCTCTTGAAAAGGAGTTCGCCCGCCGCTTTGATGGCTTCTTCTTTTGAAACGCTCTTCAAACCGACTTTGACATTTTCCTTAAGCAAAATGCCTTCCTTAAGGGCTTGAGTTTCTTCTTCGCCGCCGCCGTCGGACGCGGGTGCCGCAACTCCGCCGCCCTTCAAACGTTCGCTGATAATGTCGTAAACGTTATTGTTGGTGAAGTCTTTAACCCAAATGTGCTCGGCTTGCGGAGAGTCTGCACTTGCGCGTTCGGCAAGTTTTTCGTGCGAAACAACAATCTGCGCGTCTTTGGGAATGTTGCCGATAGCAAAGTTTTTAACGGTGATATTTTTGTAGCCGTCTTTCTGAAGTTTTTTGCGGAGAGCCGCCGCACCCAATGCACTTGAGCCCATGCCCGCGTCGCAAGCGTAAACGATAAACTTAATGTCTTTGCCTTCAACTTGTTTTTCGCCCGCTTGACCTTTGGACGCCGCCTTCATGGCTTTCATGTTGGCTTGCGCCGCTTCGAGTGCGTCTTCTTTTTCGGCATCAGCCGACGCCGTCGCCTTGATAAAGATTGAACTGATTGCAAAACTTACTGCGCCTGCCGCCGCGACAGCCGCAATGTTTGCGAAGTACGCGCCGGGAGCTGTCATTGCCATAATCGCGATAAAGGAGCCGGGAGCCGCCGGAGCTACCAAGCCGCCGTTAAGCAAAGTCAATGTGAAAACGCCCGTGACGCCGCCCGCCATAACTGCAAGAATCAGCGTAGGTTTCATAAGAACATAAGGGAAATAAATTTCGTGAATACCGCCGAAGAAGTGAATGATAACTGCGCCGGGAGCCGAGCCTTTGGCATTGCCGACACCGAAAAGCGAATAAGCAAGCAAGACGCCCAAGCCGGGACCGGGATTTGATTCGATCATGAAGAAAACAGATTTTCCTACTTCCTGCGCTTGTTGCATACCGAGCGGAGTGAAGACGCCGTGATTAATCGCGTTGTTGAGGAACAAAATTTTTGCGGGCTCAACAAGGATTGAAACAAGCGGTAAAAGTCCCGCGCTGACGATTGCACCGACCGCCGAAGCAAGTCCGTCCGTAACGCTTGAAACAATCGGACCGACAAAAACTATCGCCGCGCAGGCTAAAATGCCGCCGATAATGCCCGCCGAGAAATTGTTGACGAGCATTTCAAAGCCGCCGGGAATATGATCTTGCGCCGCCTCGTCGAATTTTTTAATTGCAACGCCGCCGATGGGACCCATAATCATTGCGCCCATAAACATCGGAATATCTGTACCGACAATGATACCTGCTGTGGCTATCGCGCCGACAACGCCGCCACGGTGTCCGTTGACTACTTCGCCGCCCGTGAAACCGATTAAAAGCGGCAACAGCCATTTTGCCATAGGTCCGACGAGTTCAGCCAGAGTTTCATTCGGAACCCAGCCTGCAGGAATAAAAAGTGCCGTGATAAATCCCCAAGCAATGAATGCGCCGATATTCGGCATGACCATTGCGCTGAGGAAGCGACCAAATTTTTGCATCGCCTCTTGCATTTTAAACACCTCCAAGAAAACTTTTTGTTAATCTCATGCTGAAATTTTAATCGGCGGCTTTGCAATCGGCAAGCTAAACAACTTTTGCGGCGTCCCCGTCTTTTGCAGACAAAATTTAACGGCGGCATTAATTCAAGATTTCAAAATGTCCGCAACGGACAAAATCTTCTTCGATAATGTCCTTAACGCTTGCGGACAAAAAAATATCTTCGCTTGACAAGGAAAGATTGCAAGTTATAATTGAAACAAAGTCTTAAGAGAAAGGGCGTTGCCAATATGGAAGTCGGCGAGGTTGTTGAAAAGAATTTTTTGAGACCGATTGACAATACGTCGATTGTGCAACAGGTTATCGACCGTTTGACTTACGCGATGATTTATAAAGAATTGCGTCCCGGAGACAAATTGCCGACTGAAATGGAATTGGCGGCGAGCTTCGGAGTCGGGCGCAACTCAATTCGCGAGGCGATTAAAATTTTGGTTTCATTCGGCGTTTTGGATATTCGCCGTCCCGAAGGAACTTTTGTGGCGAGCGGCTTTTCCGACAAAATGATAAATCCTCTGCTTTACGGAATAATTTTGGATCAATCGGATTCGCTCGACAACCTGAAGGAGTTGCGCGAGTGGATTGATTTCGGGATTTTGGAATTGGCAATGGAAAAGGCGGAGCCCGAAGATTTATTTCAGTTGGAAGAGCATCTTAACAATCTTTTAAAAGAAATTGACAGAGGCAATGCGGAAAAAGTTTTCATTGCAGACGATAATTTTCATGAGGGAATTTCGACGGCGGCGCACAATTCGTTACTCGGACAAATTGCAAAACTCGTCAGAACTTTGACAAGCGAAATTCGCATGAATACCATTCGCAACATGATTAACACCGGAAAAAGCGACGAACTTAAAAGGGCGCACGAAGATTTATTTAAAGTCGTCAAGAATAAAAATGATGACGCGGCGCGTAAAATGCTCGTTGAAGGTTATTTCTATCGCTACAACACTTTAAGAAAATAATTTTGGAAAAAAAACTCCCGCGCAGGTTGCGGGAGTTTTTTCATTTCTTGCTTGCATCCAAGAAACGAATAAAAGAAAATTTTCTCTCGTTTTCTCTCGGTGCGGCTCGTTACTTCGATTCATTCAAATTTCTTTTTGTAAATTAAACAAACTTTTCTTTTGCGCGCCCAAAAGAAAAGTTTGCAAAAGAAAAGGGCGTTTGCCCCGCAATAGAAACATCCTGTTTCTGTTGCGGGCGGGCGCACGTCCTGTGCGCCCGTTTCTCGCCAACAACTATGTTTTCACTTTTTCAACAGTAAGCAGTTTTCTCGCCGTCATGAAAAATGAAATTGCAAGCGGAATAAGTCCGCCAATCCAAGCCATAGGAGCCGCCAGACATGCGCCCAAATATCCGAGCCACTCGACCAAGAAAATTGCGGCGGCGATTCTCATAACCAATTCGACGAGCCCCGCGATTGTCGGCACCAAACTTTGTCCCAGCCCTTGCAAAGTAAATCGGAAAATAAAGAGCAATGCCAATGACCAATACGATACGCCCGTTATGATTAAAAACAATCGCCCGTATTCAATGACTTGCACAGCCTCCGCTCCGACGAAAAGTTCAATAATTTCCGCGCCCAAATAAATGTTGAACATGGCAACCAAGACGCTGAACGAACACGACATGAAAATACATTTCTTGACGCCCTCGACGATTCGCCCGAATTGTTTTGCGCCGAAATTCTGCGCGGTATAAGCCGCCATTGCCACGCCGAAAGACATCATCGGCATAACCGCTATTCCGTCCACTCTGTGCGCCGCCGCAAATGCCGCAACCGCCACCGAGCCCAAGCCGTTCAATGCGATTTGCAAAACAACTGCGCCTATCGCGATTATCGACGATTGAAAACCCATCGGCAAGCCGATTTTCAAATGCTCCAGCAAAAAATTTTTGTCGAAGGAAAAATCTTCGCGGCGAACATGAAGATATTGGACGCGCTTTTTTATGTAGAAAATGCACAAAATATTTCCGAGCGTCAAAGCGACAATCGTCGCGCCCGCCGAGCCCGGTATTCCCAAATCCAAGCCGATTATCGCTATCGGTTCAAGCAAAATATTTATGCAAAGCGTCGTCGCCTGAATCACCGTCGGCATTTTGCTGTCGCCGAGTGCGCGAATTAAATTCGTAAGCATCTGCAGGAAAATGAACATTACAATGCCGCCGTAGACGATTGAAATAAAATCATATGCGCCGTCGAGAATTTCGGGCGGAGTATCCATTGCGATTAATAAATCTCGGCAAAAAGTCACGCCGATAATCGTTAAGACAATCGCGGCGGCAAAACTCAATGCGATACAAATTGCCGCACTTTTCCTCACGCCGTC
The DNA here is from genome assembly GCA_937877655.1 of uncultured Selenomonadales bacterium. GTDB lineage: Bacteria > Bacillota > Negativicutes > Selenomonadales > Selenomonadaceae > Quinella. Next base: position 7,523 of record CALFJC010000058.1, read on the forward strand.
AAAATCTTTCGCGCCGAAACTTTGTCCCGTGCAAATTGAAAAACCGCTTGTCATGCCGCCGACAAAACCAAGCATCAAAAACATTAAAGAGCCCGTGCAACCGACCGCCGCCAATGCTTCGACGCCCAAAAATCGTCCGACTATCAGCGTGTCGACAAAGCCGAACAGTTGCTGAAAAACATTCCCCGCCAATAACGGCAACGTGAAATAAAAAATTAGCCGCGCAGGTTCTCCGACCGTCAAATCTTTTACTGCGCCGTTGTTTTTCCCTTCCATAAAAACTTCTCCCAACAAAAAATCTCCGTCGATTGTAAGGCGGAGATTTTTTTATGTCAATAATTCAACGACGGGAACCGTGGCGAGTAATTTCAACCAAACCCAACGGCGTCATGTCAACGATTTTTGTTTTGTTTCTGTCGTGTTGAGCCCGTTCGCGCAAAAAGTTCATTAAAAATTTTTTATGCGCGTCGTTTCCCATGTCGATAAAATCGACAACGATAATCCCGCCGAGATCTCGAAGTTTAAGCTGTTTAAGAATCAGTTCCGCCGCCTCAAGATTTGTTTTTAAAATTGTTTCGTCGAAATTGCTTCGCCCGATAAATTTTCCGGTGTTCACGTCGATGGCAATCAAAGCTTCGGTTTTGTCGATAACAATTTGTCCGCCGCTCGGCAAAGGCAATTCGCGCTTGTTAAGATTGGAAATTTCTTCCGCAATGCCGAACGATTCAAAAATCTGCGCGGAGTCGTCATGAAAAATAATTTTCGCGTCGGGAATAAGTTCTTGGAGCCGCCGAAAAATTTTCAAGTTGTCAACGAAAATTTCAACGTCCGCCGTAAATTCATCGCGAATAATTTTTTCAAGCAAATCGTTGTCGCTGTAGAGGAGGGCGGGCGATTTGCGTTTGGAATATCTTTCCGAAATTTTCTCCCATAATTTTTGGAGCGCGGCAAGGTCTTCGAGCAAAATATTTTCTTCGCAACCTTCAGCCGCCGTCCGAACGATTAAGCCCGATTCTTTCGGACGAATTTTTTTTGCCAGAGCATGAAGTCGCAAGCGTTCTTCGCCCTGAATTTTATTCGACACGCCGACATAACCGAGAGTCGGCAGGAAGATTAAAAATTTCCCCGCCAAACTCACATTGAGCGTTGCCCGCGCTCCTTTTGTGCCGACGGCTTCTTTTTCTATTTGAATCAAAATGCTTTGCTCGGCGGAAAATTTTTGCGGCGAATTGGTTTGCAGAAAAACATTTTTATCGCGTCCTATGTCGATAAACGCCGCCCGCATTCCCGGCAAAAAATTTTTCACGCGCCCTTTGTAAATATTTCCGACAAGTTTCGGATTATCCTCGCGGGAACTGTAAAACGCCTCCAATTCATTATCGATAAGCACCGCCGCGCAGGTTTCGTTGTTCTTGTGACTTACGAGTATTTTTTTCATTGAATCATCTCTCTTTCCGAAAAATATTTTAACACAAGGGCAAATTTTTTACCGTGAATATTTTTTCCAACCTTGATAAATCAAATTTCCGTGATACAATAATTCTCGCCAAAAAGAACGGCGAAGTGAAAATTAAATATCGGGGAGCTTGCAGACAGGCTGAGAGGAAGGCAACGTGACGTTGCATCCGATTTTCGCGCCATAGACATGGAAGAAATTACTGTTATGACCGCGCCGCAATCTGTGGACAGGCTGAGAGGAAGTTAGGCACTTCGACCCACGAACCTGATTCGGATAATGCCGACGTAGGAAAAAGTTTGAAACACAACGGGAAGGTTTCCGAATTTGGAGACTTTCCCTAAATTTTTTTTGGAGGTAATGCCTATGCAAAATAATTCGACAAAGCGGCTGACATTGGCGGCGGTTTTGACGGCGATAGCGGTTGTCGGGAGTTTAATTTCTTTTCCCGTGCTCGGAAGTCGTTGCGCGCCCGTTCAGCACATGGTAAACGTTTTCTGCGCGGTTTTGCTCGGTTGGAAATACGGAGTCGGCGCGGCGTTCACTGCAAGTTTGCTTAGAAATCTTTTGGGGCTCGGAACGATTTTTGCATTTCCCGGAAGTATGATCGGAGCATTTTTAAGCGGCGTCGTTTATGCGAGGACGAAAAATATTTTGCTGACGGTTATTGCAGAGGCGTTCGGCACGGGGATAATCGGCGGGCTTGCGGCTTATCCGATAGCGATTTTTATTTTGGGAAAAAATGCGGGTGACGTGGCATTTTATTTTTACGTCACGCCGTTTTTAATCTCGACGGTCTGCGGCGCGGTTATTGCGGGCTTGGTCGTCAAGCGTTTTAACCCGCTTTAAAAGCGGGGGAACAGCGGTCGCGCCTTGCCGTTTAATTTAGGCGTAGGAACTCGCCGCGATTGTACGCAACGCTGCGCATTGCTAGATTCATATCTTTTAAAAAATTTTTTGGAGGAAAAATTTATGTCAACACAAATGCAACTGGCTCGCGAGGGCAAAATTTCTGACGCGATGAAAATCGTAGCGGAAGAAGAAAAAATTCCCATCGAAAAAATTCGCGAAGGCGTGGCGCAAGGCGTCATTGCGATTTGCGCGAATGTCAATCACAAAAATTTGAAACCATGCGGCGTGGGCACGGGCTTGCGGACGAAAGTCAATGCGAATATCGGCACGTCGAGCACTTTTCCCGACATTGAGCCCGAACTTTTGAAATTGGACGAGGCGATTAAATGCGGCGCAGATTCGGTTATGGATTTGAGCACGGGCAACAACATTGATCTTTCGCGCAAAAAAATTATCGAACATTCGCCGATAATGGTCGGGACGGTTCCGATTTACCAAGCGACGGTTGAGGCGATTAAAAATCACGGCGCGATTGTTTCAATGACGGAAGAAGATTTGCTCCGAACGATTGAAACTCAAGCAAAAGACGGCGCGGATTTTATGACGTTGCATTGCGGCGTGACGCGGGCGGCGATTGAAAAACTTCGCACGCAGAAACGCGAAATGGATATCGTAAGTCGCGGCGGAAGTTTTATTGCGGGCTGGATTCTTCATAACGAAAGAGAAAATCCGCTGTTTGAACGCTACGATGATATTTTGGACATCTGCGCGAAATATGACGTGACGATAAGTTTGGGCGACGGGATGCGTCCCGGTTGCATTGCTGACGCGACGGACAGAGCGCAATTAACCGAGCTGATAACTTTGGGCGATTTGGTTGACAGAGCTTGGCGACGCGGCGTTCAAGTTATGGTTGAAGGTCCCGGACATGTTCCCTACGATCAAATCGAAGCGAACATGAAATTGGAGAAGAGACTTTGCAGGAATGCGCCGTTTTATGTTCTCGGTCCTTTGGTAACGGATATTGCGCCCGGTTACGATCACATAACGGCGGCGATTGGCGGAACGTTGGCGGCGATAAGCGGCGCAGATTTTTTATGTTACGTGACGCCCGCCGAACATCTCTGCTTGCCGACGATTGAGGACGTTCATGACGGAGTGATTGTTTCGCGAATTGCCGCACACGCCGCCGATTTGGTTAAGGGCGTGAAAAATGCTCGCGAATGGGATTTGAAAATGGCTCGTGCCAGAAAAGTTTTGGATTGGGACGAACAACTTTCTCTTGCGATTGATCCCGAACTTGCGAAGAAAAAACGCGGCGCGAGAAATAAAATCGGAGAAACGGCTTGCAGTATGTGCGGCGAATATTGTGCGGTTAAAATTGTCGGAAAATATTTTGATTCTCCCGTTTTTCCCTGCGTGGATTAACCCTTTCTTTTCGCGCACTAAAGAAAGGTTTCAAAGAAAAAGCTTTTTAACCTACTTTTCTTTTGTTCGCCCAAAAGAAAAGTAGCAAAAGAAAAAGGCGTTCGCCGCTTGAACATCCTGTTCAAACGCGGCGTGGTGGGGCGGCGTCCATGCCGCCCCTCTTGTTAATCGACTTCCTTTGACGTTGTAACGGCTGGAGTCTTCGCTTTTAATTTTGCATTATGAATTACGAATTACACATTGCTTTTCGGCGGGCTGTTGATTATAATGATTCTGAATAAATTTTGAAAAGGAGTGAGACTTTTGCCGACAAGAATAATCGACTTGGCAGCGAAGTCGCAGGAGATAAAAGAAAACGAAATGCCCGCCGCGTTGATTTATTTGGGCGAACGCGCTCCCGTCCGCGATTGGCAGGAACTTTTTTTCGTCGCTGTCAAATGTCTTTACACCGAATTTCCCGACACGATTAACAGCCTCTGCAGTACCGACCCGACGCGCACTCTTTTTTTGCGGACAAATACTATCGAAATGGAATGTCCGAAAAAAATCGCGCCGATAATTTATCTCGAAACCCGGCGCACGCCCGCGCAGATTGTCAAGGCGATTAAAATCATTTTCAACCGCGCAGGCATCCGAAATCCCAAAATGCAAATCGAAGTTTACGAGCCGCTTTATGAAGAAAATTTTTCGTTGCCGCCCGTCGAAACTTTTTCGCCGCCGAAGAAGAAATTTAAAAATCAAAAGCCCGTGCTCCATTTGAATCAGACGATTGAAGAAATGTTGGCGGCTCTTGACGCAATGGAAAATTATCCGCAAAAAAATTCCAAAGTCGTTTTGCCGCATGAAGAAAATTTCGGGAAGGTTGAGCCGACGGTTTTCGGGAGTTTGTTTTTCGTTTTGGAAGGAGAGCGTTACGGTCCTTTTGACAACGAAAAAAATCGTTACGTCGCTTTGATGCAATGCCTTGCGGAGCTTTATCCTTATCAAATTTTGAAGGAGGCGGGGCATCACATCAACAGCCAACACCGCTTGACTTTGATGAAGGGCGGCAGTTATTTATATTTTCGCGAGCCCGTCGAGTTGCCGAATAATTTATTTCTCGACAAAGATTTTCCCGACCGCGTCCTTGTGGAAAACGAACGATATTATCTTTCGCGTTGCGGACTTCATTTTGAAACCGTCATGTTCGGCGCGTAATTTAATTAGGAATTAGGAATTAGGAATTAGGAATTAACATCTGCGCCATTGCGAATAAAATTTTTTTCGGCGTATAAATTTTTTTCAAAAGTTGCTTGCCTGCCTTCGCCTTGATATTTTATAATGTTGCCGAAGTATTTTTGGGAGGCGGTGACAATGGAACTTACGCGCAGAACTTTCGTCAAACTCGCAAGCATGGCGGGGCTCGTCGGATTCACGGGAGCTTTGGCGGCTTGTTCAAATGAATCGGCAGGAAATAAAAATGTGGCGGAGGCAGATAAAATTCCGCTTGACGGAAAAGCAAAAGTTTATTTCACAAAAAACATAGACGCAGAACATTTAATCGCGATTTATCAAAAAATAAATTCTCAAATCGTCGGCAAGGTGGGAATAAAAATTCATACGGGCGAACCGCACGGACCGAATATTTTAACGCCCGACTTGGTGAAACCTTTTCAAGCGCAAATTCCCAACTCGGCGATTATCGAAACAAATACTCTTTACGGCGGAGCGCGTTCCACGACGGAACGACACAGAAGAACTCTCAAAACAAACGGCTGGACTTTTTGCCCGGTTGATATTCTTGACGAAGAAGGCGACGTGAATTTTCCCGTCCGCAAAGGTTTTCATCTCAGAGAAGTTGCAATGGGCTCGCACTTGACAAATTATGATTCGATTGTTGTTTTGACGCATTTTAAAGGGCATTCAATGGGCGGCTTCGGCGGCAGTCTGAAAAATATTGCTATCGGCATGGCAAGCGGGCAAGTCGGCAAAAATCAAGTTCACGGGCTCGCGGACACCGACGAATGGCTTACGGGAGAAATTTTCATGGAATATTTGGCGGACAGCGGCAAAGCGATTTGCGATTATTTCGGCAAGCAAATTGTCTTCATAAATGTTTTGCAACGTCTCAGCGTCGATTGTGACTGCGTCGGAGTCGGAGCAACCGCGCCGATTATGCCCGATTTGGGAATTCTCGCCTCGACAGATATTCTTGCCGTCGACAAAGCCGCCGTCGATATGATTTACAATTTCGGCGACGAACGCAAAAACGATTTAATTGAACGCATAGAAAGTCGGGGCGGCTTGCGTCAACTTTCGGCTATGGCGGAACACGAAATGGGCTCTTCGGATTACGAAATTATTTCTATCGATTAACTCTCGGCACTTATAAAAAAATTTTTTCAATCGGTAACCGCGCAGAAAAATTTTTTCACGGCTTGCCGATTTTTTTTGTACTTTTTTAAAATCCCTGTTATAATCGGCGTTGTAATTTTTTTGTAACCTGCGAAGGAGGAAAAAATATGCTCACTATTGCAAAACTTCAGGAATACGGAATCAATACCAAAGAGGGGCTTGCGCGTTGCATGAACATGGAGAAATTTTATTTTCGCATGTTGGGAATGGGGCTTAAGAACGATTCTTTCGACAAGCTTGAAAAACTTCTTGCGGAAGGCAATTACGAAGACGCCTTTGAACAGGCGCACGCTCTCAAGGGCGTTGTCGGCAACCTTGCCATCACTCCGATTTTCGGACCGCTCTCCGACATAACCGAATCCCTCCGCGCCAAAAAAGATTTGGATTATGTTTCGCTCTACAAGCCGATTAAAGAACTTCGCGATAAACTGGTTGCCGAACTTTAAGGACTGTTTTTAATGTTGGATTTCAAAACGAGTTTCTACGAAAAAGTTTTCCACTCGCTGGACAATAACGCCGTCCTTATGCACGTTGCCGAAGACGGAAAATATTTTCCGCTGTGGTGTTCGCGAGACTTCGCCGAAATGTTGGAAGGCACGGAAGAAGAATTCATTGCCCGCTATCAAGATGATCCGCAAAAAAATATTCATCCCGACGACTGCGAGAAAGTCGAATATCTTTTCCGCCATAAAGTCACGCGGTCGGGCAAAAACAGTTTGACGATAAGACACCGGACGCTTAAAGGAAATTGGATTTGGCTGAATGTGCATTTTACTTTTGTCGAAGATGACGGCGTGCAATATGCTTGGTGCAACTGCTTCGACGTGACAAAAATTAAATTGAACGAGCAACGCGCCAAAACTCTTTATGAAGGCGTTCGCGCCGAGTTGGAAAATTTTTCGGATAATACTCTTGCCGCCTTGCGCTTGAATCTCACTCAAGATATTGTCGAAGATTGTCGCGGGCGCGAACTTTATGATATTGATCTGCGCGGCATGAAAATTTCCGAGCGATTCGAGCAAAGGGCAAATTATTTTCCGTTGGAACGCGACAGGAAAAAATTTATCGAGGAATTTAACAAGGAACGTCTGCTGAAAAATTTTGCCGAAGGAAAAAATACACAGTCCGCGATATTTTTCAGCCGCCGTCCGAACGGGCGGGAATGTTACGTAAATTATAACGTCACCCTGCGCCGCAACTCCGACACGGAAGATATTATCGCCTTCGCAACCGAGCAGGATTACAACAACGAAATTGTCAGCCGCACGGTTTCGAGCAAAGCACTTGCCGACCAATTCGACATGATAACTTACATTGTGGGCGGGAATTATGGCGTGGTTATCGGCGATGAATCCAAAATTCTGCGCGGAAGCATTTTCCCGAAAAGTCGGAACGGGCGTTACGAAGATTATCTCAACGAACAAATTTTTCCCGCCTTGACCGGCACGATGGAGGAGCGCGAAAAAATTTACAAAGCCTTGACGCTTGAGAAAGTCGAACATGCGCTTGAACTTCGCGAGCCTTACGAAGTCAACATTGCCTGTTTCGTTGACGGCGAAATTTATCACAAGCGATTTATTTTTTATCTTGTCGACAAGGAAGCCAAATTTTATATCCTGCTGAAAAGCGATACGACAAAAATTCAGCGGGCGCAATTCGCCAAAAACGAACAACTTAAAAACGCGTTGGAAGTTGCCAATCAAGCGAACGTCGCCAAAACCGCTTTTCTTTCCAGCATGAGTCACGAAATCCGAACTCCGATGAACGCGATTATCGGGCTCGATACCATTGCGCTGAAAGATCCGAATTTGCCCAAAAATATCCGCGAGTATCTTATAAAAATCGGCGAAAGTGCCCGCCATCTTCTCGGCATTATCAACGATATTTTGGACATGAGCCGCATTGAAAGCGGGCGTATGATTCTCAAGCACGAAGAATTTTCTTTCAGCGGCATGTTGGAGCAGATTAATTCGATGATTAATGTTCAATGCCGCGACAAAGGTTTAAGTTACGATTGCAAAATTCACGGGCATGTGGAAGATTTTTATATCGGTGACGACATGAAACTTAAACAAGTGCTGATTAATATTCTCGGCAACGCGGTTAAGTTCACGGACAAAGGCGGAAAAATTTCTTTCAGCATCAGCCAAGTTGCGCACTTTGAAGACAAGTCGACGCTCCGTTTTGTCGTCAAGGATACGGGCATAGGCATTGACAAAGATTATTTGCCGAAAATTTTTGATCCGTTCAGTCAAGAAGATTCGGGAACTTCAAATGCTTACGGCGGCACGGGACTCGGCATGGCGATTACAAAAAATATCGTCGAGACAATGAACGGAAATATCTCCGTCAAGTCTCAAAAGGGCGTCGGCTCGGAATTTACCGTCAACGTTACCTTGCGCAATTCCGCAAAAACTTCCGACTCAATCAAGGGCAAAAAAATTAATGTCGACGAAATGAACGTTTTGATTGTCGATTATGACGTTGTCGCCTGCGAACATGCAAAGCTTGTTTTGGAAGAAGTCGGCATTTCGGCGGAGATAGCTTTAAGCGGCGAAGAGGCACTTGAAAAAGTTACTCTCAAAAAGGCGCGGCATGAAGTTTACAGCATTTTGTTGATTGATTTACGAATGCCGAAAGTCAGCGGCATAGAAATAACGCGGCAAGTCCGAGAAATTATCGGCAACGAATCTGCGATTATAATTTTGACTTCCTACAACTGGGACGACGTAGTCGAAGAGGCAATAGCGGCGGGCGTCGACAGATTTATGTCCAAGCCGCTTTTCGCCGCAACGGTTGTCGGCGAACTTCATCAAGCACTTGAACAAAAAAATATCGACGAGCCGGAAAAAAAGCTCGCCGAATTGGAAGGACGCAAAATTTTAATGGCGGAGGATATGCCCGTCAACGCGGAAATAATGATAATGGTTTTGTCGATGCGGGGAATGGAAGTCGAACACGCGCCGAACGGTCAAGACGCCGTCAACACATTTGCAAATTCGCCGCCAAATTATTTTGACGCGGTTTTAATGGACATAAGAATGCCGATAATGGACGGGCTGAAGGCAACGGAGACAATTCGCGCCCTCGACCGCCCCGACGCAAAAAAAATTCCGATAATCGCAATGACAGCTAACGCCTTTGACGAAGACGTTCAGAGAAGTTTGCAAGCGGGCATGAACGCGCATTTATCAAAACCCGTCGAGCCCGAACATCTCTTTCAAACTCTGGCAGAATTAATCGAACCTTAAATTTTTCCCCGACTCGGTCGGGATTTTTTTTACAAGGAATAACCTCGCGGCGTCAACATAAAGCCCGCCTTAATAAAAGTTTGAAAGTTGCCGATTATCACAAGCGAAAAAAATTTTTTCACGCACAGAAATTTTTTCGGCATGAATCATAAAACATAACCTCGCGGCGTCAACATAAAGCCTGTCTTAACGAAAGTTTGGGAATTGCCGATTATCACAAGCGAAAACATATTAATTTCTTCCCGCGAAAAATTTTCAAGCGTCGAAATAATTTTTGTCTCGTCTTCGCGCCCCGCGTTCGTCACAATGCCGACGGGCGTATTTTTTTCTCGGTACTCCAGCAAAATTTTTTGAACATCTTCAAGTTGAGTGACGCGGCGTTTGCTTTTCGGATTGTAAAGCGCAATGACGAAATCTCCCTGCGCGGCGGCTCGGACACGTTTTTTAATCACTTCAAAAGGCGTCATTAAATCGCTGAGACTTATAACGGCGAAATCATTCATCAACGGCGCACCCAAAATCGCCGCCGCCGCATTGACTGCCGAAACTCCCGCGATAACTTCAAATTGCGGACGATTTTTTTCGGGCAGATTTAAAATCATTTCGACGACAAGCCCCGCCATGCCGTAAACTCCCGCGTCGCCCGAAGATATTACCGCGACATTTTTTCCCGATAAAGTTTCTTCAATCGCCAGTTGACAACGCTCGACTTCCTGCATCATTGCCCGCCCGATTATTTTTTTCCCGCCGAGAATTTTTTCAATCAGCTTGATATAAGTATTGTAGCCCGCAACGACTTCGACTTCTTCAATCGCCCGCCGAGCACGCGGAGTCATTTCGTCAAGCCCGCCCGGTCCGATTCCTACAACAAAAATTTTTCCCATTTTTCTTCTCCCTTCTCCCATTTCCCTTATCCCTTACCCCTTTCAAAAAAATAAATGCTCCTCAAGCGAAGAGCATATATTTTTTTTATGAATCAGTCCACAAAAACTTTCAAGCCGCAACCAAAAGTTTTCTAATCGCTGACAAGTTTTTTTGCGCCGACAAATCGGATTTTCCAATATTCGTCAGACAAATTGCTTATGGTAACGCCGCGACTGGATGAGGCGTGCAAAAATTTTCCGTTGCCGACATAAATGCCGCAATGAGAAACACCGGCAGTATACGTCGAGAAAAAAACCAAGTCGCCGGGCGAAAGTTGTTTTATTTCCGCCGCACGACCGAGATAATATTGTTCGTCGGCAAGGCGGGGGATGGTGAGCCCGTTTAATTTAAAAACATATTGTAAAAGTCCCGAACAATCAAATCCGGCAGGAGATGTCCCGCCGAAAACATAGGGCACACCGATAAAAGTTTTAGCCGTCGCAACCAGAGCCGCGCCCTGCGCTTTTGTTATAAAAGAATTGCCGTAAAGCACGGTCGCGGGAGAATTTTTTTTGGTGTTGACAGCGGGGGCAATTTTTATTTCGGGTAGAACGCGTCCCTTCTTTTCCTTAGCCTTTTTGAGAGCGCGCCACGTGACATTCGTTACAACGCCCGTCGCGCTGATTTTTTGATCCTTTTGAAAGGCGGTAACCGCCTTTTCGGTTTCGTTGCCGAAAACTCCGTCCAGCTCGGTTATCTCGTAGCCGATAAGATAAAGTTTTTTTTGCAAAAGCAGAACGTCATTTCCCCGCGAATTTTTAGAAAGAGTGGGCGAAGCAACCGCCGTGCCGCCAAGCAAAATAAAAAGGGCGGCGGCAGTCACAAAAGCTTTAAATTTCATCGCATCAGCCTCCAAAATGTCTTCAGACAATTAACCGAAAACTTTTGGCGCGGCTTGATTAGAAAAAAGTTTCCTGTCCGAAATGTGGAATGTGATGCGAAGTGAATTAGCTCAGGTAAATCAGACAAATTTAAAAGAAAATTTCTGGCGCGGTTTGATATAACCCATCAAGAAAATTTCTTCCTCCAAAATATGTGCCGCAATGTTGACGCGTTCATCGGCGGGCAAAATGTCTTGAACAATCTGAACTTCGCCCGCATATCGTCCGAAGCCGTCGTTGTCAACGGTTATGTCTCCGAAACTGCGTTCAATCGGCAAATTATCGGACGGAATATTTCCGCCGACTTCTTTAAGATACCTCCTTCCTTCCGCCGCACGAATCACGGATTTTGCGACGTCTGCGCGGCGCGTAAAATGTTTGCATAAAATTTCGGCGGTCGTCAAATTATTGCTGAGAAGTTGAGCGTGCAAAATAACTTCGTCGCTTTGAATCGCCGCCAATGCCTGAAGTTCTTCGCGAGTCGGTTGTCCGTCGCCGATAATTATAAAATCGGTGCCGAGAGCCGCCAAAAATCTCGCGGATAAATCTGTGGAAAAATTTCTGCAGTCTTCAAGAGTCGGAAGCCCTTCGCGCAGAGGAAGCCGCCGCTTGCCGTCCTTACTCGGAATAAATGCGCCGACAGAAATTCCGAAGTCATGAAGAATGAGATTTTGATTGCTGAAAAAATAAGTGTCAAGCCCCGTGCAGGGATGCGGATAAAAATTGTGCAGGGCAGAAATGTTGTCGAAATTCGCGCCCTTGCCGAGCAGATCATTTAAAAAATCTTCCGTGACGGTCGAGGCGTTCAACATAATTTTTCTGGAATGACTTATCTCGGCGACTTGCTCGGCGTCAAAGCCGTCGTCAAGTCGGAGCGTTATTCCGTCGAAGTTGTATTCGGAAAAATTTTCGGCGTTGACATCGAGAATAATTTCAAAGCCGTTGAGAGTTGCGGTTGTCAAAATGTCCGCCAAATCTTCTTGAAAAGTTTCGTTGTCGGTTGCTTCGGGAATCTGCGCGGAAGTGAAAAGGCGTTTGAAACCCATTTCCGCCGCCGTCTCAATCAGCGAAAGATTTTCTTCGCCGTCGTAATCGAGCCCTGCGTAAATCGATATACCGTTCTGCATAAAATTATCTCCTTTGATAGGAACTAGTAAATAGGAACTAGGAACTAGGGAATAAGAATCGTGAACTAGTTCCTTGTTCCTAGTCCCTAGTTCCTAAATTTATTCTCTTAATGCGGTCGCGAAGCTTGTCGTTGGTTGCCTGAACACAAACCATCAAATTTCCGCGCACTTTTCCGATTTTTATCATTGCCGCCGTCGTCAACATGTTGAGGATCATTTTGGTTGCAGTGCCCGCCTTCATGCGCGTCGAGCCCGTCAAAGCCTCCGCGCCCGTTATCGGCGTTATCGCAATGTCGACAACTTTTGCCAGCGCAGAATTTTCAACACAAGAAACTCCGACAGTTTTCGCGCCGATTTTTTTTGCAAAGTCAACGCCGCCCAAAACGTAAGGCGTCCTGCCCGAAGCCGTTATTCCAACCAAAATATCTTCCGCGCAGAAATTTTTAGCGGACAAATCTTTTTCGGCGAGCGAACGATTATCCTCCGCGCCTTCGACGGCTTTAATCAAAGCACCTTCGCCGCCCGCTATCAAACCTTGAACCATGTCGGGCGAAACTCCGAAAGTCGGCGGGCATTCCGAAGCGTCCAAAACTCCGAGCCGCCCCGAAGTTCCCGCGCCGATATAAAACAATCTGCCGCCGCGTGAAAAACTTTCGGCTATAACGTCAACCGCCCGCGCAATTTCGGGCAAAACATTTTCGACAGCCGCCGCAACTTTTTTATCTTCGTCGTTGATTAATTTGACCATCTCAAGCGTCGAGCACTTGTCGATATTAATCGTTGCGGGATTTATTTTCTCCGTTGTTAAAGCTGAAAAATTTTCCATTGCGTCTCCTTTTGAGGGGAAAGGGGTATGGGAAAAGGGAAAAGTTCAAAACTCTTTTCTCTTTTCCCTTCTCCCATTTCCCATTTCCCTTATGGAATAAAAATTAAATCGGCAACTTCGGGGTTGCCTTCAGCAATATCTTCTTTAAAACGATTAATCGGCGCAAAAATAGGCGAGCCTTTCAAGCGAAGTTGAAATCTAAAAAGCGTGTGCGAATTGGAGCCGAGCACGGGAATTCTCGTCAAAACAAAATGATCCGTCTCGTTTTTGGCAAGCCCGTAATCTTCAATGAAACCTGCGCGGAAATTGCATTCCTTGCAAGTCTCTTCCGCCTCGACGCTGTATTTTCCGCCGGGATAAGCAATGAATTTGACGGGTTTATTCAAAGCCCATTCAATCGCCTGCTTTGAGCCGTAAATTTCATTCCAGAGTTTATCGCCGCGCAGTTGCGTCAAAGTCTTGTAACTTTTCGTGTGACTTTCAAAATCTATGAAGCCGCCGTTTTGAAGGGCGCGAACCAAATCCCAAGTCAAATATCCTTCAAGCCCGATGTGATCCGTCACGAGAAAAACCGTTGCCCGCACGTTGTACTTTTGCAAAATCGGAAAGACATTTTTATAAATATCTTCGTGCCCGTCGTCGAAAGTTATCAGCACGGGTTTATCGGGCAGAGCTTTATCATTTTCCCAAGCGTCAAGGAGATCGTCGGGCATTATGACTTTGTAGCCGTTATCGATTAAAAATTTTATCTGCGCGTCGAAATCGGCAACCTTCAGGGTTTGCGGATTATCATCTGAGTCGCTGACGCGATGATATACCAAAATCGGAACGCCGGCGGCGTCTCGTTCAAAAAGCCAAAAAATAAATCCCGCCGTCGCCAACAAAAAGATCAACATTGCGAGCAAAAACTTTTTCATAAATCCTCCAAAAAATTTCAGTGAAATTTCATAGATAAATTTCAGCTAATATATATCAAGCGGCGGGCAGTGTCAAGAATTCTCGGCTAAAAAAAACTCCCGCATTGCGAGCGGGAGCCGTATTTTCTGATTAACGTTTCGAGAATTGGGAAGCCTTGCGCGCCTTTTTGAGACCGTATTTGCGACGTTCCTTTTCACGCGGGTCGCGAGTGACGAAGCCGGCTTTTTTGAGCGCGGGGCGAAGGTCGGCGTCGAGCTCCATGAGAGCGCGGGTAATGCCGTGACGAATCGCGCCTGCCTGTCCCGAAGTGCCGCCGCCTTTGACGGAAGCAATTACATCATATTTATCGTTCATTTCGGTTAAGACGAGCGGCTGACGAACAATCAGCTCCAAAGTCTTCAAACCGAAATATTCTTCCATTGTGCGATTGTTAATCGTAACTTTGCCGTCGCCCGGAACCAAACGAACGCGGGCGATTGAACTTTTGCGGCGACCTGTGCCGTAGTAGCTTACTTGTGCCATGTTATCCTCTCCTTAGCGCGTTTCAAAATTTAAGTTCTTCGGGTTTCTGCGCGGCGTGCGGATGCTTGTCGTCCGCGAAGACGTGCAACTTTCTGAACAAATCCGCGCCGAGTTTATTTTTCGGCAACATGCCTTTGACGGCGTGTTCAATGACGCGTTCGGGATATTTTTTCATCCATTCGCCCGCCGTTGCATACTTGCCGCCGCCGAGATAGCCGGTGTGGTGGAAGTAAACTTTTTTGCGAAGTTTTCTGCCGGTGAAAACAACTTTAGCCGCATTGATCACGATAACATAATCTCCCGTGTCGACATGCGGAGTGAATATCGGTTTATTTTTGCCGCGCAATACTTTGGCGACTTCTGCGGCGAGGCGACCGACGGTTTTGCCTTCGGCGTCGACGAGATACCATTTCTTCTCGACGTCGCCCGCCTTTGCCATGAACGTATCTTTCATGAAGATTCCTCCAAAATTTTTTTTGATTGGTGGGTGCATATGTCCGGGGCTGATGGAAACACAGGCAAGCCGCCATATAGACGCGATTGTAATAAAAAGTTTTTGCCCTGTCAATATCAAACTTTTCTTTTGCCCGCCCAAAAAATTTTTGGAGTCAAGACGCCCGATTCCTGACAAAAAATTTATCGACGTTAAAAGTCATTAATGGTATAATAGCCGCGAATTTTTTTCTGAAAGGAGGTTTGGTGTTGCAAAGACAGCGGACTTTAAAAAATAAAATTTCCTGCGTCGGCGTCGGGCTCCATTCGGGCAAAAAAGTTCGGCTCGCGATAAATCCCGGCGAAGTTGACGGCGGGATAATTTTTTTGAGAACGGATTTGCCTTCGCGCCCGAAAATTCATGCGACGGCAGAAAATGTTACGGCGACTCTCAGAGCAACGACTTTGGAAGAAAACGGCGCGAAAGTTTTCACGATTGAACATTTGATGAGTGCGCTCAATGTTTGCGGCGTCGACAACTGCGAGATTGAACTTGACGCCGAAGAACCGCCCGTCCTCAACGGCAACTCCATTGACTTTTTTAAAATGATTCAAGAAGCGGGGCTCATCGAACAGGACGCGGAGAGAAAAATTATTCGTGTCGAAAAAATTTATCGCGTCGACGGCGAAGAAGGCAAGCGATTCATTATGGCTCTGCCCTACGAAGGTTTTCGCGTGAGTTTTGTTTCTGTCAATCCCCATCCGTTAATCGGCATTCAATACGGCGACTTTGAGATAACCGAAAAAATTTATGCGGAAGAAATTGCGCCTGCGCGGACAATCGCTTACGAAAAAGAAATTGACGCGCTCCGCGCAATGGGGCTCGGACTCGGCGGCACGATTGAAAATGTTATCGTCTACAATGACGAGGGCTGGCTCAACAAATTGAATTATCCCGATGAATTGGTTCGCCACAAAATTTTGGACGTTATCGGCGACATGCGCCTTGCGGGAGTTTTGAAATGTCATATTGTGGCGGCGGCTTCGGGACATGCCCTCAACACTCAACTTGCGAAAAAAATTTATGCAGACTTCAAAAGGCAATGTGGAATGTGGAATTAGGGATAACAATTCCAAAATTCCTAATTCATAATTCCTAATTCCTAATTGTTAAAAAGGAGCGATATAGATGGTATTGGAAATCGAAGACATCATGAAAATTTTGCCGCACCGCCCGCCGATGCTTTTGGTGGACAGGATTTTGGAAATAGATCCGTTCAAATCGGCGACGGGCTTAAAAAATATCACGATGAATGAACCGCAATTTGCGGGACATTTTCCCGGACATCCGATAATGCCGGGCGTCCTTCAGCTTGAGGCAATGGCACAAGTCGGCGGCGTGGCAATGCTTTATCCCGAAGAACATCGCGGGAAAATTGCACTTTTCGGCGGCATGGACAATATCAAATTCAAAAAAATGGTCGTGCCCGGCGACACACTCATAACCAAAGCCGAGATCGTCAAAGTGCGCGGGCTTTTCGGCGTTTTGCATACAGACGGCTACGTTGATGATAAATTGGTTGCCGTTGCCGATTTTACTTTTGTTTTAAAAGGACGCGAGGAGCTCTAAAATTCGGGAGTAATAAAAATGATAAAATTGGAAAGCAGCGACGAATTAAACGCGAATATCGGTACAAAAATTCATCCGAGCGCGGTCATTTCCGAAAGCGCACGGCTCGGAGAAAATGTCACAATCGGTCCTTACTGCGTGATTGGCGACGAAGTTGAAATTGGCGACGGCTCGATTATCGGTCCGCATGCAGTTATAGAAAGATGGACGACGCTAGGAAAAGATTGCAGAGTTTTTCAATTCGCTTCGGTCGGTGCCGAGCCGCAAGATTTGAAATTCAAAGGCGAGCAAAGTTCTACGATTATCGGCGACAGGACGACAATTCGCGAAGGCGCGACAATTCACAGGGCGACCGGCGAAGGCAACGAAACCAGAATCGGCAGCGATTGTCTGTTGATGGCTTATATTCACATTGCGCACAACTGCACGCTCGGAAACCGCGTTATCATGTCGAATTTGGCAAGTTGTTCGGGACATGCCATTGTTGAGGACAGAGTTGTTATCGGCGGTATGGCGGGCGTTCATCAATTCGTAAAAATCGGACGCAATGCGATGGTCGGCGGCATGAGCAAACTTGTTCAAGATGTTGTGCCTTATACTTTGGTCGACGGACATCCCGCAAAAGTTGTCGGCTTAAACAACGTCGGCATTTCGCGGGCGGGAGTTCCGCTTGAAAGTCGGCGGCTTATAAAAAAGGCGTATAAAATTCTCTATCGTTCGGGCTTGAGTTTGGCGGAGGCTATCGCCGTCATTGAACAGGAAGTTGATTCTTGCGAGGAAGTCGAACATTTTCTGAGATTTTTGCGCAATGCCGAGCGGGGAATTTGCCGCGAACGAAGAGATTTTGACGAAAAATAAAAATGGCTTCCGCTTGAAAGTCGGCGGCTTATCAAAAAGGCGTATAAAATTCTCTATCGGTCGGGTTTGAGTTTGGCGGAGGCTATCGCCGTCATTGAACAGGAAGTTGATTCTTGCGAGGAAGTCGAACATTTTCTGAGATTTTTACGCAACGCCGAACGGGGAATTTGCCGCGAGCGAAGAGATTTTGACGAAAAATAAAAATGGCTTCCGCTTGAAAGTCGGCGGCTGATTAAAAAGGCGTATAAAATTCTCTATCGTTCGGGTTTGAGTTTGGCGGAGACTATTGCCGTCATTGAACAGGAAGTTGATTCTTGCGAGGAAGTCGAACATTTTTTGAGATTTCTACGCAATGCCGAGCGGGGAATTTGCCGCGAACGAAGAGATTTTGACGAAAAATAAAAATGGCTTCCGCTTGAAAGTCGGCGGCTTATCAAAAAGGCGTATAAAATTCTCTATCGGTCGGGTTTGAGTTTGGCGGAGGCTATCGCCGTCATTGAACAGGAAGTTGATTCTTGCGAGGAAGTCGAACATTTTCTGAGATTTTTACGCAACGCCGAACGGGGAATTTGCCGCGAGCGAAGAGATTTTGACGAAAAATAAGGATGGTATTTTATGAACAAAAAAGAAATTGCAGAGCTTGCCGCGTGGACGGCGAAAAGCATTAAAGATACTTTGACAATGGACGGCAGGAAATTGGACGCGGCGGGCGAGGATATTATTCGCGAATATGTTCAAACGGATTTAACCAACTGGCAACGCGGCGAAAAAATTTCCGTTGAAAGTTCCGCGCAGTTGGTTCAAGAAATTTTTACGCGCCGCCGTCACGAAACCAAAACCGAAGACGAAGTTTTTAACGCAATGATGATTCTTTGTTCAAAATTTCCTGCGTTTGTTGAAAGCCAAAAACGCGAGCGCGAGGCGGAGGCTGAAAGATTGGCTGAAAAGATGCCCGCCGTCAAGGTTTAAAAAATTTTTGGAGGTTATTAAATGGAGAAACTTGGAATATTGGCGGGAGTCGGGAAATTGCCTGTCGAATGCGCCCGCGCCGCCAAACAACTCGGCTATGAAGTTTATTCGATAGGACTTTTGGCGGACAGTGATCCTTCAATTGCGGAGTTTTCAAAGGATTATCAATTCATCAGCGTCGCGCAGTTGGATGCGATTTTAAATTATCTGGCGCAAAATCAAATTCAACAAGTCACGTTGATAGGAAAAGTCACGAAAGAACTTTTATTCAACGGCGCGGTTTTGCCCGACGCCCGAATGTTGCAGTTGATAATGTCTCTGCCCGACAGAAAAGATGATACGATCATGATGGCATTTGTCCGCGAGCTGGCAAGGGCAGGCATTCAAACCTTTGATCAAACAAAATTGATAAGAAAACTTATGCCGCGCAGAGGAACAATCACAAAACGCGAGCCGACAGAAATTGAACGTCAAGATATGGAATTCGGCTTCAGAATTGCAAAGGAACTCGGACGCCTTGACATCGGACAAACTGTCGTCGTAAAAAATCGGGCGGTCATGGCACTTGAGGCGATTGAAGGAACGGATGCTTGCATTGAACGCGGCGGGAAATTGGCACACGGCGGCGCGGTTGTCGCCAAAGTTTCAAAGCCGCAACAAGATAATCGTTTCGACGTTCCGACGGTCGGTTATCGCACGATTGAAAACATGGCGAAAGTCGGAGCAACGGCATTGGCTATCGAGGCGGGCAAAACTCTTTTGGTCGAGCGTGAACAAATGATCGCCTTCGCCGACGATCAAGGAATTTCAATCGTTGCAATGTAAATTGTCGGAGAAAAATTTATGAGTTTCAATGCAAAAACTTGCACGACAATTCTTGTTACAAAAGGCGCATCAGCCGACGGAAGCGTTTTTGTTACGCATTCAAACGACGGATATATTGGCGATCCGAACGTTGTTTTTGTTCCGGCGCGAGATCATGAAAAGTGCAAAGTGCGCTTCGTTTATCCCAGCCCCGTCGCAACGGGAGAAATGTCCGCTTATAATTGTTTTTTCAATCCTCATTTGGTTGCGCCGGCACGCAGCGAAGGTTACGACTTTCCCGGCAAGCCGTTTACAAAACCGATTGGAAAAATTCCCGAAGTCGAGCACACTTACGCTTACATTGACGGCGAATATCCCGTTGTGAACGAACACGGCTTGATGATGGGCGAATGTACCGACACTTCCGCCCGCCTGCGCGAAGTTCCCTACAAAGAAGGCGGCGGGATTTTTTATTCGTCTGAACTTGGGCGCGTGGCTTTGGAGCGTTGCAAGACTGCGCGGGAAGCAATAATTTTAATGGGCGCGTTGATTGACAAGTACGGGCTTTACGGTACGGCAGAGACTTTGATTGTTGCCGACAGCAATGAAGGTTGGGTTATGGAAATGATGCCGACTCCTTCAAGATACGGCGGCTTTTGGATTGCCGAAAAAATTCCCGACGGACATTTTTTTATCGCGGCAAATCAGTTGCGAATAAGAGCGATAAGAGAAGGCGATCCGAATCAAATTTTTAACCCGAAACTCCCGCAAATGTTGAAAGAAAATTTTTGGGCAGTTTATGATGACAGGGGAAATTTGGATTGGGTAAAATCTCTGCGCGGCGACGAATTTTTTCATCCCTATTATTCAATGCGGCGCGTCTGGCGGGCAATGGATTTGGTTGCGCCGTCGAAAAAATTTTCTTCAAAAGTCAACGGCTGGGATTCAGATTATTATCCGCTGTCCATTTGTCCCGATGAAAAATTGGAACTCGGCGACGTGATAAATTTGTATCGCGATTATTATCGAGGTACGAAATTTGACAAAACGCGGAGCAAATTTGCGGGAATTCACGGCTCGCCTTATCACTACGACTGCGAAAACAGCGAACGCGCCATTTTTTCGGCGGATACAAGTTGCACTTACATTGCGCAGGTTAATGACGAATTGCCCGCGCCGATTTTTTGGTTGTCAACGAATACTCCGCTTGACAATCCTTTTGTGCCGTTCACGGTTGCGAAAATGCCCGAAGCTTACAATCACATTTTGCGAAAAGAATACGACGGCTCCAAAATGTGGTGGGCGTCGAATCAGATTAAAGCGTTGGCGGGCGGCTATTACCGTTCCTTTGGCAAAACAGTTGAGAAGGCGATTCATCAAGTGGAAAAAAATTCTTTCAATCTGGTTAAATCTTCACTCAATCTCTCGGAAGAAAAATTCGCCGAAGCTCTTAATGAAAATGCCTTAAAAATCTTTGACGCTTGGAAAAAACTTTACGAGAAAATTTTAATCCGATATGACGGCGGCGCGGGCATTGATTACGATAAAAAAAATTTGCCCAAGTCGGAAATTCCGAACAAATATTGAAAGAAAAAATCCTTCCGGAGATAAATTTCAAGGGAAGGATTTTTTATTGTTTGATTCGGTTTAACAAGAATTTATAGTTTCGATTGAAAAAATTTTAAACAAGACGGCAAAAGTTTCAAAAAATACGCCAAAAATTTTTAGGAAAGATTTTGCGAGAAAAATATAATGTGCAAAATGGAATTGATAAACTTGTAAAATTTTGTTCAACAGTTGATTAAAATTGTATTGTTTTTAGCCTTACGATTTGATAAACTTTCCAAAAAAAGGAGGGTTTTCTCTTGAAAGAAAAAACTTTTATCACGATTACGCGGCAATACGGCAGCGGCGGACATTCTATCGCGGAAGCGGTCGCCAAAAAAATTGGTGCCAAATGCTACAACCGCAATATCGTTGCGGCGGCGGCGGAGAGCCTTGACACTTTCGAGGACGTTCAAACCGTCGTGGACAATGCCTACGACACGCCCAACGATTTTGTCGCCTCAATTTCCGCGCTCGTCGGGCAGGGCGTCCCGCGTCAAAATCAAATGTACATTCAGCAAGCAAGAATTATTCGCGAGCTTGCCGAGTGCGATGAATCGGCGGTTTTCGTCGGACGCTGTGCCGATTACATTTTGCGCGACGTGCCCAATCATTTTTCGTTTTTCATTTATGCCGATGAGGAATGTCGCCGCAAACGCGCCAAAGAAATTTACAAAGATTTTTCTTTTGAAGATGTGCTTGACGTTGACAAAAAGCGCAAAAGTTATTACGCCTATTATACCGGCAGGACTTGGGGCGATCCGCAAAATTACGATTTGATGATTAACACCACGAACATTACGACGGAACAGGCAGTTCAGATCATTCTGGATTACGTCGAGCTCCGTCAGAAATAATTAGGAATTAGGAATGAGGAATTAATAATGAAGAAACGATTTTCATTCCTAATTCCTAATTCATAATTCCTGATTGATAAAAAAAGGAGGAGTTTTAATGATTAAAGTTGGTATTATCGGAGCGGGCAGAATCGGACATGTTCACGGCGAGAGCATTTCCAAATTCGTCAAGAACGCGACAGTCAAAACCATTGCCGATCCTTTCATGAACGAGAAGACCGAAGCTTGGGCAAAATCAATCGGCGTCGAGAAAACCACCAAAGATTACAAAGAAATTCTTGACGATCCCGAAATTGCGGCGGTTTTAATCTGCGCGTCCACAGATCAACATTCTCCGCTGTCGATTGAGGCTCTCAAAGCCGGCAAACATGTTTTCTGCGAAAAGCCGATTGATCATGACGTTGAGAAGATTAAAGAAGTTCTCGCCGTCGTCAAAGAGTCGGGCAAAAAATATCAAGTCGGATTCAATCGCCGTTTCGATCACAATTTCCGCGCCATTCGCAAAGCTGTCGAGGCGGGCAAAGTCGGCAAGCAACAGATTATCAAAATTTCTTCACGTGACCCCGAACCGCCGCCGATTTCCTATGTAAAAGTTTCGGGCGGAATTTTCCTTGACATGACGATTCATGATTTCGACATGGTGCGCTATCTTTCGGGCGCGGAAGTCGAAGAAGTTTACGCCGAAGGTTCAATCACGGTTGATCCTGCCATCGGCGAGGCGGGCGACGTTGATACCGCCGTTATAACTTTGAAACTCAGCAACGGAGCGACTGCCGTTATCGACAACTGCCGCGCTTGCTGTTACGGCTACGACCAACGCGCTGAAGTTTTTGGCGATAAAGGTTGCGTTGCCATTTCCAACGACAGCGATTCAAATGCGGTTTACAGCAACAAAGACGGCGTCACGGCTGAAAAGCCAATGTTCTTTTTCCTTGAACGCTACATGATGGCTTATGCGACTGAAGTTGACGAATTTGTTGAAGCGATTGTCAACGATACCGAAACGCCCGTAACCGCACAGGACGGCTTGGAGCCCGTGCTTATCGGTTTGGCGGCGACAAAATCCGTCAAAGAACATCGTCCCGTTAAAATCGCCGAGATTCGCAAGGAGTACAATTTGTAATTTGACCCCTCACATTTTAATAAAATAAATGAAAAAATTATCCCCGACAAAACGTCGGGGAATTTTTTTTAATCGCCGAGAGTTTTTTCGCCGAAACAATGCAACAAATTATTTGTCTGTTCAACGTCGAGTTTTTGTTCAATCGCCGAGATTATAATCGCATCCCATTGATTTCGCGGATAAAGTATTCCCAAGCCCGAATATCGCAAAAGATATTGAGTTTCTTCCAAATTCAACTCCATTGCTATTGCTATCGCCAAAAGTTTCGGGCGTGACGGATTTTTTTTCAGCCCCGAAAAAATATGATACACATATTCCCGATTCAAGCCCGTTCTTTCGACGACATCTTTTTTGGACAAATTTTTTTCTGCCAAAAGTTTTTCCAAGTATTCGTTCAGCGGCAAAATAAATTCTTCGCGATTCTGCCGAAAATATTTGTTCAGATTTTTATCTTCCTTAAGCTCCGTGAAAAGCTCGCCCGTATTTTTTGCCATGCCGCTCCCCCCGATATTTTTTTCTATGCTATAATGACAGAAAAATTTTTTCAAGGCAAATTGAGATGAATTTTTTCAAAAAATATTTGGGTGATACCTTTGAACTTGTCGAGACGCTTAAGGAGTCCGAGCAGGATTTTGTCGCCGTCGTTTATGATAAACATACGAAAAAAGTTTGCGTCATGAAACAACGCGCCTTAAATTCCCGTCCGATTTATCAAATGCTTAAGGAACTTGACGAGCCGCACATTCCGAAAATTTATCGGCTGTTTGATTTTGACGGGAAATTGATCGTTGTCGAAGAGTTCATTGACGGAAAAACTTTGGAAGAAATTTTGATTTATCAGCCCGAATTGCTCGGCGAAAAATTTGCGGCAAATATTCTTTTGAGTCTCTGCGAATGTCTGTATGCAATTCACGCGAAAAATATTGTTCACCGCGATATTAAGCCGTCAAATATCATGCTGACCGATTTTAAAGAAGTCAAGCTGATTGATTTCGGCATTGCCCGCCTTTTCAAGCCCGACAGCCGCGCAGATACAGAACTTTTGGGAACTCGCGGCTATGCGCCGCCCGAACAATTCGGCTTATTCGGCGCGGGGCAAACCGATTCGCGCAGTGATATTTATTCGCTCGGCGTCACGATTAAAAATTTGCTCGGCGAAGATTACAACGGCAAGTTGAGCGACATTTTAAATCGCTGTACTTCGTTGGAGCCTTTGCAACGTTTTCAATCCGCCGCAGAACTTCGCAATGCCGTTCTCCGCCGCCAAAAATTTTATCACGTAAAAAAATTTCTCGTTGCCGCGCTGATTTGTCCCGCGATAATTTTTATCCCGAACGTTGCAGAAGAAAATTTTCAATCGCCCGAAGTCGAATTGTCGCCCGAAATTTTTTCCGAAATTCAACCGCCTGTCGTTGACGAAGAAAAAATTGTCGAGAGTCCTCCTCCCGACAATTCCGATAATGAAATTTTTAATCGGCTGACGAATTTTGTTATAAATCCTCCGACCGTGACGCCGACGCTTCCCGAAATTCCTTCGACGCCGCAAACCGTTACGCCCGCGCCGCCCGTCGAAAAACCTGCGGGCGAAGTTGAATTTAAATTTTATTTGAACGGCGAATTGACGGATAAATATCACATGGTTTATCTGCGCGATTGGCATTCTTGGCAGAAAAACAGTTACGGCGAGTATCTTTTTCCGCCGAGCATGACTTCGCGGCTCCGCATTGAAAATCACAGCGGCAAAGATTTAATCAACCCGCGAGTTGATGTCGAGTTCGGCTATGACGAATACACATTGGAATATCCAACCATTGCGAACGGTCAAACCGCCGATATAAATATTCCGCTCGGCGGACAACTTGCCGCGCCAGTCGACGGCAGCGGAAATCTTTTGGTAACTTTGAAACCCGAAGGCGAGCCCGAAATTTTTTTCAACAAAACATTTTTCCTCGTGAAATGAATTTCCAAAATGCGAAATACCAAATCGAAGAGATACCCGGGCGCACAGGACGTGCGCCCGCCGGCAACAGAAACAGGATGTTTCTATTGCCGGTCAAACGCCCTTTCTTTTTGCAACTTTTTCTTTGGGCGCAGCAAAGAAAAAGTTGAGCAAACCTCCACTTTAGGAAAAAGGGGGCGAACCGTCACTAATTTTTTTGCTCCGATTGAAACTTTTTGCAAAATTCTTTGTTGATGCGATAAAATTCCTCGCGAGTCATTTTATCCGATAAATTTTTTTCGTACATTTCATCCACGCGGCAGAAAATCGGTCGCTCCGAATAAATTTCGCAGAGATTATCCGCCGTCAAATATTTGCAAACTCCGTCGGGCTCAGCCATGTGCCGCGCAAAAAAAACTTCGCCGATCCTCCGACAACAACAGCCGCATTGTTCACACGGAAACATTTTTCCTCGAAGGCTCCTCAATCTCAAATTTCATGACAGTTTCCCTTTGCAAAGTCTGCCGAAAATCTTCCGTCAAGCAACTTATGTCAAGCGACTTTGTTTGCGCCTCCAAAACGTGAAATTTTTCGTCCGCATCCTCAAAATAAAGCGCATAAGAACATTGATAATTTTCCTTGCCCGCCATCGAAATTTTGAACTCGCCGCTGATATAGTGACAATTTTTTTTCTGCTCTTCGGCGAGAATAATTTTATCAAGCGCGTCGCCGTAACGCGCCTGCAATTCCTTCAAGCTGACGTAAAAGCCGACGCGATTAAGTTGCTTGTCAATTTCCTGAAAAATATTTTTGACTGCCTCGACAACGTCGCCGGGATTTTTTTCTTTAAACAAAGTTCATCCCTCCGTTAAATTTCCATGCCCAATTCCAGTTCAACATCTTCCGTTATGTCGGTATCTTGTTTGCGATTGCGCCGAATTTTGTTGCGAATGGCGGGCGGCAATTCGCTTTCGGGCAAAGTGCGCCGCGTCGTCTCTTCCAGCCAAGTTTGCTTGCCGATTTTGTGATAAAGTTTGTGTTCAATTTTTGCGTGAACAACATCAAGGAAGCCGCCGACAATCATTGCCGCCGCTTTGAATTCTCCGCCGAATTGCGTTGACGCCGCTTTAAGCATCTGTGAAACTTTCGGGATAAATTCGTGGAGCCACTCCATAATTTCATCCCAGTTGCAAACGACTGCCGCCACGCCCAAAATTCCTACGAGCCCCGCGCCAATCAGCCATGCTGCAGGTATCATTTTTAAATCTCCTTTCAAAAAATCGGGAGCGAGAAAAATTTTTCTCTCGCTCCCTTCAATTTATCGATTCAATTTATTTTTCAAGAAAAGTTTCGCGATTGTGTTTGTTCCGCGCAGTTTCGCTCGGTTCGGGAATTTCAAACTTGATATTTTTATCCGTCTTGAGTTGCTCGCGCACTTTCGGCGAAAGATTTGACGTGGTAAGCTCGCGGCTCTTCGCCTCAACCTTGAAAATTTTTTGTTGCTCGTCTTGGAAAAAGAATTTGTAACCGCAAGTATAAAATTTATCGCTGACATAGTCAAGATTGAATTCGCCGCCGATGTATTTGCGATTGCTTGCGTCCTCTTCGTCAAGAATAATTTTATCAAGCTTTGGGGAATAAACGCGCTGAAGGTCTTCGAGCGTCATTGTGGGGCGAAGTTCTTCCATAATCTCGTTTATCATGTTCATCAAAACTTCTCTGCCGACGGTAATTGCCTCGCCGACCGAAATTCCGTCTTTGCCCATGAGTTATCATCTCCTCAAAATTAAATTGTTTGTCCGAGTTCCAATTCCATTTCTTGCGTGATGTCCGCTTCTTGACGGGCAATTTTGGCGCGAATGTGCGGCGGAACTTCATCTTCCGAAACCGGAACAACAGTCCGTTCAACCATCCACTGATCGTTTTGTTTGTCCTTGTAAAAAAGTTGGTGCTTGATTCGCGCAATGCTGTCCTTGATTTTCTCGCCGACGATTGTCGCCGCGTTGGCAATGCCGCGCATGCTTTTGGAAATGGCTTCCTTCAAACTCGTCAAGAATTTTGAAAACCAAGCCTTGACTTCATCCCAATGTTTGTAAACGTAATAAGCCGCGCCGCCTGCCGCCGCAACTGCCGCCGCTACCAAAATAGGTACCATTATTCAATCACTCCTCAAAACTTTTTATTCTTCGGCGACCGCCGAGTTTTCTCGTGCCGCCAATTCGCTTTCAATCTCATTTGTAATGTCGACTTCGTCAGCCGCGTCTTCGATTTTTTTGCGAAGTGCTTCGGGAATTTTTTCAAGCGAAATATTTACCGTCCTTGTTTCCACCAGCCAATTATTTTTTGCCTTATGATAAAGTTTATATTTCAACTCGACAAGCGAAGATTTATCATTTTTCTCCGCCGTAAAAATATCGGCATTCGGAGTATCGACATTTTTAAACATGTAAGCCGTCTGTTTCCGCTTGGCTTCAAAAAAATTTAAAGCTTCCTTCCAATCGGACAGAATTTGCAACTGAAAAATAAAGTGCGTCTCCAATTCGCGCTCAATTTCGTCTGTAATGTCGACTTCGCCTTCCGCCCCGTCGATTTTTTTGCGAAGTGCTTCGGGAACTTTTTCTGCCGAAATATCGGCTCGATAAACGTCATCAACCCTGCGATTTTCTTTGTCGTAAGAAATTTTATATCTCAAGGTAACGTAATCGCAAGCCCCGTTGAATTTTTCCGCCAAGACAACTGCCTTGTAAGGAATATTTTTTTTGTCGAAATCATTTTTTACAAGTTGTTGTCTGTCTTTCAAAAAATTCAATGCCATGTTCCAATCAAGATTTTCGGCTTTGATACTTGGAAAAGGTGTGGCGAAAGGAACGGCTGAATAAATTTGTACTAACATGATAAATTAACCTTCATGAAAAAATTTAATTTCTTGCAGTCAATTTTTTGCGGATATAATCGGGCAGTTCTTCTTCCGCAATTTCCTGCGCGGAACTTTTTTTGAGAGATTTGCATTCTTCGTCCTTGACAAAAATTTTTTCGACGGGCATTTGATCCGAAGTTTCGCCGAGATTGGAAAATTTTTCGTCGACATAGACGCGCAAAGTTTTTCCTGCCGCCAGCAAAGAATTTTTAACATCTTCGGCGGAGACCTCGCGCATTTCGACGGGCTCCATTTCTTGAGTTTCGCCGGAAGAATTTTCGCCGAGAACTTTTTGCGCCGCCATCCCCGCCAACACTCCCGCTACGAACGGTATCATTTTATCACCTCCTTAAAAATTTTTTTAATAATCCCTGAGAGATTTTCCGCAATTTCTGCAAAATCTCGCGTTGCCGTTGTGAACTTTCGCGCCGCAATAAGGACAGAAATTTATAATCGCGTCGCTCGCAGTTGAAGTTCTTAACTTGCGATTGCGGAGTTTTTCACGATAATACTCAACAAAATTCAAAGTTTTTTCGTCGCCCCGCCGCTTGGCTTTTATCCTGATTGATTCCAATTCATTTTTGATAGTGTAATTGGTTATCTGAGGATTCGCAAGCATGTTTTCAATCCGTTCAAAATCCCTGCCGAAGTCTTCAGCGGATAAAGTTTCGTCATTCGAGGAGTCGCCGGGTAATTTTTTGCCTGCGCGGCTGAGCTGTTGCATAACGTAATCTTCGGAGACAGGAAATTTTTCTTTCGTGACAGCCTGCGCGGATTTATCGTCATCGCTTAAAAGTGCCGCTCCCGCCAAGCCGACTGCCGCCGCGCCGATTAATACAGGTATCACTTAATCGCCTCCTTAAAAAATTTCTTAATCCTCGTTGAGAGCCTTTCCGCAATTTGTACAAAATTTCGCGTCGGCGTGGCGAACCTTCGCGCCGCAATAAGGACAAAAATTTATTCTATCGTTTTCTTGCAGCCGAAGAATTTTTTCGCGAATGGCGGGCGGCAATTCTTCTATGGAGACTGTATATGTTTCCACCACTTCCTGCCAACCATCATTTTTTCGTGACCAAAAAGGCATTTAATCGCCTCCTTTAATCGTCGGATAATTTACGTGTCGCAAGCTCGTGTTCGACATAATCGGTTATATCCACTTCGCCGAAAGCCGCCGCCAATTTTTCGCGGAGATAATTCGGCAACTCGCTCTTGGGCAAATCGATTTTTGCATTTTCTTTAAGCCACTCGCCGTTTTCTTGATAAAAATGACTGTGACTTACCGTCGCCATGCCGCCGCCGCTGTTTTCCAACGTTATCAAGCTGAAATAAAGCCCTTCGGAATATTTTTCGCGCAGAGCATTTTCAAGCCGTTCAAGAAAATCCAAAACTTTATCCCAGCTGTCGCCGAAAAGCGCGGTGCAAATTCTGTTCAGAATGGAATTAAAAGTCGACCTCACTCCCTAATCACACCTTTGCCTTTGGCAACTTGCTCTTTGACGTATTCTTCAGAAACAACGCGCTTTTCAACCGTGATACCTTTGTTTGCATTTTTGCTCGCCAAAGTTTCTTCAATAGCCTCGAAGACCAAACTTTTATCGACAAGCTCGGCATTTTGGCGCGCCGCTTTGAACGCCGCCATCAAAACCGCGTTGGAAATGTCACTGCCCGAAATGCCGTCGTATTTCTCCGCCAATTCGTTTATGTCAATGTTGTTGGGCATCGTCGGCAAAATGTAATGTTGCCAAAGTTTTTTGCGACATTCAAGGTCGGGAAGTTTGAATTCAATATGCGTCGAGATTCTGCGCATAAAAGCAGGATCGAAGTTGGAAATAAAATTCGTCGCGAAAATTACGAAGTCTTGATAATCATTCATGACCATCAGCATAACCGAACGAGTTTGATTGACGCTGACATCCGTCGCGCTGGACATGTTTGTTACTCGCTTGCTTAAAATGGCGTCAGCCTCGTCGAAAAATAAAATGCTGTTCGTTTCCTTCGCCGCCTCAAAAGCCTTGCGAATATTTTTCGGAGTCTCGCCTACGTACTTTGATTCAATGTCCGCGTAGTTGACTGCCAAAATTTTTCTGCCGAGATGCTTGGCAATGGCATGAGCCGCCATAGTTTTTCCCGTGCCGGGCTCGCCGTAAAGATTGATTCCGATTCTGCGCGACTGCTTGTAAACTTTTTGCAAGCCCCAGTCCTCGAAAACTTTTTTGCTGTTCTCCGCGTAATTGGCAACGTCAAGAATTTTATCCTTAACCGCCTGCGGCAAAATTATTTCGTCGAAAGAATACTTCGGCTCTTCGGGATAAAATTCAATCGGAGGCTCCTTAGACTTTTTCGCCGCCTTAATTTTTTCTTCCGCCGCCTTCTCGTCTTCCTTTGTAATAGGGTTCCAAAATGGCATTTGACAAAACTCCCTTCAAAAAATTTTTATCTTGTCACAGGAAAAATATTTTCCCGCCTTTAAACTTAACGTGATCATTAACTTGATTTTTCATTTTGTCAAGCTTCGCGCCTGCGAAAATCATTTTGACTTTATCATTGCAGATAAAAATAAATTCCCTCCGCTATCAAAACACAAATTATTAAAACTTTTGTTAAGGGGTCTGAGTCCTTGAAACTCATCAAAACGAAAACGAATAAAAATATCAACAGCCACATATAAACTTTTCTCCTTTCGCCCGTTCAGACATGCGGTTTGAAATTTTTTATCTGCAAGCTTGAATCTCGCCGATAAGATTTTCTGTCCGTTTGAGGAGCGCGGAAAGTTTTTCGTTTGAAGTTTCGGCTTCGGCAACTTTTGATTCAATCATTTTAATTTCTTTTTCGTAACTCGAAATTGTCGGGTTGAGATTTTCGTCCAAGCAATTTTCTGCCGAATTTTTTAATTGCTCGCCTATGTCACTGCCGACGGATTCAAAATTGGAAATGATGTCGTTCTTGACTTTGCGCTGTTCCTGCTCGCGCTTGCGTTGCTCTTCATTGCCTTTTATCATTGACCAAATCGTCCAAACCGCGCCCAAAATACTTATGGCGGCTCCGATTTTCCCCGCGTTGGCAGTTATGAATCGCGCAATTTTATTCGTAGTAGTCGGCGGCAAAGTTACGGTTGCCGTCGAAAATTTTTTCCAGAGAAAACCCGCGCCCTTACCTGTCGCCGCGCCGGCAACGGGATTGAAACCGAATTCAACTGTTGCCACAGTCCCGACGGCTTTTTCTACGAGCGGAGTTGCACGCGTCAAAATGGTCGGAACTTCTATAACTTTTTGCAGGGCGTAAGGAGCGGCAATCTGAGCACCCTTTTGCCAAACAACCGCGCCCAATACCGCGCCCAAACCGCTCGGAATTAAAGTTCCCGAAGAAATTTCTTTGTTCACACGCTCCGCAATGTTTTCGTTGACTTGCTTGACAAAAACCGAGCCGTCGTAATTTTTAATGTCCTTGTCGAGTTCCTTGAAGGATTCGTTTATGCGTTCAAAAATTTTTTCACTGCAAGCTTTGTAAAGCTCATGAACTTTATTATTTGCATCCTTGAGAATTTCTTGTGCCTTGTCGTTATCGCCGGAATTCAAAGCCGCCTCCGCTGTCTCGCGTCCGAGTTGAGAAATTTCGATTTCAAAATTGGAAATGAGTCCGTCAATGCCGCGCAGACATTCGGCTTTGCAGTCAAGCAAAATTTTTATGCGCTTTTGATCCGTTTCAATCAGAGCCTCAACGTCGTCATCATTTTTTTCCGCGTCCAAAATTTTGCGAAGTTCGGCGGCGATTGTGTTCAGCGGCAAATTTATTTTCTGAAGGACGCCCTTTTCCGCAACGAATTTATTGAGATTGGCAACAAAAACATCGTGCCCGCTCTTCGCAAGCCGCCGAATTTTTCTGCGCTCCTCCGTTTCCGTAAGGGCTTTGAAATAAGATGCGGTGTCGACAAAAGAAACATATAATTCTTTCGGGTCGTAAGGCTTCGTAACTTTTTTTAAATCCTCATAAATGACTTGCTGTTGTTCGGGGACGTTGCCGAGCGCGGTTCTGTCCATTTTGTTGACGACCAAAACCATATTGGCGGCGCGTTTTTGCTTAATGGCGAGTGTGCGGAAATGATCTCCCATGCGTTGGCTGAAGCCCTCGTTGGTTATGACGAAAATTAAAAGTGCGGCGTGATTTATCTGATTGTAAGTTATTTCGTCATGGTCGGGACGAAGTTCCGTGTGAATGCCGGGCGTGTCGACAATTTCCAGTCCGTTCCATTCGTAAGGCGTCGAATTTTGCGTTGTGATTGCCGCGCCTATTTCAACGTCCGCGCCCGTGAGCATTTTGATGATACTCGATTTGCCCGCGCTGTATTGCCCGACGAAAACCAATTTGATTTTGCCGCCGTCATCGGGAAAATTTTTCGGCAGGCATGAAGAATCAATTCCGAGCCGATTAAATTCTTCGGTGACTTCACGCAAAAGTTGTGCGCCTTCCTTTGTAAATTTGCTTAACTGAAATTCTTCCATGTCAATCTCCTTCATCAAATGATAAGTTCAAGTCTTTTTGCAAGTCTGAGTTTTTCCTCATAACGAGCGGTAACGTCGATTTCTTCGGCAGTCAAACCTGCCTTAGCCCACGCAGGAACGTTAGACTTATTGATTTCGCACGCAACAGTTTCCGCGACCCATTTGCCTTTTTCTTTGTAATAAATCCTGTAAACGAGACGCATAATTTTTCCGTTGACATGGGAGAAAAGTTTCGCCGCATAATTGACGATACCTTTTTCATTGAGTTTGGTTTGAACTTTCGGCAAAAATTCTTTCAGCCAGCTTTCGACTTCTTGCCAATCAGTTTTTGTACGACTTGTCGATTGATTAATTTGTTGCGATTGAGCAGGTTGAGTAATTCGTTTCGGCTGAATAATTTCCGCGATAATCGGGACGCCCGCGGTTTGTTGAGCGAGTTTGAAATTCAATGCTTTGACTTTTTGTTTCGGAAAAACGGCGTAAGCGCATTCCGCATTTTTATTTTCTTCGTCAAAGTCGAGAGGATAAGAATCAATGTCGAAGTCGCAATCCAAAATTTTTTTCAATGTCTGCAAAAAATCTTCGTGCGGCTTGACGACAGAAATTTTTTCGCCCAAAAGATCTGAAAGTTCTTCCGTATTCAAATTGGAGCGCGGCGCAAAAACGATCATCTTTTCGCCGGGCACTCGCGGGATGTCGCTGATTTCGTCTGCAGTGCCCGCATTTTTATAATCAACAGCTTCGCCGAGCAATTTGAAGTTAAGATTGCTGAACTCGTTGAACAAAGCCGCCGCCATTTTCGATTGAGAGTCGCCAAGCCGTGCAAACATGAATTGATACGAAGCCAAAGAATAATAAAATTCGCCGATTCCCTTTTGCAAAATTTCCTTGTTAAGAATATCGACAACCTGTGAATGCATTTCGCCGAGAATTTTATAACTCGGTTCGTTTATGGCGTCAAAAAGTTTTTGCTGATTCTTGCGCTTTTTTTCTTCCGCGCTGTCCGAAAAAATATAACCCAAAACGCTGATAACGCCGAGCGCAATTCCCAAAGGCGGGAAAACTGCTCCAATGGCACGACTTGCCAAAAAACCTGCCGCGCCTGCTCCTGCCGCCAAGCCGCCCAACGCACCGATTCCGCCCGCAAAATATTCTCCCCAAGGAGTTGTTTCGTCCAGCCGAATATTCGTCCGCACATTGTCTTTGAAAGCAAATTTTAATTCCTGCGTCAACTCGTCGCTGAGTTCCTTAAGCTTGCGTCCGCACTCGGCGGCTTCGCCCTTCAAAAATTCTTGATACTTTTCGTTGAACTTCAAACTTTGAAAACGTCGTTGCCAATTTTCGCCCGCTTGCTGATCTTCATAATGATTTTCGACAAAATTATAAATCGCACTTTCAAGTTCTTCCGATAATCTGTTGCCGAGATTGTCGAGCCGCTCTTGTGATCTCTTCAAAAATTTTTCGTGCCACTCATCAAGCTCCTTGCGTTTTTCAAACCAAATATCGCTTGCCCGAAGATTCGCCGCGCTGTGTTCGTAAATTTTCAAAATGATATTGCTCATTGGAACGGCTACGGCGTCGGCGAAAGTTTTTATCCGCAAAAATCTTCCGTCGCGGCGCACTTTGTCCAAAATAAATTCTTCGACTTCGGCAAAACGACTTAGCGCAAAAACTTTTGGATTCTTATCTTGAGATTGATACGCCGAAAGTAAATGCGTTGCGACAAATTTTATTCCGTTCCAATCTTGATTATGATTCACGGCAAATTGTTTGAACTGATTAATGGCGGCGTTGATATTTGCTGTTTTTGCCATTTCTTCTTCCAAATCTTCAATGTCGAATTCGTCATTTATGTTGAAATTCATTTTGACGTTGATGACGCCGAGAACGGGCTTGCCAAGATTTTTAAGTTGCGCCAATTTCTCCGCCTCGTCGGGTTGCGGCGCGTCGCTTGTCAGCAAAAATAAAATCAAGTCCGCCGACTTCGCCGCCTCCAAAGCTTTGCTTTCATCAACGCGGGCTTCTTTTGCATCTTCACTGAATGCCGAAATTCCGGGCACGTCCCAAATTCGCAAACCTTGCCAATAATAATCGCGAACGTCAAGCGTAGTTCTTTGTGACCCTTTGCCGATTGATTTTCCGTTGCCGTGCGTCAAAATTTCCATAAGCGTTGACTTGCCCGCCATCGTCCGCCCGTAGACGACGATTGAAAAATCTTTCATGCGCCCGCGCAGATTTTGCAAAGCGTCACCGATTTTTAAAACTTCGCTTGTCAGCCGCCGCAACTCTTCCTTTTGCTTTTTGACGAGCTCGGTATTTTGAATGCGCTTGACTTTTCTTTGTTCCGAATCGGTTTTTGAAAGTTGATTCTCCGCGTCATTCAAAGTTTTTTTAATGTCACTGTACTTGCCTTGCGCCAACAAATAGCCTTCTTCGGCAGATTGTTTGCACTTGACAAGTTCGCGCTCAATAGAACTGCTCATAAATCCATCTCCCGTTCAAAAACTTTTTACACTCCGCGCAGAGCCGCCTGTTCCAAGCATTGCAAATATTTTTGGCAAGGTATTTCCGAAAAAAGTACGCATGCCGGCACATTCAAAGCTTCCGCGATTTTCATTACCGTTGTACATGTCATTCCTTTGTTCAGTCTGAAACATTCAATGCGGCTGACATATGATGTGCTGATGTCCGATTTTTCCGCGAGAATTTCTTGAGTCATGTGCTCCAAAACTCTGAAGCGATAAATGTTGCTTCCGATTGTTCGATACATTTGTTCTGCCGGCTCCGACATGATAATCACCTCCCAAAAAATTATTGCATACCCAAAAATCATTTTTAAGGCACCGAAGGTTAAAATTATTTACCGACAGTAAAAATCTCCGCAAAAATATTTTATCAAATTCATTCGTGTTTTTGGTGTCCTGCGAGGACACGGACAAAAAAAATTTCCGCAAATCCCAAAAAGCCCCGCGATTTTTTTCGGGAAAAATTTTTTATTCGAGAAGGCACAGACAAAAAAATTATCGCGAAGCTCCGAAAAGCCCCGCGATTTTTTTCGGGAAAAATTTTTT
>CALFJC010000059.1 GCA_937877655.1 uncultured Selenomonadales bacterium
ATGACGGCGATAAAATTATCTCGGCGAAAAATATCAATCCTTACCTTGTCGACGCGCCGACTGTCTTTATTGAGAGCCGCGCCAAGCATATTCAAGACTTTGTGCCGAAAATTACAAAAGGCAATCAGCCGACAGACGACGGAAATTTTATTTTCAGCGAGGATGAGGCAAAAAAATTCATAAAAAAATATCCCGCGCAGAAACATTTGATTCACAGATATTTGGGCGCGAAAGATTTTCTTCACGGCAAGCCGATTCGATATTGTTTGTATCTTTTAAATGTGCCGCCGAATGAATATGCGGGCAATCGGGAAATAATGCGGCGATTGGAGGCGATAAGAATTTTTCGCGAGAAAAGTACAGCGGCACCGACGCGAAAAGCCGCCGAAACTCCTTACAAATTCTTTTCGACTCCTCAAGGCAACGAATCTTGCATTGTAATTCCGAGAGTTTCTGGCGGACGAAGAAAATATATTCCAATGGACTTTGTTTCACCTGAAATAATTATCAGCGACGCTTTATCAATCGTTCCTTCCGCGCAGATTTATCATTTCGGAGTTTTAATAAGCTCAATTCATATGGCATGGATGCGAGTTGTCGCCGGTTATCTTGGAACAAGCTATCGATATTCGGGAAATGTGGTTTACAACAATTTTGCATGGTGTCTTCCGACTCCCGCGCAGAAAAAGTTAATCGAAGAGACCGCGCAAAACATTTTAGACGTTCGGAGCAAATATTCCGACGCGACATTGGCAGATTTATACAATGAATTGACGATGCCCGCCGATTTACGGCTTGCGCACAAAAAAAACGACCGCGCAGTTGCCGCCGCGTATGGTTTTGAAGAAATTTTAGATGATGAATCAAAAATCGTCGCCGAGCTGATGAAACTCTACGAATCATTGACAAAAGTTTAAGCGCGTGATAAATTTCAGACGTTACTTAATGTACTTGTCGTAGATGTAATTCTGTTGTTCGACGCGCCGCCTTGACAAAAAATTGATTGTGTGATAGATTTTTCATGCGACACATAGATAAAAAGAAACAAGGATGGTCGTCGTGTATATCACCAAACGAAGAAAAACCCCGCGTAGCTTGAGGAACTGCGCGGGGCTTCGTTTTTGCCTAATCGATTGAGGAGACCGATTGTCCGGGGCAAGAGGAGACGATACCTTATTTAATGTACTTGTCGTAGATGTAATTCCCGATGATGCCGGAAACCACGCCGACGGCAAGCGAAACAAGGATAACCGCCATGTTTATCACCTCCTCTCAAGTGGATTGATGCGAAGTAAGAGAGGAAATTTGCATCGGCGCGATTATATCAGAAGATTTTCAGCCGTTCAAGAAAAATTAACGGTAAAATTTCTTGAATGATGAGCTGGGATTTAGATAAATATAATTATCGTGCAGATGTCATTTATTTTGACAATGCAATTATTTTTGACTTAAAAAACGCAAGAAAGTTTAACAAGAGACGCAAAGAATAATCGAACGGTTGAAATTTGCAACGACCTCAAACAAAAAAACATCTGACTCCCGCTACCAACAGTGATCAGGTGCTTTCTGACGAATATGTTTCTATGCATATTACTGTTTTCGTGTTCATACTAACATATTTCGCTCCTGAGGTCAAAAACTATTTTACAAGGAGTGATTTTTTATGCTTAAAAACAGTTTCGACGAGGGCTTTAACTTGGAATTGGTAGAGACTGCATTTTTTGACGGCATATTGGAGATTCCGAAAATCGAGCCGCCAAAAAAGATTTTTATCCCGCCGAACATGATTCCATTTTCCAAACGCAACCGCACTAAAGATTTTTCCGAGTGCGTCGTATTTTATGAGCACGACATAAACTTTGCGGATATTGTTCGCAAGCCGGAAGATTTTGTGGAAGATTTACTGCGTTTTTCTGCCGTCGTTACGCCCGATAACTCTCTTTATCGCGACGCTCCGCTTATCGTGCAAATTGCAAATGTTTATCGCAACAGAGCAATCGGTCATTATTTGCAGAAAAACGGCGCGTATGTCATTACGAATATCCGTTGGGGCGACGAGCGCAGTTACACAACAGATTTTCTTCCCGAAAAGTTCGCGTTCTTGGGTGCGCCGAAAAATTCTATCGTCTCGGTCGGAACTTACGGTTGCATTCGCGGCAAAGATAATAAATATTACTTCCGCGAGGGTTTGGAGGCGATGCTCGATGAATTGACACCCGAAGTTGTTTTGGTTTACGGAAGTATGCCAAAATCAATTTTTTCTCCCGATATCAAGTGTAAAACAAATTTTGTTCGTTATCCCGATTGGATTTCGCAAGTTAAAGGAGGAAAATAAATGGGTACAGGTAAATCCGGACGTAATCTTAACACCAAAGGTAATGCACAAAGTGTAAGCGATTTTGCGCTCATTCATTCAACAGAAGGTTTATTTACCCAGCCAATGCGGAAAAAAGATCGTCTGCGTTTAAAAAGTGGCGGTCACGGACAAGAAGGAATGGATTTGCTTGATAAATACGGCATAAAGTATAATATTGTCAAAACATATCCCAACGGTGTCCGCGTCGGCAACCTTCCGGATCACAAAGACGGAAGAAAACGCGATGGTATCGGGCAATCTTGGTTTCCGGCGTCATGGTCGCCAAATGATATTCGTCAAGCAGGCGAGCACGTTGCAAAACTTAAAGAAAATCTTAATGTTCCTGACGGTCAAGCCGCATATGGAATGTACAAAGGAGTAAGAGTCGGTATAATACGTACAAACGGACAAATTGCAACTGTCTTTCCAGACTCTGAACAGCCATAAAAAGGAGGAAAAACTCATGCTCAACGCGGAAATAAAAAACGTCCTTTCTAGGCGGTTAAAACTTCATCTTGAAGATTATATCGGTATTCAAAAGTGTTGGGACGAGGAAACAGAGATTCTTTCACGCGACCTTGGACAGACTATTAACTTTATCGAAAACGAATGCGACGACGAAACTTTTTGTTGGATCGGCGAAGTTTTTGACGACGTAGCGGAAATTACTCAGAGCAAAGAATTTGTCGCCGCAATCAAAAGACGCGCAGATAAAGTCGTTGACGCGGAAGAACGCCGCAGTGTATTGGTTGATGTTCGTTATGCCGAGTATAAAATCGACGACGACGATTAAATTTTTATCTCCTTTGTGCTAAAATCTGCGCGGAGGTGATTTTTTATGAGTGTGAAAGATTTTGTTATGAAATGGTCGGCTCGCGGCTACGAAAAGGGCGATAC
Source organism: uncultured Selenomonadales bacterium (assembly GCA_937877655.1). Taxonomy (GTDB): domain Bacteria; phylum Bacillota; class Negativicutes; order Selenomonadales; family Selenomonadaceae; genus Quinella. Next base: position 3,254 of record CALFJC010000059.1, read on the forward strand.
TCATGCTTTTTGGCTTTCTTTATTGCGTGATGTGTTCAATATCGACGAACCCGAAGAATTTATCAGCTTTGAAGTCCCAATTCCGCACGGATTCATTGACGGGCTGATTGTTTCCACGAAAACTTTAATCGAACAGAAAAGTTCTACCGTAAATCTCGACGATGAGGAAATTTTTAAGCAAGCTAAACGCTATAACGACGCGCTGGAGTATTCGCGCAAGGCTCGCTGGATTATCACTTGCAATTTTAAGGAATTTCGCGTCTTCGATATGGATAAACGCTATCCAGAACGCGAACCGATTAAAATTTTCCTCTACGAACTGCCTAAACGCTTTAACGTCTTAAATTTTATCGTCGAACAGCAAAATATTTCCTATGAACGCGAACTTTCCGTTAAGGCTAGCGCAATCGTCGCCAAAATTTATGACGGTCTCCGCGCAGAACTTAAAATCCAATCTGACAAAGCACTTTCCGACTTAAATAAGCTTTGCGTCCGATTGGTTTTTTGTTTGTATGCCGAAAGCATTGATATTTTCGGCAAACATAAAATTTTCCGCGATTATCTGCGCGGGGCTAGGAATATTCGCCAAGATTTATTGGAGCTGTTCAAAGTCCTAGATACGCCGATTGAAAATCGCAGCCCGTACC
>CALFJC010000060.1 GCA_937877655.1 uncultured Selenomonadales bacterium
GCGCAGGTTGCCAAAGAAAAAATCGGTTTCAATCGCGTAACTGATGACCGGAAAGTTCTCGTCAACGATCCCGACATCGATCTTGTCGACATTGCAACGCCCAACGCTTTTCATTACCAAGTTGCAAAAGCCGCGCTTGAGGCGGGCAAAAATTTTTACTGCGAAAAACCGCTCTCCATTTCCGCCGAAGAATCTAAAGAACTTGCCGAACTCGCCGCCAAAAAAGGCGTAATTCGTAATTCGTAATGCGTAATGATTTTAAATTCCTATGGAACGAAACTCTTTCGGCGTCATGAGATTTTCTTTCTTGAAAGCGCGGGCAAAATGCGACGCGCTGTTAAAGCCGCAAAGCTCGGCAATGCGCTCGATTGATTCGGTCGTTGAAACCAAAAGTCGTTTGGATTGTTTAAGACGATAAAGCAAAAGATATTCATGCGGCGTCACGTCCAAGCAACGGCGAAAATATCTGATTAGATTGGAGGGGCTCATAAGCGACAACGCCGCGAGCTCCTCAATCGAAATCGGCTCGTCAAAATGTTTGGCAATGTATTCAAGAGTCGGGCGAAGAAATTCATTGACGGTAACGACAGTCTCGGCGGCAAGTACAGTTAAAATCCCGTCGATGTTGTGTGAAATGCCGGGCTCGTTGACAACGGGTTTGGCGGCGGCAGAAATTATTTCTTGAAAACGCAAACGCAATTTCTCGGTATTAATTCCGCGATAATGGATGCCGTTTTTTTCGTAAAGATGCTCGACATAAGGGCGAGCGGCAACCCCATTGAAATGAAACCACAAAAATTCGCCGCTGTCATTGCAACCGTAAATGTGCGGCTCGTGACAGTCAAGCAAAATAATTTCGCCCGCCTTCGCCTTTACGTCAAAATCTTTCGTCTAAAGATATTTCCGCTCAAAATTTAAATTCGACGGTTGCGAAAAATCTATAAATGAAGTTTCAAGGACGCCTTTATCAATGATTTTCACGGCTTGCAACATCCTCAAAAAATTTTTTGATGTCATTGTAATTTTTGGAGTTTGCGCAAGTCAATTCAACGTTGCCTTGACGAAATGAAAGTTGCGGGCTACGAAGGTTGCGAGATCGGACCCTGGGGCTACATGCCCAATAAAGAGCCGCAAGTTTTGAAAAATGCGATTGACGCACGCGGCTTGACTTTGGTTGCCGCAACAGTCGGCGGAAATTTTTTGGACGATTCAAGCATTGAGGAAATGTGCAAAACGATTGACGAGATCTCCGCGCTGTTGAAAATCTTCCCGTCCGCAAAATATATCGTGCTCCTGCCGCCCATGTACACCGATCTTGAAACGGGCGAACTTGCAATGAATCCCAAACTCAGCGACGACGAATGGAAAAAATATGC
>CALFJC010000061.1 GCA_937877655.1 uncultured Selenomonadales bacterium
ATCTTTTCGGAATGTTGACGAGTTCAATACATATGGCATGGATGCGAGTTGTCGCTGGGCGATTGGGCATGAGCTATCGCTATTCACCTTCGGTTTATTACAATTTTCCTTGGCAGAAAATATCTTCCGCGCAGAAAAGAGCGATTGAGGCGACCGCGCAGGAGATTTTGGACGTTCGTGCGCGTTATTTCGAAATGGCAAGATGTAAAGATGGAAAGATTGAAAGTGAAAACAAACTTTCCACCTTTCCATCTGACAATCTTTCCTTCTCTCTCGCAGATTTATATGATGAATTGACGATGCCGCGAGATTTACGGCTTGCGCACAGGAAAAACGACCTTGCAGTAGCAAAAGCTTACGGCTTTGAAGAAATTTTGGAGGATGAGCCCGCCATTGTCGCCGAATTGTTCAAACGCTGCGAGTTATTGACAAAAAATTGATTGTGTGATAGATTTTGCAGACCGAATTAGGAAAACTTAAGAGATGTCGACCACAGTATCACCGAACGAAAACCCCCGCGCAGAATTGGAGGACTGCACGGGGGCTTCGTTTTGCCATAACCGCTGGAGGTTCGATTAGCGGGCTGTCGAGTGTGTCTGGCTGCTACTTACTTTTTGAACAGCTTGTCGTAAATATAATTTCCAATGATTATGGAAACCACATTCACGGCGACCGATAAAAGGATGTCGACCATCAGTTTTCACCTTCCCTCTTCTCGGTGTCTTGCTGAAGTTTGAGGAGGAAGTAGCATCGAAATGATCATAGCAGAAAGAATTTAAGCCTTCAATAAAAAAAGCTCCGAAAAAAATTTTATCGGGGCATTTTTTTTTGCTATAATGGCTTCCGAGAAAAAATATCTGGAGGTGAAGCGGTGGACGAGGAAAAAAAATCCTGCGACTTGCAGGAAAATCTCCGCAAAATGATGCAGACGACAAAAAAATCCGATTTGGAACGAGCATTGCAAAGAATGATGCAAACAACCAAATCAACCGACTTAAAAAATGCATTTGAGAAGATGATCAACGTGACGCGCTCATTTGACAAGCAACTTGAGGAAAAACAAAAGGAAAGCGAACAGAATATTGCTGACGCCTTTCAAAAAATGATTCGGCTGTCTCGGACATTGGAAATTGAGAACGAAGAAGAACTTGCTCGCGAAGAAGAGCGGGCTCGGCGCAGTGAAAAGAAGATTGACAAGGTTAAAAAGAAAGTTCCGCGCAGAATTCGGAGTTTCCCCGCCGCCTTCAAAAGAAATCCGCGAGCCGTCATAAAATATTTTCTCGGAATGATTTTCGGGCGCGTGTTGGCGATAGTGCTTTATATTTTAATGGCATTTATCCCGGCGTTGCCGATACCGGACGCCGTTGCGAATATCAGCAAGCCGCCGGCGATTTTCGGCGAGGCGTTCAGATCTCTGCGCGGCTTTTTCACAGATTTTAATCCGCAAATGATAATAGCGACGGTAACGGGCATTCCGACGGACATAAACAAGTTAATTCAGAAAGTCGGGGAATTTTTTACCTTCTACGCGAAAAGAACGGGGAATTTTATAGTAAAAGCGATTCGGCACCCGCGCCTTGCCTTCGACGACACGCGAAAAATGATTCGGCGCAAGGCTCCGTTGTTTATTCGCTTGGCGCGGACGGCAGTCAGCGTAGCGTTTTCGTTTTTGCTGATAAAACTTGCGATGATTTTTCTCCTGCCGCTGTTCGGCGGTATCGCGCTTACGGTTTTGGGAATAAAAGTTTCGATAATTTTGTTCGTAATCGCCCGAATGATAGCGGACAAAGTCGGAGAACTTTTGGGCAAATATGTTTTCAATGGCGGAGTGAAACTTTTCAGCATAGCGAGGACAATTCGGGAGTCGCAAGTTGTAAAAGCGATAGGCGATTATCTGAAGGAGTGGCTGAATCAAGCGACAAACAAAAAATGACGCGGAGGAAAAATCCGCGCCATTTTTTTTAAACATTTCGCATGTAACCGCTTATCATGAAGAAACTCACGGTTAAGAAAATCACGCAACCGATGATTAGAATCAGCCAGTCGGGCGTATATCGCCAAATCAGTTCGTTGCTTAATTTTTCGAGAGGAAGCTTTGAACTTTTATGGGCGACGGGCATATAGAGCAGGAAGCCGAGCAAAATACCGAAAATAAGAATGCAAACCAAGCCGATAATGACATCAAGCGGCGGCAAAGAAAATAAGTCCGAAAAAACCTCGCTGAAAGAGTTATCCAAATCCATTATTCAACCTCCGATTCTGCCCAAAGAACGATTTTATTTTGTTCGCGAGTTTTTTTTAAGTCGATGATTCGCTGATTGCGTGAGCCGCGAAATTGGAGGTCGAGATCGAGCTGTTCTTGAATAAATTTTCCGTCAATCAGCACGTCGATATTTTTCAAAAGCGGTTCGGCGTCGGGCGGAAGTTCTTCAAAAGTAAATCCGGTGTAACACCAGACGTTGAGTCCGAAATTTTTTGCGGCGCGAGCAATTTCATTAGCCGAATTTATTTGCAGAAAAGGTTCACCGCCCGTCAAAGTTATTCCGTCGAGCAGGGGATTTTTTTTAATCGCGGAGATAATTTCGTCGGTATCGATAATTTTGCCGCCGTCGAGCGCGTGAGTTTCGGGATTTTGACAGCCCGCGCAGTTATGAAGGCAACCTTGCATAAAAATTGCAAAACGAATGCCGTCGCCGTCAACGAAACTTTCGGGCACGAGTCCCGCGATACGAATCTGCAATTTAATCGACCTCCGCCGCAAATTATAATTCTTCGCCTTTTAAGCGTCAACGAAATTTTAAAAATTGCGGCGAGAGCCCCCTTTTTTCTAAAGTGGGCACGCAAAACCATCTCGGTGTATTGTTCGATTGAGTCAATAATAAAATTTATTTTTAGGATCTACTTTTTCTTTGCTTGTCCAAAGAAAAAGTAGCAAAAAGAAAAGACCCCTCGCAGGGGCGTATCCGGCAAAGAAAACATCCTGTTTTCGTTGCCGGCGGGCGCACGTCCATGTGCGCCCGTGTCTTCGCCACCCGCTACAAATCTTTTTCATTGCTCATTAAAAAAAGGCGTCAATATCTGCGCGGAGAAAAATTTCTTGAAAATCTTTCAAATCGGCGGGGTGAAGTTGTTTTACATGAGAAAATTCGTAATCGCGACCGAGCATGCTATATTTTTTTTCTCCAAACTGATGGAAGGGCAGAAGTTGAACTTTTTTCGCCCCGACTTCTTTAAGCCGCTGAACAAAACCGCGAGCGTCGTCAAGCGAGTCATTATAATTCGGGATAACGGGCAGGCGCGGAAGAACTTCTTTGCCCGCGCAGATGGCGAACTTCATATTTTGAAGAATCGGCGCGTTTGAAACGGAAGTTTTTTCCTTGTGCTTAGTTTCGTCCCAATGTTTTATGTCGAAAAGGATTAAGTCAAGATATTCGATAATTCGGCGGAAAATTGCGGGCGAGGCAAAGCCGGTTGTCTCAATCGCGGTATGAATATTTTTCGACTTGAGAGCTTTTAAAAGTTCAACGGCAAATTCGGCTTGCATGGTTGCTTCTCCGCCGCTCAACGTGACGCCGCCACCGCTTTCTTCGTAGAAAGGCAAATCTTGCAGAACGATTTCCAAAATTTCGGCGACGGTTTTACGTTCGCCTTCGGGCTTGAGAGCGTGCGCGGGACATTTTTCAATACAAATGCCGTGCTCGGAGCAGATGCCCGCGCCCGAACATTTTTTATGATCGACAAAAATTTTTCCGCCGAGATTTTTTACGGCGAAAGTCGGACAGCTTCTTACACAATTATTGCAGTGCAGACATTTTTTTTCGTCCCATAAAATTTGCAGGCGCGGCTCCTGACTTTCGGGGTTGGCGCACCAAGTGCACTTAAGCGGGCAACCTTTGAAAAAAACAACCGTTCTGATTCCGGGTCCGTCATTTATGCTGAACTTCTGAATGTTAAAAATCATGCCGTAATTTTTTCTTTCGTTCATAACTTTTCCCTCCAAAAATTTTTTCCGATAATACTACAGAATTTATCAAATGTAAATAAAAAATTTACGAAAAGAATTGACTTGCTTTTAAATGCGTAATATTATGCGGTAAAAATTTAAAAGGAGGAAGTTGAAATGAAAGTTTTGACGGTGGACATTGACGGGACTTATCTCCGTTACGCCTGCATGGATGAATTTATGAACATTACTCGGCGCGGGAAGATTTTTACTCCGCAGGAAGGGCGCGAGGCTTTGATTGAGTCTGTCGGGAGAATTTTTGAGGCGGTCGGCGACGCGGAAGGAATTGCTGTTTCGATGCCCGGCATTATCGATTCGGAGAAAGGTTATTGCGCAATGGGCGGTGCGCTTCGTTACAACGACGATTTTTATTTTCGCAATGCGCTTTATGAACGTTGCAAAACGAAAATTCATATCGAAAACAATGCGAAATGCGCGGCAATGGCTGAAGCGGCAGTCGGCTCTTTGGCGGACGTTGCGGACGGTTTTGTTTTGATTTTCGGCACAATGATCGGCGGCGGCTATATCAGAGATCACAAAATTTATAAAGGAAAACATTTTGCGGCGGGCGAAGTTTCCTACATAATTTTGAACAGCGGAGGCAAGCTCGGCGATGAAAATTTTTGGGGCAGGAGTTTCGGCATTCCGAAATTTTTAAAGCGTTATTCGGAAGCCAAAAACATGGACATTGAAACTGTCGATTTGCTGACGATTTTTGACGCGGTACAAAAAGAAGAAGCGGAAGCGATTGAGTGTTTGCAATGGTACACGAAAGAAATTGCCGTGAGAATTTTTAATCTCCAGACGGTGCTCGACGTTGAGAAATTTTCAATCGGCGGCGACGTTGCGAAATATCCCGCGTTCATGGAAAATCTGCGCGGAAATCTCAAAGCTCTTTATGCCGAATGTCCGTTCAAACTTCCGCAAGCCGAACTTGTTACGAGCAAATTTTTTTACGACGCAAATTTAATCGGTGCCTTGCAATGTTATCTCTCCGAGAATATTTAGTTTCAAACGAAAATATTTACTTGACAAAACGAAACTAAAAATATATTATTTGCATACAATCAAACCAAAAAAATTTTCGATTGTAAGGAGTGAAGCTTATGGAGAACAGAGAACATTTCGGAGCTTTGACGGAACGCATGGAAGCTTTTCGCGAAGAAACTCTCGACCAAAAGCCTTATGTCGACGCGGAAAGAGCCGTGCTCGTGACGGAGGCTTACAAAGCGAATCAAAATCAGCCGCCTGTCATGAAACGTGCACTCGGCTTGAAAAATATCCTCGAAAAAATGACGATCTACATTGAGGATAAAACGCTTATCGTCGGCAACCAAGCAACAAAAAATTGCAACGCGCCGATTTTCCCCGAATACACAATGGGCTTTGTGATTGACGAACTCGACAAGTTTGAGAAGCGCGACGGCGATGTTTTCTACATTACGGAAGAGACCAAGCAACAACTCAGAGACATTGCGCCGTTTTGGAAAAATAATTGTTTACATGATCGCGGCATGGCTCTTTTGCCGGAAGAAGTTTTGGACGTTTTGCCTTCGCTCGGCATGGAAGGAAAATTAAATGCCGGCGACGCCCATTTAGCCGTTAATTACGAAAAAGTTATCAAGGAAGGACTGCTCGGCTATGAAAATCGTGTCCGCGATTTGAAAAAAAATCTCGACCTCACTCAGCCCGACAGCATCGACAAAAATATTTTCTACAAAGCTGTTTTAATCGTCCTTGATTCCGTTCGTAAATTTGCCTTGCGCTATTCAAAACTCGCGGCGGAACTTGCTGATAAGGAAACTGATTCAAAACGCAAAGCCGAGCTCGAAGAAATTTCCCGCGTCTGCGAAAAAGTTCCTTATTATCCTGCCGATTCTTTCCGCGAAGCCGTTCAAGCCGTCTGGTTTATTCATGTCATTTTGCAAATCGAAAGCAACGGACATTCTTTAAGCTACGGACGTTTTGATCAATACATGTTCCCGCTTTATCAAAAAGATATTCAGAGCGGCAAAATCACTCGCGAAGAAGCACTTGAACTTTTGACTTGCCTTTGGATAAAAACTCTTACCGTCCAAAAAATTCGTTCGCAAGCGCACACTTTAAGCTCGGCGGGCTCGCCCATGTATCAAAATGTCACTGTCGGCGGGCAAACTACAGATAAAAAAGACGCCGTAAACGAATTGTCTTTTGTTGTGTTGCAGTCAATCGCGCAAACAAGATTGACGCAACCGAATTTTACCGTCCGCTATCACAAAAATATTGACAAGAAATTTATGGAAGAGTGTATCGAAGTCATGAAACTCGGCTTCGGCATGCCCGCACTAAACAATGACGAAATTATTATCCCGTCGTTCATAAATTGGGGCGTCAAGGAAGAAGACGCTTACAATTACAGCGCGATTGGCTGCGTTGAAACTGCGGTTCCCGGCAAATGGGGCTATCGTTGTACCGGCATGAGTTATATAAATTTCCCGCGTGTTTTGCTCTGCGCAATGAATAACGGCGTCGACATGACGAGCGGCAAACGTTTTACAAAAGGTTACGGCTACTTCAAAGATTGGACGAGTTATGAACAGCTGATGGACATTTGGGATAAAACCGTTCGCGAAATGACGAAGTACAGCGCGATTGTCGAAAATGCGATTGATAAAGCCTCCGAACGCGACGTTCCCGATATTTTATGCTCCGCTTTAACAGATGATTGCATTTCTCGCGGCAAAACGATTAAGGAAGGCGGCGCGGTTTACGATTTTATCAGCGGATTGCAGGTTGGAATTGCAGATATGGCTGACTCACTCGCCGCGATTAAAAAATTGGTTTTTGAAGAGAAAAAAATCACGCCCGCGCAGTTGTGGGACGCGATTTTGGATAATTTTTCTTCGCCCGAAAATCAACGCATTCAAGACATGCTGATAAATGACGCGCCGAAATACGGCAACGACATTGATTATGTCGATGAATTGATTGTTGAGGCTTATGATTCTTATCTTGACGAAATTAAAAAGTATCCTAACACCAGATACGGCAGAGGCGTTATCGGCGGCATCAGATACGGCGGAACTTCTTCAATCAGCGCGAATGTCGGACAGGGTATGGCAACTATGGCGACGCCAAACGGCAGAAAAGCGCATGAACCGCTTGCCGAAGGTTGCTCGCCCGCACACAATGCCGACAAAAACGGTCCGACTGCAGTTTTTAAATCCGTTTCAAAACTTCCAACAGAAAAAATTACGGGCGGCGTCCTGCTCAATCAGAAAATGACTCCGCAGATTTTGTCTAAGGAAGAAAACAAACAGAAACTCATCATGCTGATTCGGACATTTTTCAATCGACTTCACGGCTATCACGTTCAATATAACATTGTCTCCCGCGAAACTCTTATCGACGCGCAACTTCATCCCGAAAAGCACAAAGATTTAATCGTTCGCGTGGCAGGCTACAGCGCATTTTTCAACGCCCTTTCAAAAGCAACGCAAGATGACATTATCGGGCGCACAGAGCAAACTTTGTAGGAGTTTTTTAAATGAAAATCGAACACGTTGCAATTTATGTAAACGATTTGGAGCGGGCGAAAAATTTTTTTGTCAAATACTTCAACGCCAAAGCTAATGACGGCTATCACAATCCTAAAAAGAAATTTCGCTCCTACTTTTTAACTTTTGACGGCGAGGCGCGTTTGGAAATTATGAACAAGGCGGACATGATTGACGCCGAAAAGTTTTTGACGCGCACGGGATTGATTCATATAGCGTTCAGCGTTGGCGGCAAGGAAAATGTTGACGCTCTCACCGCGCAGTTGAAGGCGGACGGCTTTGAGGTTATCAGCGAGCCGCGCACGACCGGCGACGGCTATTACGAAAGTTGCATTGTCGACATTGAAGGCAACCAGATTGAAATAACCGCATAACAGGAGGAAATTGGAATGAAACTTATCATTGACGACGCGCACATTGAGCAGATTAAAAGAATCTACAAATATTATCCCGTTGACGGCGTGACGACCAACCCGACGATTTTGGCGGCAAGCGGCAGAAAACCTTACGACGTTTTGAAGGAAATTCGCGAGTTTATCGGCGCGGACGCGGAACTTCACGTTCAAGTTGTTGCAAAAAATTGTGATGACATGATCGAAGATGCACATAGAATTCAAAAGGAGCTCGGAAAAAATACGTTCGTTAAAATTCCGTCGATTGAGGAAGGTTTTCGTGCAATGAGACTTCTCAAGGCTGAGGGCGCGAATATTACGGCGACCGCGATTTATACTCCGATGCAAGCATTTCTGGCGGCGAAGGCGGGCGCAAGTTACGCGGCTCCCTATATCAACCGAATCGACAACATGGGCTATGACGGCGTGACAATCGCACAACACATTCACGACATTTTTAAAAACAACAATCTCAACGCAAATGTTTTGGCGGCGAGTTTTAAAAATTCTCAGCAACTGCTGGAGCTTGCAGAGTATGGAATTGGTGCGGCGACTGCTTCGCCCGATGTAATTTTTTCGCTCGTAAAAAATGACGCCATAACTTCGGCGATTAACGTTTTCATTCGCGATTTTGAAAAACTCTGCGGCGAAGGAAAAACCATGAAGGATTGCGAGTAAGAGCCCCCCCTTTGTCAAAGCGTGGGCACGCGGAACCGACTGTCGCTGACTCGGCTTATCGGCTTGATTGAGTTAATCATTTCAATTTGTTTATTGAAAAACTTTTTCTTTGCTTGCCCAAAGAAAAAGTTACAAAAAGAAAGGGCACCTCGCGGGGGCGTCGCCGCTTGAACATCCTGTTCAAACGCGGCGTGTTGGGGCGGCGTCCATGCCGCCCCTTCTGCTAATCACCTCGATTGATGATAATTCATTTGCCGATACAAAACTTGGAAAAAATTTCGTTGATAACGTCTTCAGAAACTGATTCGCCCGTTAATTCGCTTAAGTTTTCAAGCGCGGCTCGCAAATCTATCGATACAAAATCAATCCCGAAATTTTTTCGGACGGTTTCTTGGGCTTCATGCAAATGTTTTACGGCTCGGCGAAGAAGATTTGCCTCGCGTTCGTCGCGGACGAAATTCATTTCAAAATCAATCTTGCCGACGCGCTTGGTTATCGCGTTCAAAAGTTTTTCGGTACCCGCCCCGCTCTTGAGAGAAATTTCAATCACCTGCGCGGCGGGTATTTTTTTTTCAATCTGCGCGGCGGTCGTGACTTGCGGCAGATCAATTTTCGTCAGCAAAATAATTGCGTTGCGATTGGGCAGGAGTTTAAAAATTTCTTCGTCTTCGCTGTCAAGCGGACGTGAACTGTCGAAAAGTGCAAGAATCAGTTCGGCATTTTGAGCACAATTTTTGGCGCGGGCAATGCCGATTTTTTCAACGGCGTCGCTTGAATTTCTTATGCCTGCCGTGTCGATAATTTTCAGCGGAATGCCATCGACATTTACAAATTCTTCAATGCTGTCGCGAGTTGTGCCGGGAATGTCGGTAACAATGGCGCGGTCTGTTTTGGCAAAAAAATTCAACAGGCTCGACTTGCCGACATTCGGCTTGCCGATAATCGCAGTCTCCAAACCTTCGCGCAAAATTCTTCCCGCCGTCTGATTAGCCAAAAATTTTTCCAGCCGTTCAATCTGCGCGGAAATATTTTTATCAACTTCGCCTAAAGTCACGTCGTCAAGATCGTCTTCGGGAAAATCGATTGTCGCTTCAATATGCGCGGCGGAATTCAAAATCGCCTGTCGAATTTCGCGAATTTCCTTTGAAGTTTTGCCTGCCAACTGATTTTGTGCGACGGTCAAGGCGGCTGAAGTTTTGGCTTGAATCACATCCAAAACCGCTTGCGCTTGAGTCAAATCAATTCGCCCGTTAAGAAAAGCTCGCTTGGTAAATTCGCCGCGTTCGGCAGGACGTGCGCCCGCCTCGAAAGTCAACTTTAAAACTTCGCGCAGGACGACGCTTCCGCCGTGACATTGAAGTTCAACGACATTTTCTTTTGTGTAAGATTTCGGAGCACGCATGATTAAAGCTATCGCCTCGTCAACAATTTCGCCCGAAAAATTTTTCACATGCCCGAAAATAATTTTCCTGTCTCCGATAAGCGGCTTGTCGAAAATTTTTTGGGCAATTTTGATTGAATCTTCGCCGCTCAATCTGATAATCCCGACGCCCGCCGCGCCTGCCGCCGTTGCTATCGCGCTGATTGTATCTTCATTCTTCATTCCCAATTCCTCATTCCTGATTAAAAAAAATCCCGTCGCTTTGACGGGCAAAAATTTATTTCTTGTAAACATCATTCCTTTTTATTCTTCCATCAGTTTTTCTGCTTTCGCCGAGAGATAGTAAATATCGCTTATCATTTCAATCGTTGCTTCCTTTGCAACTTCAGAAATGCCTTCGTTTTCTTCTTCAATCAAATATTCTTCAATAATTAAGTCGTTAACGGCGTCGATTGCAATATCAAACGTCATTTTTATTTTCATTCCTCCACCAAAAATGCTTTTGTAGTTCCGCCAAATTTTCTTCGCTAGGATTTTCTTTGTATTTGTCGCGAGCTACTTCATAATCATACAACTTTGCGTCGTCGTCAAAAATTCTTTCAAGCAATGCTCGGAGCACAATTTCAGAAATGGTTTCGCCCGTATCGCTCATGTATTGTTCAACAAGTTTGGTTTCTTCGTCGTTAAAAGTGACTTGAAACTTCATGTTTTATCTCCTGCCGCGCTTGGGCGTGACGATAACGTAGCGATAAGGTTCTTCGCCCGCGCTGTGAGTTTCGACGCGATTATTATCCTGCAGTGTCATATGGATAATTTTTCTTTCGTGACGGCTCATCGGCTCAAGCTTAACTTCCTTGCGAGTTTTAATTGCTTTTTCGGCGACGCTTTTTGCCAATTTCGTAACTATTTCTGCGCGGCGGCGGCGATAATCTTCAACGTCCAATGTGAAATAAATTTTTTCTTCGTTCTTGCGATTAACTGCCAAGTTCAGAAGATATTGCAAGGAGTCGAGGGCTTGCCCGTGTCTGCCGATTAAAATTCCCAAACCTTTTCCGTTCAAATTGAGAACACAACCGTCCTCCAATTCTTCAACTTCGATTGTGACTTCAAGTTTCATTGCCGCGAAAACTTCCTGCAAAAATTTTTCTGCCGCCGCAATAATTTTTTCGCGGTCAACGGGAGCAGGCTCCGAATGTTCTTCCTCAACGGGCGAAGGCTCCAATACCGGCTCAAATTTTTCTTCGGGAGTTTTTTCTTCCTCAACCCGCGCAGGTTCTTCTTCGACAGGTTTGACTTCGGAAATAATTTGTGGCGGCTCGGAAATTTTTAACGTTGCGCGAATTTTGGCAGGCGTTCCCCCGAATAAGCCCAAAAATTTTTTCGACGGCTCTTCCAAAATTTCAACTTCAAGCTCGTTTTCTTCAACGCCGAATTCTGCCGCCGCCGCTTGAATTGCCTCTTCAATCGTCTTGCCGGTTTTCTCAATCACTTTAGCCATTTAAGAAGCCTCCTTGTCGTCTTCTCTGTTTGTCCACCACTGTTGAACAATCTGCACGACATTCATCGTCACCCAGTAGAGCACCAGCCCCGCCGGAAATTGCAAACTTATCCAGCCGATAAATAACGGCATTATTATCATCATAACTCGCATTTGCTGATTGGCTTCGCTTGTGTTTGACATCATTTTTTGCTGAAGGAAAGTTGTTGCCGCCGACAAAAACGGCAGAGCATAAGTCGGGTCGGTTTCCGAAAGACTCGGCAACCACAAAAACGAAGGCGGTGCTCCGCCGTAGTCGAAACTGTACAGCGTGTAATACATGCCCATCAAAATCGGCATTTGAATTAACATCGGCAGGCAACCCGACATGGGATTTGCGCCTTCTTTTTGATAAAGCTCCATCAATTTTTGTTGCATGACTTTAGGATTGTCTTTGTACTTTTCCTGCAACTTTTTCATCTGCGGCTGAATTTTTTGCATAGCCTTCATTGATTGGAGTTGTTTTTTCGTCAGCGGGTAAACCAAAATTTTTATTAATATTGTCAAGAGAATTATTGCCAAGCCGTAGCTGGGGACGCCGAGCATTTCCGTCAGCGAATACAGCGCGGTTAATATGGCGTTCATTAATTTTTCTATGGGCTCGAATATGCCGCTGAAAATTCCGGGTTCGTCCAAAACATCACCTCCAAAAAGCAATTAGGAATTAGGAGTTAGGAATTAGGAATGAAGAGAAGATTTTCAATTATTAATTCCTCATTCCTAATTCCTAATTAATCCACGGGGTCGTAGCCGCCTTTGCAAAACGGGTTGCAACGAAGAATTCTTTTCAAAGCCAAAAATCCTCCGCGCAGTGCTCCATATTTTTCTATCGCCTCAAGTGCATAATTTGAACACGTCGGCACAAAGCGACAACACGGGGCTTTAAGCGGCGACAACCACTTTTGATAAAACTTTATGATTGATATTAAAAATCTTGTCATGATTTGAAAAGTTTGGCGCGTTTGCAAATGTCCAGAAAAGCTTTTTGCGCGTCTTGAAATTTTGCAGTGACGAGAAATTTTCTTCCGACAAGAATCATTCCGCAATCGCGGCGGAGAGAATTTTTATTTAGCCTATAAGCCTCGCGCATCAATCTTTTTACTCGGTTGCGAACAACTGCGTTGCCGAGCTTTTTTCCCGCCGCAAAACCGACTTTGCCGTTATAACGTTCGTCGTTGACGACTAAAACAACCAGCGCATGATTCGCAAAAGATTTTCCTTTTGAGTGAACCGCTTTGAAGTCGTGCTTGCCGCGATAAATTTCGCTCTTGCGCAATCGAAACATTTTCCATCCTCCGCCCGCCGATAAAACGAAAAAAAAGGCCACTCCGATTAGTGACCTGCCGCACTCTCAAGCTGTAAGCACTTTTCTGCCACGCTGACGGCGTCTTTTAATAACGAGCCGCCCGCCCTTTGTTTTCATGCGTTCGCGAAAGCCGTGCGTCTTTTTGCGCCAATGACTGTTTGGCTGGAAAGTTCTCTTCAAGCTTGCCACCTCCTTAAAATTAATTTCATAGATAAACGCATAAATTATAGCCGCGCAGAAAATTGCTGTCAAGCAGGTTTTCTTTTCATTTCTTGCTTTTAAACAAGTCGTCAAGAACAGCAAGACTTATTTTTTTTCATCAATGAGAGAATTCAATTTTGGAACGTATCAATTTAACAGCAAGATCTGATAAAATTCTTTCGGCACGAAGTCGGGGATTCTTTCGTTTGACAGAGAAAAATTTTTGCTAAAGACGAAAAAGATGCCGACGCTTTGAAATGGGCGTTCAGTAAATTTG
The DNA here is from genome assembly GCA_937877655.1 of uncultured Selenomonadales bacterium. Lineage (GTDB taxonomy): Bacteria > Bacillota > Negativicutes > Selenomonadales > Selenomonadaceae > Quinella. The sequence continues at coordinate 13,312 of CALFJC010000061.1, forward strand.
ATATCGCTTTGAAAAATCATCGCGGCTACATTTCAAAAAACGAGTATACTTTTATGCAGAACGGTCAAAAATATAATCGCAATACGGTTTGGGGCTACATTTACGAACAATACAACAAAGGAAGAAGATAGCAAAAATTTTGTGACGGACAGACAAAATCGACTGTCCGCTTTTTTTGTTGACGCTCAGCCTTCGCAATGATAAATTATCTTCATCAAGTAACGGGAGGTTAAAAATTTTGAGTGACAAGAAGAGTGCAGAGGCGGAGAAAAAATTAAATTTGCTTTGATCCGCCTGCTCAAATGACGGCGACTGCAATGTTTTGGAAAAACCGATTTGCAGAATTTTGTACGACATCATCAATTATCACGAGGAATTTATGAGAAATTTTTTTAGTGACGTGTTGAAGGCGACGTGAAGTAAAAGTTGAGGCTCGCGACCAAAATGAACAATGCCATCGTTACTTGGAAACGACGAGAAAAATAAATAAAAATTTTCCTGCTCGAATGTATTATCTGACAAAAGACGGACACGCGCCGTCATCTGAAAGTTTGAGCGGCGAAAAAGTTTTTGAGAATGATTTAATCTCGATTGGCAATGAAACAGGCGTTGTTCTCATCACTTACCGAGATGAAATTTTGAATTGGCTTGAGAATTGTTCAAGGCATTTGGCAAGCAATAACGAAAAAAATCTTTGCCGGCAGTTGGAACTTTTTAAAGACATCATAAGGGAACATTTGAAAGCGTGAGGGAAAATTATGTACGAAGAAGAACCCGGCGAAGACTTCAAGCGAGAATACTTTGAGACAAATTTGAAAGCCGCAAAGATTGGTTTTGTCGAATCAATGCGCACGGTTGCGAAATCGTATTTGAACGGATTCGGCGTTGAGAAAAATTTTGACGCAGGCGACATTTCAGCCGCCGTTGCACTGGGAGAAATTTGCCAAGAAAAAAATATCGAGAAGGCAATTTTTTACTTGTCGAAGGCGGCAGAGGAAAATAATATCGGAGCGATAAAAAAGCTTGTCGGAATTTATGAAGCGCAGAATAATTTCGAGAAAATGTTTGAATGGTATCAAAGGGGCGCGAATCACGGCAATGATAACTTCATGAGAGAGGTTGCAAATTGTTATTTGAATGGGCGCGGCGTTCCGCAAGATGATTTGAAGGCTTTGGAGTTGTATATTAAAGTCTTTGAAATCGGTTGGAGCGGCGACAGTAACGATATGCGCATGGTCACAAAAATTTACAACAAGCATTTCAAGTTAAGCAACAAAAAATTTTTGGGATATTATCGTCTGCGGCGTAAAATACAATGAAAACTTTCTGCTTTAAGCTTTACAAATCCGCTCGTAATGCCAAACTGCACAAGCAGATTAATGCGGCAGGTTTGACTTTCAATCATTGCTATAAATTCTTCGGCAAATTTCTGAACCGCAAGCAGTGCAAGATGTCGTCGAAAGAATCAATCGCTCTTTTGAATTGTTTTTCGCTAACGTCAAGTGCAAAGTACGCTGTTCGCCACCCAAATTCAAAAAATTTCGTCGCTACAAATCTTTCACGCTAAAGCAAACGGGCTGGAAACTTGACGAAGACAACCTTGTGACGGACGTCAAAAATTTAGAAGTCGAGACGCGAACAGGTAAAAGCTCGAACAACAGGCGCAGAGCACGATTACACCTTGCACGGTTGAATAAAAAAGCGGCGAATCAAAGGCACGATTTCCACTTCAAATTGGCGCGAAGACTTTGCCTTGAATACGACACGATTTGCATTGAGGATTTGAATGTGAAGGCAATGCAGAGAATTTTGGGCAGGAAAATTTCTGATTTGGCTTTTGGCGACTTCGTGAGAATTTTAAAGTACGAGGCGAGTAAAAAACAATTATTAATGAGCAATGAGTAATAAACAATGAATTTTTAATTGCTAATTACTAATTGCACATTGCTAATTGATAAAAGGGTTGGGGCAACGACCCATACAGGAGATTGAGTAAGACTTCGCTATCATTAGAAGCATCGGTTGTTGATAGCAGAATCCCCCCATGTGGGGAGTTTGTCAATTGACGTTAAGCCGCCGTAATGTTAAAGTTAGAAAACTAAGCAACAGGAGGTTAGGAATTTTGAGTGACAAGAAAATTTCTGCGGAGGCGGAGAAAAAATTATCGCCCGCCGAAATTGTCGAGCGCACGACCATCGCCGACGTTTACCGCGCAGATAAACAGCTCGCCGGAATCGTCAAGAAAACAAAACTCATTCCGAGCGATTTTTTTTCGGAGCTTAGCGGCAACGAAATTTTCCTCAAGCCCGAAAACATGCAACACACAGGCGCATTCAAACTGCGCGGAGCTTATAACAAAATCAGTCACTTGACCGAAGACGAAAAAAGTCGCGGAGTTATCACGGCTTCGGCGGGTAATCATGCGCAGGGCGTTGCGTTCGCCGCGCAGAAACTCGGAGTCAAAGCGGTTATCTGTATGCCCGCAACCACTCCGATTTTAAAAGTTGAGGCGACAAAAGCTTACGGCGCGGAAGTTGTTTTGCACGGCGACGGATTTGACGATGCTTATAAACACAGTCTCGAACTTCAAAAAAAATTCGGCTATGTTTATGTTCACCCGTTCAACGATTTGGAAGTTTTGCTCGGACAGGGAACAACCGCGCTTGAAATTATAAATGAACTTAAAGACGTTGACGCGATTTTGGTTCCGATTGGCGGCGGCGGTTTTGCTTCGGGCGTTGCGCTCGCGACAAAAGTTGTCAGCCCGACGGTAAAAGTTATCGGCGTCGAGCCCGAAAACGCGGCTTGCATGAAGGCGGCTCTCAGCGCGGGGAAAATTGTTTCGCTAAAAAGTTCGGATACCGTTGCCGACGGTTGCGCAGTCAAGACGGCGGGCGATTTGACTTTTGCTTTTTGTCAAAAATATCTCGACGAAATTATAACCGTCAACGAAATGGAAATTATGTCCGCGTTATTGTTTTTGATTGAAAAACATAAACTCATTGCCGAAGGCGCGGGCGTTTTATCTCTGGCGGCACTGAACAAACTCGGTTTCAAAAATAAAAAAGTCGTTGCGATTGTCAGCGGCGGCAACATTGATATTTCCACACTGTCCGCACTGATTGACAAGGCATTGATTGTTCGCGGCAGAATTTTTTGTTTCGGCGTTTTGCTTGCCGATAAGCCCGGCGAACTTTTAAATGTCTCGCGAATTCTCACGGAAGAAAATGCCAACGTCATTAAACTCGAACACGACCAAGCCCGCGTCACGGACAGTTTTAAAAAAGTTGTGTTGGAAGTCACGGTTGAAACGCACAATCAAGCGCACATTGACAGAATCGTCCGCGCCTTGAACAAGAACGGCTACGAGATTGAAAAAATAGATCTCCTGCGCTAAAATGAGAATCATAACAGGAAAAGCAAAGGGCTTGAGGTTGAAGACGCCCAAGAATTTTTTGACGAGACCGACAAGCGACAGGATTAAAGAATCTGTCTTCAGCATTTTGAACGGGCTGATAAATTTTTCGGAGATAAAATCTGTGCTTGATATTTTTGCGGGGACGGGAGCTCTCGGCTTGGAGGCTGTATCACGCGGCGCGAACTCGGCAACTTTTATCGACAGCTCGACGACGGAAATTATTCGCGAAAATATTAAGCAGACGAAGTTTGAAAATTGCGAAGTTCTGCGAGGAGACTTTGAAAAAATTCTAAGGCGACTCTCCAAACAAAATTTAATGTTCGATTTAATTTTCAGCGACGCGCCGTATGCAAAAGGACTTTCGCAAAAATCTTTAAAGCTTGTCGCCGAATTGAACTTGCTGAACGAAGGCGGTTTGATGATAATTGAACACGGCGCGGAAGAAATTTTTGAAGATTTGCCGCCAAATTTTAATCTCGTCCGAAAAATAAATTACGGGCACACGACAGGAGTAACAATTTTCCAAAAACACAGCGGGTAGTTAAGACCCGGGCGCACATGGACGTGCGCCCGCCGGCA
>CALFJC010000062.1 GCA_937877655.1 uncultured Selenomonadales bacterium
AAGACACCGCCCTCTCACGGCGGGTTCAAGGGTTCGAATCCCTTAGGCGTCACCATAAAATTGAAAATTTTCAAGGGCGTTGCGTGCGGCAGCGTCCTTTTGAGTTTAATTAGTAATTAGCAATGAGTAATGAGTAATGAAAAACCGAATCATTACTAATTTCACATTACTAATTCCTAATTGCAAATTAAATTGGAGGGGATTGATTTGACGGAAACAGAAATTCGCTCGGCAGTGAAAAAAGCAGTCGAACAGGTGCGCGAAAAAAATCCGCTGGCACCGTCGATAACAAACACGGTCACTCAAGACTTCGTGGCGAACGCTCAACTGGCAGTGGGCGGCTCGGCGGCAATGCTCTACCTCGCCGATGAATGCAAAACAATGGCGAAAATCGCGCCCGCATTTTATATCAACATGGGCACGGCAATGCCTTTCTACGCAGATACCTTGCCGCGAGCGGCACGAGCACTTTACGAAAACAAAACGCCTTGGGTACTTGATCCTGTAGGAATCGGCTTATCCGAATTGCGCACGGACATTTTAAAGCACTTCAAAAACTACAAGCCGTCAATCGTTCGCGGAAATGCTTCGGAAATAATTTCGCTTGCAAAACTCTGGGGATTGATTGATTCGGAAGAAGGAAAAGTTCGCGGCGTCGATTCGACGGAAAAAGTTTCTGCGGCAAAAGAACCTGCGAAGGCTCTGGCGAAATTTACGGGCGGAGCAGTCGCAGTTTCGGGCGAAGAAGATTTTGTAACCGACGGCGAAGAAGAAATTGCCTGCGCGGGCGGCTCGATTCTCTCAACGAAAATCACGGGGAGCGGCTGCGCACTCGGCGGCATCATGGCAATTTATCTGGCGGTTGCAACACCGTTTATCGCGGCTTTGACGGCAACAACAATGTTCAACTTGGCGGGCACAAAGGCGGCGGCTGAATTCGGCGCGCCCGCAAGTTTCAAAGTAAATTTCTTGGACAACCTGTATGAATTGACGGCGCAGGAAGTGGCTGACAATTTCCGCGTGGTCGGCTCAATGGAAAATATGTTTGATTTTTCCATGCAGGCTCCCGAATTTAAAAGTATTTTGGGATAATCAAATTAAATGAAACAAAAAGAGCTCGGATAAATTTCCGGGCTCCAATTTTTTTCCGCGCAGATTTAAATGCAATAATCGGCGGTTGACATGTTCGCGAATTTCAAAGTAAAATTCTTAAAAACATTTTGGGGGGAATTGAAATGAATGCATTGGTTGCGGTATCGATTGCGCCCGTCGGCGTCGGTGACGAACTCAGCAAATATGTCGCCGAAGTTGTGAAAGTTATTCGCGAATCGGGCTTGCCCAACAAAACTTATTCCATGTTCACGGAGATTGAGGGCGATTGGGATGAAGTTATGGCGGTTGTCAAGCGTGCGACTTTCGTTTTGGCAGAAAAGGGAATTCGTACCGAAGTTGTTTTGAAAGCGGACATTCGTCCCGGCTTTTCAAACATGATGGAAGGAAAAATCGACAGGCTCAACGAGGCTCTTGACGAAAAACCTCAACCTGTCGAAGAAAAACCCGTTTCCGTCGAAGACAGAATCCGTGCGACTTTAAGACGGGTGGGCAAAAAATGAGTATTCGCGAACGCTTGGATATTTCGGCTTATCTGGTTATCGGTCAAGAAAATTGTAATTGTCCTGTTGAAGAAATTGTTGCGGCGGCGGTTGCCGAAGGCTTTACCTGTGTACAAATTCGTTCAAAAATTTCTTCTGCGCGGGAAATAATTTCGATTCTGGAAAAATCCGCGCAGGCGATTAATGAACTCGGCAAAAGTGATTCTGTTGCGTTGCTGGTTGACGACAGGCTTGACGTGGTTTTGGCGGCGCGAGAGGCGGGAATAAAAGTTGACGGCATTCACGTCGGACAAAGCGATATTCCCGTTGAAGTCTGCAGAAAATTTCTCGGCGAAAATTCTGTTGTCGGCTTGAGCGCAAGGACGGAAGAACTTATCGATTACGTGAAAAATGTTGACGTTTCGCAGATTGATTATTTCGGCGCGGGACCTCTTCACGAGACAAAAACGAAACTCGACGCGGGCAAAACTTCCGACGGAAAATTTATCACGCACAGTTTTGAAGAAATTGCCGAGCTTGTCAAAGTAAGTCCGCGTCCGATTGTGGTTGGCGGCGGCGTGAAATTAAAAGACATTCCTGCCCTTGCCGCAACGAAAGTTCAAGGATTTTTTGTGGTGTCGGCAGTTGCGGGCGCGGAAAATCCCCGATTGGCGGCGCGGGAATTGGTTGGGGCTTGGAAAAAATTTTCATGACAAAAATAATTTATGACGAAAAAATTTGTGTGAGATGCTTGGCTTGCGTAAGTGAGTCTGAATTCGGCGCGTGAAATTAAAGGACATTCCCGATCTTGCCGCAACGAAAGTTCAAGGATTTTTTGTGGTGTCGGCAGTCGCGGGCGCGGAAAATCCCCGATTGGCGGCGCGGGAATTGGTTGAGGCTTGGAAAAAATTTTCATGACAAAAATAATTTATGACGAAAAAATTTGTGTTAGATGCTTGGCTTGTTTAAGTGAGTCTGAATTCGGCGGCGTGATTTACGAGCGCGGTCGAATTTTTTTTGACGAAACCTGCGCGGAAGATTGGGAAAATATTATTTCGATTTGTCCCGTTGCCGCAATAAAAAAAATCAGCCGCCGAAGCGACCGATTGAATTTAAATCTTCGTGATTAAAATTTTCCCGATTCTTACGCCGTCCATTTCCTTGACTTTGAAGCGGAAACCGTTCCACTCGTAAACTTCGCCGACTTTCGGAATGTAGCCGAAACATGAAGTCAAAAATCCGCCCATCGTCTGAAAATGATCGTGCTCTTCTTCCGGCAAAGTTTCAATGTCAAAACGCTCTTTGAATTCATCAATGTCACAAAGCCCGTCGACCGTCCAAGAATTATCTTTGTTGCGTTTGAATTGTTGTTCGGTCTCCCCGTCGCCCGCAGTGTCGACAATCTCGCGAACAATATCATCAAGCGTGATAAAGCCGATAACTCCGCCGTATTCGTCATTAACCATCGCTTCGGTTATGCCGCCGGAACGAAATTTTTCGACAATCCTGAACGCCTCCATTGTTCGCGGAACATAACTCGCCTTCCTGATCAATTTTTCCAAATCAATCTCGCGCCCGTTCTCCAAAACCGCGTCAAGTAAATCTTTCGCATAAATCAAACCGCGACAATCGTCCAGACTTCCGTAGCCGACAGGAAAAATCGTGTGCGGACTTTCTCGGACGATTTTTAAATTTTTCTCCGTATCGTCTGCCAAGTCCAGCCAAACGATCATGACTCGCGGCGTCATCAACGAATAAGCCGTTTCGTCCCCTATGTCAAAAATTCTGTCGACCATCTCCTGTTCAGATTTTTCTATCGTCCCGTCTTCCGTGCCCTGTTCGATTAAATCCAAAACTTCATCCTCTGTTACGGCGTCATTTTTTGAAGAATTCATTCCGAAAATAAATCCCACGCCGTCCGCAATTTTTGACAATAAAATTACGAAAGGATTCATTAACGCAACCATCAACCGAAATGTTTTGTAATTGTTCAGTAAAAAATTTTCGGGGTCTCGTTTGGCGGCTTGCTTCGGCAAAAATTCTCCGAACAGCAAAAAAATAAATGTCGTGACGCCCAACGCGATTGCCGCCGAAATTATTTCTGCCTGCTCCAAAAAATTTATCTGCGCGGCGATTAAAGGTATCGTCAAAACCGCGCAGACGCCCGCCAAAATTCCCGTGAAAGTTATTCCGATTTGCGCAACCGACAACGGCGCGGGAGCCTCCAACATTTTTAAAACCGCTTCGGCATTCGCGTCGCCGTCCTCCGCCAATTTTTCCAGTCGCCCGCGATGACTTTCTATCAACGCCGTTTCCATCAGCGAAAAATAACCGCTTACCGCCGCCAATAAAATTATCAGCGCAGGCGGAATTAGTCCTGTTTCCAAAATCTCTACTCCTTTAATTCAAAGCAATGCGTGCATACTCGTCGAGCATGTCAAAGAAAGTCATATGCCCGCGCTCGCTGCTTTTGCTCTTGCCCAAAATTTTTATCGCCGCCTCATAAATCGTTGACTCGACACTTCCGGGCACCAAATTTTCCCAGTTCTTGTAATCGTAAGTGCGCTCGTTGATCGTGTTTTGCGGACGCCCGAAAACTTCCAACTCGCATAAAAATTGAACTTGCTTTGTCTTCGGACGCAAATAATAATGCTCCAAAACATAAGCCTGTTGACTCAAAACTTTTATGTCTTCGGGCGGATATTGATAACCTTGTTCACGCGCCAATTCTATTTGCGCTTTGAAATTGTCCGCGCCGTAAGCCGCCATATCTTCATCAAGCGGAGCCGCCTCGCGTTCAATCATGCGAATCCAAACGTCCGCCATGTATTCGCTCGAAGAATAAGGCATCTTCTTCCACTCGACAGCCGATTTGTCCAAATAATAAGTGTAAGTGTCGTCAACCGCCAATTTTATGAATCGCGGTTTGAGCATTTTCAATTCTTTTTGCGGTTGAGTTTTTCTCGGCGCAGAAATTTTCCGCGCAGGTTTTTCTTCGACCGTCGCAACGGGTATCGGCGGCGGCACTATCGCAATCGGTTCTTCAAATCGCTCTTGCCATTCATTTGATATTTCGGTCGGTTGCTCGGAAGAAATTTCATATTCCGTTTGCTGAAAAGGTTCTTCAACTTGATTCAGCGGCTTTTGTTCGGGAGCGTTATTCAAGTCATCAAAAATCAAAGTGTCGCCCAAATTATTATCGTCTTCAGGTTGAATCTGCGCGGGCTGTTCACTTTCCAACGGCTGAAGTTGCGGCGAATCTTGCGGCTCAATCTGCGCGGGCTGTTCGTTTTCCAACGGTTGAACTTGCGGCGAATCTTGCGGCTCAATCTGAACGGGTTGTTCGTTTTCAAAAGGTTGAACTTGCGGCGAATCTTGCGGCTCAATCTGCGCGGGCTGTTCACTTTCCAACGGCTGAAGTTGCGGCGAATCTTGCGGCTCAATCTG
>CALFJC010000063.1 GCA_937877655.1 uncultured Selenomonadales bacterium
TCGACGGGGGATTTAAATTTTTTTTGCCGAGTTCATTTCAAATTTTCCTTGAAAAGCTTTTGAGAGCCGCAATTTTTTTTCGGAAGCTTCGACTGTGCGGAAAATTTTTTGCGAAAAAAATCCCCTGCCGAGTTTCGACGGGGGATTTAAATTTTTTTTGCCGAGTTCATTTCAAATTTTCCTTGAAAAATTTGTTCAGCTTGTCGAACGGAATTTTATCGAGTTGGTCGTATAAATCTGTATGCGTCGCGCCTTTGACTACCACAATTTCTTTCGGGCTCTTCGCCTGCGCGTAAAGATTGTCGGAATGATATTTCGAGTGCGCTTTGTCGCCCGTGATTAACATAATCGGACGCGGCGAAAGTTCTTCAACGTGTGTATCAAGCGGGAAATTGAAAAAGCCGTAAGGCGTCGTCGAAGACCAAATTGCATTTGAATTTATGGCGCGGGGATGAAATGCTCTGCCGCGATAGTAATCGAAAAATTCTTTGGTAACCGAATCGACGTTGGCGGGCAATTTTTCGGGGAAAAGTTTTTCGTCTGCATGAACAGCCTCGCCGTTGACAACGGGAATTTCATGATAGCCGGGAATTGACGAACCTTTTTCCGCTTCAGCCCAACGCATGTCCGCCAAATATTTTTTCACGACTTCGCGCTGAGCGGGCGTGTAATAGTCGCCCAAATAATGATTTCTGATGCTGTCAACCATATCATACATTGCCGAGACTGCAACCGCTTTAATTCGCACGTCATTTATCGCCGCAGTCACCGCAGGACCGCTTAAGCCGCAAATTCCCATCGCGCCGATTTTTTCTCTGTCGACATAAGCCAAGCTCCCTACAAAATCAACCGCCGCCGAAAAATCTTCCGTAAAAATTTCGGGCGAACCGACATTGCGAACGTTGCCGCCGCTCTCGCCTGTAAATGACGGATCAAATGCCACAGCAACGAAGCCCGCCTTTGCAAATTCCTGCGCGTAAAGCCCCGAATGTTGCTCCTTAACCGCGCCGAACGCGCCGCTGACAACTATCGCGGCGTATTTTTTATTTGCACTAAAATTTTTCGGCAGATAAAGATGTCCCGCGACATCAATTCCGTAACGGTTGCGGAAAGTCACAAACTTTGTCTGAATAGACTTATCAACCTTGAAAACTCGCGTATCGTTTTTTAAATCGCTTATCGAACAATTTTTCATCGTCGTTGAAGTCACGGAATTAATCGGAGCCGCAGAAACTTCGCCGAAATTTCCCATTGAAACCACTCCCGCCAATATCGCCGCCAAAATTACGGACTTTTTAGGTTTGAACATGTCGCCCGTCTCCTTTACTTTTTATTGTGCCGATTATAAAATCAAGCCGCAGATTAGTCTAATGCCGAAAATTTATATCTGCGCGGAGGAATTATGGAATTCAGGACGCTGAAATATTTTGTGACGGTTGCGCGAGAAGAAAATTTTACTCGCGCTGCCGAAAAACTTTTTATGACGCAACCCGCTTTGACAAGAGCCGTTCAATCTTTGGAAGAAGAAATCGGGCAAAAACTTTTCAAGCGCGAAAAATATTCCGTCAAACTCACGACGGCAGGCTTGGAATTTTTTAAGGACGCGTTGGAAATTTTATCTCTCGCTCGCAAAATCGAAACGAAATTTGCCAAAGGAAATATTTACGGCGATATTTATATCGGTTGCGCCGAATCCGACGCGATGAAATATTTTGCCCGCGCCGCAAAAAATGTTCAGAAAAAATATCCCGACGTCCGATTCAATTTGTACAGCGGAAATTTTGAAGATATTTATTTTCGGCTTGACAACGGCTTGTTGGATTTTTATATCACATTGCAGAGCGTTGACGCATCGAAATATAATTCCTTGCCTTTGCCCGCGCAGAACGTTTGGGGAGTAATTTTGCGTAGAGATGATCCGCTTGCCGCAAAAAAATTTTTCACGGTTGAGGATTTAAAAGAGTTGCCGCTGATTTTATCAAGGGAGGCTTTTCGCGAAGAATATCCTAAAATTTTCGGCAAGGATTTTGAAAAATTTCATGTCGTCGCCACTTACAATTTGCTTTACAACGCGGCGATTTTGGCTCGCGAAGGCTTGGGCTATGCAATTTCCATTGATAAATTGATTAACGACGCGGAATTATGTTTTCGCCCGCTTGAGCCCGAATTAAAATCGAGTTTGAATTTTATTTGGCGGAAAGACAGGTTGTTGACTCCGCAAGCGCAAATTTTGCTTGAAGAAATGCTGAAGGGAAATTTCAATGCTTGATAAAAAATTTTTGTCTGCGATAATTTTTTTGTTGGGAATAATTTTATCGGTCGGCTGGTATCAATTCGTTTATGAACCTGCGCGGCGAGAAATTTTAAATATGGAATTGGAAACGCGGCGACTGCGCGAAGTCGAAAAAGAAATTTCAGAGTTAAAAGCTCGTCATGAAGATTTGGTTGCTTGTCGAGGAAAAAGGTAACTTCAATGCTTGATAAAAAATTTTTGCCCGCGATAATTTTTTTGTTGGGAATAATTTTATCGGTCGGCTGGTATCAATTTGTTTATGAACCTGCGCGGCGAGAAGTTTTAAATATGGAACTTGAAACGCGGCGACTGCGCGAAGTCGAAAAAGAAATTTCGGAGTTAAAAGCTCGTCATGAAGATTTGGCGGCATTTGTCGAAGAAAAAGAATTGCAACTTGATGAAGCGCGGGAATTTTTGCCGCCGACGCTCGCACAGGAAAAATTTATCGATGAACTTTATCGAACGGCAGAGTTTCATAACGTAAAAATAATTTCAATCCGCGCAGGCGAAATAATTTCTGCGGAAGAACTTCAATCGCTGGTCGTCAACGTCAGCTTGGAAACAGATTATATTTCGCTGATGAATTTTATTCGCGAAATTTTGGACGGCGGGCGGCTCGTGAGTCTTGAAAAATTTTCCGCAGAAAAATCTTCGGGCAAAAATCTTTCCTGCAATCTCAACTTCAAAATCTTCGCCGCCCCAAAACCCAAAACCTAAAACCTAAAACCTAATTGCATTTTCCCTCCGCCTTTGATAAACTCCTTAAAAATTCTAAAGGAGAATCTTCATGGCGCGTCAATCAAAAAAAATCGCAAAAAAAATTCAGCCCAAGAAAAAGGCTGAGACCGAAAATAAACAGCCGCCGAAAGAAAAAGTCGGCAAGGATTATCTGCTAATCTTTGTGCTCGCGCTGACGATTGTTTTTCTGCTCGTCGGCTGGGAAAATTTCACCGCCTTAAATCGCGGGCTTTATGTCGCACTTTTAATTTCGCTCTCGACGACTTATGCTCGCCGCCATTACAATTTTAATGAAGTTCAAGACATGTGGATTGAGCGCGCAGGTTATGCCTCAATGATTTTGGCGATTATTTTCTTCGCGCTCGTCGTTTACAATCAATATTTCGCCTAAGCCCATGCAAATCAAAATCTCCCGCCAAGAAATTTTGACGGGAGATTTTTTTGTGTCTATGTAAAAATCTATTTCAAAACGAAAACCGTAACCGTTCGACGCCCGAAATCCATCGCTTGATAATAATCTTCCATGCAAAGATCAATTCGGTAGCCGTAAATCGCGCCGCCCGTATCAGCTGCAAGTGCCTCGCCGTAACCGGGAATGTAAACTCGCGAGCCGAGCGGAATTATAGCCGGGTCAACCGCAACTATTCCATACGTCGCCGGAATTCCCATCGCCGTTATTCCTTCCGCCGAGCCGTCCGTCGGCAGATAAGCCGTCGCCTCCATGCCCATTACTTGCGAATAGGCTTCGTAGCCCCGCGAAGTTTCAACGACATTTTCGGGCGGAGCTTCCTCGACAGGAGCTTCCTCGACAATTTCGACCGTTGAAATTTCTTCAAACGGAGTTTCTACCGTCTCCGATAAATCTTGCGACAGGGAATTTTCTACCACTTCGGAAAATGCTTTTGACAGTTCGTCGTCTTCACTGATTTTTATTTTGCCGTTTTCGTCTACTGCTATCGCTGTCGGTTCTGTTGCGTTAATCTCTTCAATCTCTTCGATTTCTTCCACTTCGCACGAAACTTCTTCCGTCTGTTCGGAAAAGCCCGTGTTAATCGCCGTGAAACCCATCAGCATGAGACAGAGTACACATTTTCTTTCAATTATCCCAAGCCTCTTAAATATTTTGCGCTTCATCATTCCGCCGCCTGACTCAACGTCTTGTCGAGTCCCAAGCAGGACGACTGCTTGAGTCGCCTCTTTGCTTCGGAGCAGCTTTCCCCCTTTCAAATAAAACAAAATGTTAAACCTCAAAACGCGGCGTAATATAAACCCTAAATCTGTTTTTGTCAAGTGTGCTCCGTAATGACGGCATCAATTTTCGCGTCGTGATCCTCTGTCGGAAGCTTTTTTACAAGCTGAAAGTCAAAGGCAAGCGCGATTTTTTTTGCGTTGACGGCTTGCGGTAAAAATCTGTCGTAATAGCCGCCGCCCAAGCCCAATCTGTTTCCTTCAATGTCGAAAGCCGCGCCGGGAACGATTATGCAATCAATCTGCGCGGGCTCAATGAATCGTCGGAGATTTTTTTTGACTGTCGGGATTTTAAATGCTCCGATCTCCAATGAATCTAAGTTCGGAACTTCAACGGCGCGCATTTCGCCTTTGCCGACAATCAGCGGTATCGCCAAAATTTTTTTGTCCGAAAAACACGTTGCAAATAATTCGTTCAGCTGAATTTCGTCGGGCATTGAAGCATATGCCATTAAAATTTTTGTCTCGCGATAAATTTCTGTCGCCAAAAATTTTTTTATCAGCTCGTGACTGATTCTGTCGCGTTCTTCGGGCGAAATTGCCGCCCGCTTTGTCAAAAATTCTTTTCGCAATATTTTTTTCATGCAATCACCACGCTAAAAATATTTTATTTCGTCTCTCGTTTTGGAACTTTTTTAATCTTTTTGAGAGCAATTGATTAATAAAATTTCATAAAGTCAGTTATAAAAAATTAGGCGGGAAAAAAATTTTCTCCTGCCTAAAAAAATGTTTTAATCAGCCCGCAACCTTTTCTTTGCGACGGGGATTTACGCGCTTGAATTGTTTCAGCTGTTCTTCGGTAAGTTTTGGACAATCTTCGTCGTAAACAATGTCGTCGTCGCTCATTTTTGACAAAGCTTCCAACCGAGCTTCTTGTTCCGGAGTCAATGGCGCGTTAACGTCAATAATTTTCGTCACCAGCATAATACATCATCCTTTCTTCTTTATCAGCTCGCCTCGCCGAAATCAGCCGCGTTTTGTTTTCACGTTCGGTATAGATAACGAACAGAATTTTTTCACTCTGCCAATGGTGATATAGCGATTTTCTTCATCCGAATGTTCTTCATCAAGCCATTCAATTCGATTTTCGTCGCCGAAAACTTTTGCGGCATCGTTAAAATCAACATTATGTTTGCGCTTGTTGATTCGATTTTTTTCGTCGTCCCACTCGAAGACGATATTATTAATTGTTGTTTCCATGATTTTTAATCCAATCTTTAGCCGCCGCGATTTGAATTGCGACTTGTTGAAAAGAAGTTCCGCCTTGAGAATTTCGGGCGGCAACGCAAGTTTCGGGCAGGATGGCGTCGTGGATGTCGGCTTCAAAGAGCGGAGAAAAAATTTTAAATTCGTCAAGCGTCAAATCTTTGAGATAAATATTTTTCTCAATGCAAAAGTGAACGAGCTTGCCGGCGACTTCGTGCGCTTGGCGGAAGGGCAAATTTTTCTTGACGAGATAATCTGCAAGGTCGGTTGCGTTGGAAAAATCTTCTTCGACGGCGCGGCGCATATTTTCCTTGCGAATTTTCATGCCCGCAACAATCTGCGCGAAAACTGCCAGCGAAAATTTCACGGTGTCAAGAGCGTCAAAAACTCCTTCCTTGTCTTCCTGCAAATCTTTGTTGTAAGCGAGCGGCAAAGCTTTAACCGTCGTCAGCAACGCCGTTAAGTGTCCGAAAACTCGTCCCGCCTTTCCGCGAACCAATTCGGGCACGTCGGGATTTTTTTTCTGCGGCATCATGGAAGAGCCCGTGCAATGCGCGTCGTCCAATTCGATAAAAGAAAATTCGCGACTGCACCATAAAATAATTTCCTCGCTGAATCTGGAAAGATGAACCATAAGAATCGAGGCGGCGGATAAAAATTCAAGCAGATAATCTCTGTCGCTTACGGCGTCAAGGCTGTTGGAATAAATCTCGGAAAAATTTAATTCGCGAGCGACAAAATTTCTGTCGATTGGAAAAGTTGTGCCCGCCAATGCTCCCGCACCGAGCGGCATAATATCTGCGCGGGCATGAACTCCTTCAAAACGATCAAAATCTCTTTGCAACATTGAGAAATACGCCAGCAAGTGATGAGCAAATAAAATCGGTTGAGCGCGTTGCAAATGAGTATAGCCGGGGAAAATCACGTCGGAATTTTTTTCGGCGGCTTTGACAAGTTCTTTTTGCAGATTGAGAATTAATTTTTGAACTTCGCGAACTTGGCGGCGCATGTAAAGATGAGTATCGAGGGCGACTTGATCATTTCGACTGCGAGCGGTATGAAGTCTGCCGCCCGCCGCGCCGATTGAATCAGTCAACGCCTTCTCAATGTTCATGTGAATATCTTCGAGCGCGACGCTGAAATTAAATTTGCCCGCGTCAATCTGCTCCAAAATTTTCTCCAAGCCCGCGCAGATTTTTTCCGAATCTTCTTCCGAAATAATTTTCTGCGCGGCGAGCATCTTCGCATGGGCGATTGAGCCTTGAATATCTTCGCGATACATGCGCTTATCAAAATTAATCGACGCTTGGAACTCGTTAATCATTTCGTCGGTTGACTTTTCAAATCTGCCGCCCCACAAGCGTGACGCTTGACCCGGCTGTCGCGCTCCAACCTTATTAGAATTTGGAGATTGATTCCGCGCCGGTACGCAACGCTGCGCATTGCTAGTTTCGTAATTTTGGGCGTCGCTACTCATTTTTTGTTCACCAAAGCACGAACTTTAAGCGGCAAGCCGAAAAGATTTATAAAGCCCGTCGCGTCTGCTTGATTGTAAACGTCGTCATGTTCAAAAGTCACGAACTCTTGGCTGTAAAGCGAATAAGGCGACTTCGAGCCCGCCGAAATGATATTTCCCTTGTAAAGTTTCAATTTGACTGTGCCCGTGACTGTCTTTTGAGTTTCATCGACGAAAGCCGCCAATGCCTCGCGCAACGGAGCAAACCACATTCCGTCATAAACCAATTCGCCGTATTTAACCGCGACATGTTGTTTGAAATGGAAAGTTGCACGGTCAAGGCAGAGATATTCCAATTCGCGGTGAGCGTAGAAAAGAATCGAGCCTGCAGGATTTTCATAAACGCCGCGGCTCTTCATGCCGACAAGACGATTTTCGCAGATGTCCACAATGCCGACGCCGTTTCTTGCGCCGATTTCATTTAATTTTGTCACGAGTTCAACCGCGCCGAGTTTTTCGCCGTTGACGGCAACGGGAATGCCCTGTTCAAAGTCAACCGAAATTTCTTCGGGCTTATCGGGCGCATCTTCGGGCGCGACGCTGATAAGGAACATTTTATTTTGCGGAGCATTCCACGGGTCTTCCAAATCGGAACCTTCGTGCGACAAGTGCCAAATATTTCTGTCCATGCTGTAAGTTTTATTTGCGGCGGCAATGGGGATGTCGTGTGCTTTTGCGTATTCAATCTCGGATTCGCGGCTGTCGAGCTCCCATTCACGCCACGGGGCAATAATTTTCAATTCGGGCGCGAGTGCTTTAACCGTGAGTTCAAAACGAACTTGATCGTTGCCTTTACCGGTTGCGCCGTGAGCTACGGCGTCGCAACCTTCGGCAAGCGCGACTTCGACCAACTTTTTCGCGATAATCGGACGGGCAAACGAAGTTCCGAGCAAATATTTTTCTTCGTAAGTTGCGCCCGCCTTGAGAGTCGGGAAAATATATTTCTCAATGAATTCTTTTGTGAGATCGGCGATATGAACTTTCGACGCGCCCGACTTCAAAGCTTTATCGTGAACGACGTTAAGTTCATCGCCCTGCCCGACGTCCGCGCAGACCGCAATGACTTCGCAACCGTAATTTTCTTTCAGCCAAGGAATGATAACCGAAGTATCCAGCCCGCCCGAATATGCCAGCGCAACTTTTTTGACAGAATTTTTCATATGAATATCTCCTCCAAGAAATTTTTTGTCTGAATTGACTTTTGCATTTTACCCTTGCGCTAAGTGCTTGTCAATTTTGGCGTTAACGAAAAGCCGTTAATTTAGGCGATTGCGCTGTATTGCACACATAAAAAAAGCCTCGACGCTTGGTCGGGGCAATTTTTTAGTTAAAATCTCCGAAAAGTATTCGGCAACTCCAATTTAATCGAAATCGGCGCGGACATATCGATTATCCGTTTCAAAAAGCCGGGCTTGGGCGCGGTATCGGTTACGGAAAAATCTTTTTCGTTGCCGTGAAGAATTTCTGTGATTAAAAATGTCAGCGCGTCGTCTTCGGTACCGAGTTTGTCGATAAGATTGTTTTCAAGAGCGGTTCGGGCGTCCAAAATTCTTCCGTCCGCCAATTCTTTAAGATTAATTGCGTTAGGGCGCGTGAGCTTTATGAAGTTGATAAATTCTTCGTGCGCCGCCTTAACGAGATTTTCAAGATAAAGTTCTTCTTCGGGCGTCATTTCGCGATAAGGGTTGCCCAAATCTTTCATTTTGCCGGCTTTTATCGTTTTGAAGGAGACGCCGAGTTTTTTCGACAGCTCTTGAAAATTAGGCAACATCATAATCACGCCGATAGAGCCCGTCCAAGACAAAGTGTTGGCAAAAATGTAATTCGAGGCGGCGGCGATCATATACGCGCCCGAACAAGCACTGTCGCCAATGGAAGTTACGACGGGCACTTTTTCCCTTAAGCTGAAAACCAATTTTGCCAATTCCTCACTTGTGCCAGCCGTTCCGCCCGGAGAATTTATTTTCAAGAGAATTCCTTTGTAATTATCTTCGTTCGTCTGTTTTACTTCAAGCAATTCGCTTTTCAATTTTTGAACGGAATTATCTCCGCTGAATTTTGAAGTGTTGGAAGTTATTTCGCCGTTCAGGTAGAGTTTTAAAATCTTTTTTTTACGAGAGAAAATAGCCATGTGATTAAACCGCCTTATTAAATCTGAAAAATTATAATGACGCGAGCATTTTACCATGCGAACGAAGATTTATCAAAGTCTTGAAAAATTTTGCGGCGGATGAGTTTCAACGGAAAATAAAAAGGACTCCGAGATAATTTCGGAGTCTCTTTTCATTGGACGGAGTTCCACAGATCCACTTTCTTTTTTTTGTTCTTGCCGCAAGTTGTCACGTCGGGATTCAACAAAAATTGAGTTTGACCGTTTACTTTTATCTCTTTAATGTACAAATTTTCTTTGAGCCACTTAAACGCTTCCCAAACGCGCTGATAAGACATTCCCATTTCATCAGCAATAGCCTGCTTTGTGGAACTGATGCCGCTGTTTTCAAAAACTTGTTTTGAAGCCAACAAAGCGAATACTCTGAATGCTAAACTGGGCGCGGAAATAGCCAATTTAGCCAACGCTTCACGATACATAATCATCCAACCATCTCCGTTCTGCGAACCGGGATGGTGGTTGCCGCCTTCCGACCAATTATAGCCGTTAGGTACCATGCAATCCAATTCTTTGATGAAACGAATTTCTTGCGCGTCGAGCTCCGCTTTTGTCTCGCAGACTGCCAAAATCTCCGCCGAAAAATTTTCCATGCCGTATTTGCGAATTTCGCTGTCAACGTAAAGATGACCATATTTATGATACGTCAATCTTTCTTCCAAAGTTAGCGTTGTCTGTCCGACATAATTTTTTTGGTTTTCTTTGTTAGTGAGTTTGTAAACGATGCCGTAAGCCATAAGAATTTCCCCCTTTATTGACAGCGCGGCGCGAGCGTGTTAAAATATGATACGGAAGGGCTCTGCGCCACGTTTAGGATTTTGTTTTTAGCAAACTGATTCTAACACGCAGAGCTTTTTCCGTCAAGAACGCAAAAAAAAATGTTTTTCGTAAAGGAAAGGGAGAAAAAAATTGCCCTCCGAAAACCCGGAAGGCAATTTTTAAATTGTGGGAATGGTCAGCGTGAAAGTCGAGCCTTCGCCGAGTTTGCTTTTGACGCTGATTTTAATGTCGTGGCGGTCGGCAATCCACTTTGCAATGGGCAAGCCGAGCCCGACCGCATTTTCTCTGTCGTCGATTTTGGTACGCGCCTTGTCCGTGCGATAAAATCTGTCGAAAATTTTTCCCATGTCTTCTTTGTCAATGCCGATGCCCTTATCAATAAATTTCAAGGTTGCAACGTCGCCCGAAGTCGTCAATTCGATTTTAACCGCGTCGGTGCTGTAATAAAGCGCGTTGTCCAAGAAGGCGGCGAACATTTTCTTTAAAAATTCTCCGTCCGCCAAAATTTTGCAGGGCGGGAACTTTGAAACTTTTACACGCGGCGAATTGTAAGCCTCAACGAATTTTTTCAACAGCTCGTCCAAATCGACGGGAACTTTCGTAAGCGGTTGACGCCCTTGATCTGCGCGGGCTAAGAATAACAAACTTTCAACAAGATTTTGCATGTTCTGCGCGGAAGTTTTTATCGACGTGACGGCTTCCTTGAAAATTTCGGGGTCGGACGTGCCGTAACTTTCCAGCAAGTCGACATAGCCGCGAATTATCGTTAAGGGCGTTCTCAATTCGTGTGATACGTCATTTACAAAACGTTGTTGTCGAAGAAAATTTTCCGATACCGCGTCAATCCCTAATTGCATAGCCGACGCCTCTTGTCGTGTAAATATATTTCTCGCCGAATCTTTCATCAATCTTGGAGCGCAAATAGCTGATATAAACGTCGACAACATTTGTATCGCCGATAAAATCGTAGCCCCAAACCGTTTGAAGAATTTGGTCGCGTGAAAGGACGTTGCGTTTGTTTTCGACAAGATATTTCAAAAGAGCGTATTCCTTATGCGTCAGCTCGACGGGCGTACCGTTCACCGTGACTTCGTAGCGTTCGGGGTAGAGAATCATGTTTTTGACAACGTAGCGAGTTTCTTCGGCGGCGCGAACTCTTTCGCTGTGACGACGGAGAACGCCGCGAATTCTTGCCAAAAGTTCTTCTGCGGCAAAAGGTTTTGTCATGTAATCATCCGCGCCGAGATCAAGCCCTTCGACTTTGTCGCGAATTTCATCACGAGCCGTCAACATGATTATCGGAATGTCGCTGACTTCGCGGACGCGCTTGCAAATTTCCATTCCGTCCATTTCGGGCAACATTACGTCGAGCAAAACCAAATCATATTTTTCCTGAAGAATTCTTTCGTAAGCGCGACGCCCGTTGAATTCTGCCGCCGTCTTGAAACCTTCGCGCTCCAAAGTCAGTTGAAGAAGCCGCGAAATCGGTCTTTCATCTTCCACAATAAAAATCTTTGCATTTTCTGCCATTTAAAAACCTCCTAAAAGCAATTAGTAATTCGTAATGCGTAATGCGTAATGAAAAAAATTTGTAGCGGGTGGAGAAGACACGGGCGCACAGGACGTGCGCCCGCCGGCAACGAAAACAGGATGTTTTCTTTGCCGGTCAAACGCCCTTTCTTTTTGTAACTTTTTCTTTGGGCGTAGCAAAGAAAAAGTTTTTCAATAAAATGGTTTTGCGAACCCACTTTTTGGAAAAAAGGGGGAAGAATTTCACCACGTGCGCCGCAACATAACCGACGCCGTAACGTCTTTATCATTTTCTCCGAGCTGAAGTTCAGCCTCGCCGCCCATAAACCAGCCGCGAGCAAATTCATTTTCCCCGCGCAGAGAACATACAAAATGAGTTTCATCTCTCTTGTAACGAAGTTTGTAACTGTCGGAAGAATTTCCTTCGTAACTGATTCTTAAATCGGGATCCGCGCCCGTGAAACCATGCTTGACTCCGAAACGCATCCCGAACATTCCCGTCCGATAATATCTCTTCAAATCAAATCCCGTCTGCGCCGCAAAATAAACATTGCTCCCCGAATCGACATGCTGATTGTAAATGCCCGCGCCGCGCTCGCTGTAGCTGTTCTGCTTGAGATAAGACGTCTGAAAATTTATGAACGGGCTGACATGCCAAGTTTTTTTGGGCGAAAGATCATATTTGTATTCGCCGCCGACTTCGACAATGTGACTTTTGTAATTGGCATTCGTCGCCAAGCCCAACGAAGAAATTCCTCTGTGCAAAGAATTTCGCAACTGCCCGCCGTTCACATAAAAATAAACATCACTCTCCTTGTTGTGATAACCCGCATAAAGTCCAAGCCGAGTATCGTAAACCGTCGCCCGCGAAGAATCCGCGCCGTAACCAATCGTCCCGTAGGTCGCGAAAATCCCCGCACGAACTTTTTTTCCGAAAGGACGATCATAGCCGCCGACGATAACGCTCCCGTGATAATCCGTGCCGCCGCGCAAACTGCCCCAATTTTTCATGTAGTTCAGCCAAAAATTATTTTCTTGCCGCGAAGGAACTTTAACCTTAATTTTCATTTCGGGCGAAGTGTCCTCGCCTTCCGCAAAATTCAAAGGATTAATTTTCACGTCAACGTAATCGGGCATGAAATTCGGCGTGAAAATTTTCGTTATACGATCCGAAATCATTTTATCAATCGCGGTACTTTGTTGCGCGACAGTCATAATCTGCGCGGAGTCATTGGAGCCGATTTGATTTAAAGTTTTTTTCGCCTCCGGAAAATCCATGTTGTAAAGTTCGCGCATCTCTTCCTGTTGAATATCGCCTTCAAGATTTTCAAACATGCTGTTCATTGCGGAAAAAGTTTCGGACTCCCGCGAAGTCATTTTTTCAGTATTATCCGCCTTGTAAGTCGTGACAGTCAAAGTGTTGTCGACAATTTTTCCCGAAGCACTGAGCATTGCCGAAATCGGAATGGCGTTGCCTTCGGGATTTTTTATGTTGCCCGTTATCGAGTCGGCGACAAGAACCGTTGCAGTTTCGTTAGGAAGGAGCGTGTCGGTTGTGACGGTCGAGCCCTCAACATTTGCATTGCCTTTGACGATAATAGAGCCCGCCGAGCCGCCGCTGACTTTTTGCAACACGCCGTCCGAAATTAAATCGCCGTTGATAATCAAATTTGTATCGGGCGAAGAAGCGGCTATCGTCCCGTGATTTATAAATTTTCCCGCCGTCGAATCGCTGAAACCTTCGGCAAGCGCGAGATTGTTCAGCTTGAAAGTGCCGCCGAAAATTTTTGCGCCGTTCATAACGTCAACACTCACGACATCAGCCGTCCCCGAAAATTTCAACGTGCCCGCCTTGACATGCATTTTCATATTTTCCGCGCCCGAAATTTTTCCGCCGTATTCCAAATCGGCATTGATATTTAAATTCGTGACAAGGTCGGGAATATATTTCGACGCGTCAAAAATTTTTTCGCCGTATTGAATTCCGAGCGAGTCTGTCGAAGAAAATTTTTTCCAATCGGAAATAATGTCGCCGCTGATTTCCGCGCCCGCGTTGACGTTGATATTTTTCACGAAAGAATTTTGCCCGATATAAATTGCATTTTTGCCCGAAATTTTTCCCGACAAATTAAAATCGTTGACAAGCGCGCCGTTCAATTCGTTCGTCGTGTAAAGAAATTCGCCGTCCGACATTTCAAGCGGAAGATTTATCGCCGAGATGATATTTCCTTCGGTATCAATTCCGCGCAGATAACGAATGTAGGAGCCGCGATATTCACCGACGACGCCGAGCGAGTTCGAGCCGAAATTAAATTCAACGGCATTTCCCGCCGCCGCAATTTCGCCCGCAACATTGAGATTGTGATCTCGTCCGTAGGAAATTAAAATCCCTTTTCCGCTCGATTCAATCTTTGTGCCCGCCGGAATTGTAATTTTGTTTCCGAAGCCGTCAACGCGGACGCCGATTGAGTCTTCGCCGCTCTGAAAAATATTTCCGCTCTGCGTGACAAGATTTCCTGCGCCCCAGACATGCAAGCCGATGCTTTGAGATTCTTCGCTTGAAAAATCATTTTCGTTTATAAAAGATCCGCCGCTCGTGTAAATCGATTGTCCGTAAAAATTTTTTCTGTCCAAAACGTAGCCGAGATCTTGCAAAACAGCGAGCTCCAATTCCGTGAACGTCGAATAATTTTTGTAAGGCAAATTACTCATGAAACCGGGAATAAGCGTTTTCATGTTGTCGAAAGTCGTGCCGTTCAAAGATTTTACGGGAATGCCGCTTACGCCGTCGAAAGTCAATTTGCCCAAAACTTGTGAGACATTTTCGCCGACAAAATAAATTTTATTCTCGGCAACGAAAAAATCCGGCGCATTGCCCGCCACAAAATTTTTGTCCGCGTCGACAAGATGAAGGCTCCAAGCATTTGAATTATTCAAGACGGCGGAAACTTCCGATTGAGAAACGGCGGCTTGACATGTCACGGCATTTACGCCGAAAAAAATTGCAACGGCGAATAAACCTCGCCTTGTATTGAAATCCTTTTTAGTAATCATCTCCATTGAAAACTTCTCCCGAAAAATATTTTTATAAGCTTAGCACAATCGGACGCAAAAAAAAAGCGGCAATTCTTCGCCGCAAAATTTTTAATCAAAATTTAATCGCCGATATTTTCTCCTCTGTAGCGGGCGACGCTCGCACAATCTTTATCGCCGCGCCCCGACAATGTGATAACGATAATTTTATCTTTGTCCATGCTCGGAGCAATTTTCATGACGTGAGCAACCGCGTGCGCCGATTCAATCGCGGGAATAATTCCTTCCGTGCGCGAAAGATATTCAAAAGCCTCGACAGCTTCCGCGTCGGTTATCGGAACATATTCTGCCCGTCCGATGTCGTGGAGCCAAGAATGTTCCGGACCGATACCGGGATAATCAAGCCCGGCAGAAATCGAATAAACGGGAGCAATTTGCCCGTATTTGTCTTGGCAAAAATAAGACTTCATGCCGTGAAAAATTCCTACTCTGCCCGTTGCAATCGTCGCCGCCGTCTCGAAAGTGTCAATGCCTCTGCCCGCCGCCTCGCAACCTATCAGCCGAACGCTTTTATCGTCAATGAAATTGTAAAAAGTTCCGATTGAATTTGAGCCGCCGCCGCAACACGCAACAACCGCATCGGGTAATTTTTTTTCCCGTTCAAAAATCTGCGCTTTAATTTCTTTGGAAATGACGGCTTGAAAATCGCGAACGATAATCGGAAAAGGATGCGGACCCATAACCGAGCCCAAACAATAATGAGTGTCGCTGATTCGATTTGTCCACTCGCGAAAAGTTTCGCTTACCGCGTCCTTGAGAGTGCCCGTGCCGCTCTTGACGGCAATAACCTGCGCGCCCAAAAGTTTCATGCGATAGACGTTGAGAGCTTGACGAATGGTATCTTCTTCGCCCATGAAAACAACGCACTCCATGCCCAAAAGTGCGGCGGCTGTGGCGGTTGCGACGCCGTGTTGTCCCGCGCCCGTTTCGGCAATCAATCTTGTCTTGCCCATTTTTTTTGCCAGCAAAGCTTGACCGAGAACGTTATTAATTTTGTGTGAGCCCGTGTGATTTAAATCTTCGCGCTTGAGATAAATTTTCGCGCCGCCCAAATCGTCAGTCATTTTTTTTGCAAAGTAAAGCATTGACGGACGCCCCGCATAATTTTTAAGCAAATCGTCAAGTTCGCGTTGAAAATTTTCGTCGTCCTTAAAACGATTGTAAGCCTCTTCCAACTCAATTACGGCGTTCATCAAAGTTTCCGGGATGTATTGCCCGCCGTAAATGCCGAAGCGTCCTTTTTTATTCGTCATAAATTTTCCCTCCGCACAACCTCCGCGAAGGTTGCCATCTTGTTAAAATCTTTTTTGCCGTCGGTTTCAATGCCGCTTGAAACGTCGACTGCAAAAGGTTTCAAAATTTTAATTGCGTCGCCGACATTTTCGGGAGTCAAGCCGCCCGCCAAAAAATATTCGCGCCGCAAATTTTTTACCAAATTCCAATCGAAAACTTTTCCGTCGCCTGCGCCCGAATCAATCAAAACAAAATCGGCAAGGCTTTTCTCTACCGCCGCAATTTTATCGGTTTGAAATGCTTGAATGATAATTTTGTTTGTGAGTCCGCGCAGATTTTTAAGGTATTCGTCATCTTCGGAGCCGTGAAGTTGCGCGGCGTCGATTATTCCCGCGTTCAAAAGTTCGGCGACGGTTTGAAAATTTTCATTGACGAAAACTCCGACCGCACAAATTTTTTCGGACAATGCGCCGCGAAATTTTTCTGCCTGCGCGGGCGTGACATAACGTTTGCTTTTCGGCGCGAAGACAAAACCGACATATTCGGGCAAAAGTTCATTGACGAAAGAAATGTCGTCAAAAGTTTTCAGCCCGCAGAATTTTATTTTAGTCATAAAAGTTACTCCAAAAAATTTCAAAGCTAGCAATGCGCAGCGTTGCGTACCGGCGCGGCAAATTCCTACGCCTAAATTAATCGGCACGGCGCGACCGCTGTTTGTCAACTTTTTAAAAGTTGCCGCAGAATTTTATTTTAGTCATAAGTCGCCTTTCAACTCGTCGAGTTTCAATTTCTTATCGGCGGCTCTCATCAAAATTTCTCCGATTAAAACCGCGTCCGCCCCCAGCTCGCGAATTTTTTTTATGTCTTCGGCAGATTTAACGCCGCTTTCCGAAACAAAAATTATTTCGGGCGGCACAAGTTCCCGAAGTTTTTTCGCGTTATTCATGTCAACGGAAAAATCTTTTAAGTTGCGATTGTTCACGCCGATAATCCTCGCGCCGCAATCAATCGCCCGCCGAATTTCTTTTTCATCATGCGCCTCAACCAACGCCGATAAACCGAGCGCGTCACAAGTCGCGATAAAATTTTTCAGTTGCTTGTCGTCCAAAATCGCGCAAATTAGCAGAACCGCAGACGCGCCCAAAATTTTTGCCTGCCAAATCATGTACTCATCAACGACAAAATCTTTTCGCAAGCAGGGAATTGAAATCTGCGCGGAAATTTCGGACAAAAATTTATCGTTGCCCAAAAAAAATTCGGGCTCGGTCAAAACGGAAACGGCATCTGCGCCTGCCGCCTCGTATTCTTTTGCAATGTCAAGGTAAGGAAAATTTTCGGCGATTAAACCCTTTGACGGCGACGCCTTTTTACATTCGCAAATAAAAGAGAGCCCCGCCTTCTTCAGCGCGACTTCAAAAGGAAAATTTTCTCTCGGCAACAAAAGGGCTTGCGATTTAATTTCGGCGAGAGAAATTTTATTTTTGTATTGGGCGACGCGAATTTTTGTCCGCGCCGCAATTTTATCCAAGATTGTCATAATCAAGCCTCTTGACTGACGGCGATAAATTTTTTCAAAGTTTCGAGAGCCTTGCCGCTGTCGATAAGTTCAGCCGCAAGTTCGACGCCCGATTTAAAACTCTCCGCCTTGCCGCCGACGTAAAGAGCCGCGCCCGCGTTCAGCAGGACGGCATTTCTTTTATGCCCCTTCTCGCCGCGCAGAATCGCACGAGTTATTTCCGCATTTTCTTTCGGGTCGCCGCCGCGCAAATCTTCTTTTGTGCAACGAGCAAAGCCGAAATCTTCGGGAGCAATGACAAAATTTTTTATCCAGCCGTCGTTAATTTCGCAAATCGAAGTCGGAGCACTCAAAGAAATTTCGTCCAACTTATCGCGCCCGTAAACAACCATGCCGCGCTTGACGCCGAGACTTATCAAAACCTGTGCAAGCGGCGCGACGAGATATTCCGCGTAGACGCCCAAAATTTGTCTTGAAGGTTTGCCGGGATTCGTCAAAGGACCGAGAATATTAAAAACCGTTCTGAAACCCAACTCCCTGCGAATTGCGCCGACATATTTCATCGAGCTGTGATATTTCTGCGCGAAGAAAAAACAAATGCCGACCTTGTTAAGGAGCTCAATGCATTTTTCGGGACTTTGATTGATGTTGACGCCGAGAGCCTCCAGACAATCGGCGGCACCGCATTTTGACGAAGCGGCGCGGTTTCCGTGCTTGGCAACTTTCATTCCGCCCGCCGCCGCGATTAAAGCCGAAGTCGTCGAGATATTAAAGCTCTGCGAATTGTCGCCGCCCGTCCCGACGATCTCAAAAAGTTCCATGCCCGTTTCGACTTTTGTTGCGTGTGCCCGCATTGCCGCCGCGCAACCCGAAATTTCGTCCGTCGTCTCGGCTCCCGCGCTTTTCGTCGACAGCGCAGATAAAAATGCCGCGTTTTGTGTCGGAGAAGTTTCGCCGCTCATGATCTCATTCATCACGGCAAATGCCTCGTCGTAACTGAGATCCTCCTTGTTCACGATTTTAACGATAGCTTCTTTAATCATTGAAAAAACTCCTTTGAAACTCTGTTAATAATGCGTAAAGCGCATAAATATTGAAAGTAAATATTCAAGTAAGTATAATACGAATTGAGGTGACGACCAATGAAAACTTTCTGCTTTAAACTCTACAGGGCAAAGCGAAACAAAAAGTTGAATCAACAGATAAACGCGGCAGGTCTTATTTGGAATCATTGCCTTACTTTGCACAAACGCTATTTTCGGCTTTTTGGCAAATATTTACAAAAGCCTGTATTGCAAAAACATCTGACGAAACTCAAGCGGTTAAAAAATTTTTCATATTTGAAAGAAATCGGCGCGCAGGCAGTGCAAGACGTAACCGACAGAATCGATCGTGCTTACAGATTGTTTTTCAATAACTTTAAGCGCAAGATAAAATGTTCGCCACCGAAATTTAAGCGGGTGAAAAAGTATAAATCGTTCACTTTGAAACAGACAGGCTGGAAGATTGAAGCATGGCATAATACAATTATCATAAACAAGCAGGCGTATCGATATTTCAAGTCGCGGGAGGTCGTCGGAAAAGTAAAAACTGTGACGGTAAAACGAGACAGCGTGGGAGATATTTTTATTTTCGTTGTGACGGATTATGAAGAAAATGAAGTTTTGGCACGAACAGGTCAAAGCGTCGGCTATGACTTCGGCTTCAAGGAGAAAATTTTAGTCGCGTCCGACGGGAAAGATATTCTCGCGCCGAGTTTTTTGCTGTCGAATATTAAAGCCTTAAAGCGAGCGTCCAAAACTCTATCGAAGAAAAAAGATAAGTCGAAGAATCGGGAACGAGCACGGCTTGAATTGGCAAGAATCTATCGACGAGCAGAGAATCGGCGCAAAGATTTTCATTGGAAATTGGCAAAACACCTTTGTTCGGAGTATGCGCTAATTTGCGTGGAAGATTTGAGCTTGAAAGGTTTGCAACGCGGTCATGGCAAAAAAATGCAGGATTATGGTTTTGGAATGTTCTTGAAAATTTTGCAATACGTGTCAGGACGCATGGGCACGACAATAATTCAAGTAGACAAATTCTATCCGTCAAGTCAGCTTTGCTCAGAATGTGGAGAAAAGAATCCCGAAACGAAAGATTTAAGCGTGCGAGAATGGACTTGCCCGAAATGCGGTACTCATCATGATAGGGACAAAAACGCCGCGAAAAATATTTTGAATGAAGGAACGCGAATATTTCTTTCAGCTTGAAGAAAAAGAACAGGGTGGGACATCGTCCTGCGGTGGAGACCAAGTAAGACTTCGCCTTCATTAGAAGCTTTGGTTGTTGATAACGAAATTCGCCGAATTTATTCGTGCGGAGTATGTCAATTCTTTTGACTCTGCTTAAGCTTTTTGTTTTCCTTTTCCAACTCGTTTATGCGAAGTTTAAACTCCTTAACCGTGTTCAAAAGATAAGCGGTAAGCGGCGCATTGTCGGGCTGAAAATAACTTTTCATCATCGGATAAACTATATCAGACTTGTTTTGGTCGTAAGACAAATTTTTGTTCATGAACACGTTGAAAGTGAAGAACCAATTCAAAACGGCGTATCGATAGCCGGGATTCTCGTCGAAAAACGAAAATCTGTCCATAACCTTATTGAGTTCGTTAAAGCCGCCGTTTATCGCACTCAACCACTTGTGAATATATTTTTCATTGTTGCGGTCAAGATTTCTGTCGCGACTTTGCGAGCCCCAATGCGGCACTATGATATAAACGATATTCGGCACGCGCAATAATTTTTTCGCAAGACAAAGGCAAGTAAAAACGATAACTTGATCTTCATTGGCAACCAGTTTTGAAAAAAAGATTTGGTTGGCTGTAAGAAAATCGCGGCGACAAAAAATTGTGCAAACACTCATTCGATAGCCCCAATCAACCCAATCCTGCACGCGCTCTTTCAAATCATACGGCTTGAAAATCGGAGCGGGAAACGGTTCGGGCGGAGTGGGAGATATTGTCCAATGCCAATTACTGCGAATCAGATTTTCCTTCTTTGTAATTTCCTTCATATTTGTAAGGCGCGGGTCGTCAAGCGGCAATGCCTTTCCTTTGAAAGTCGTAAATGTATCGTTAAGATGAACGACGTCCGCTTGATATTTCTCGGCGAGTTTCGTAATTTCCTCAAGCGCGGTTTTCGTATAAAGATCGTCGCTGTCAAGGAAAGAAATATATTTTCCGCAAGCAAATTGAATTCCGACATTGCGCGGGAGCCCGGGTGCCCCGGTATTTTTCGGGAGCCTTACGACTTTAAGATTTATTCCGCGATTGTTAAATTTTTCCGTGAAACTCTCGGCAACTTCAACGCTGTTATCCGTCGAGCAATCATCCACAATCACAACTTCAAAATCATTTATCGTTTGATAAAGCAAACTCTCCAACGTCTGCGGAATAAATTTCGCCGAGTTAAACATCGGAATAATCACCGACACGAGCGGGATTCCGTCTTTCGCCTTTTCATTTCGTGCCTTGTACTTTTCGGGCTCTTCATACATTTCCTTGAGTTCACTTATTTTGAGATGACGATTATTCAGCATGTCGGAAAAATTCGCCGCAAGTTCCGCGTCTTCGGTATGGAAATTTTCTTTGAGAAGTCGATAAAACGGCTCCGCCTGCTCTTCCGAAAAGAAATTTGTTATGTTGCGGTCGATTATGCAGATTGAAAAAAATTCCGTCACGGCATTTCGATAATCGGGATTTTCGTTGAAGAATTCATTTCGCGCCATAAATTTTTCCAACGCCTTGAAACCGCCGTTAAAAATCTTTATCCATTTGCGGAAATATTTTTCGGCGTTTTCGTCATTTTCCTCGCGACTGATTGAGCCGAAGCGCGGGCGAACGATATAAACGATATTCGGCGCAAGCAAATAATTTTTCGCAAGACAAAGGCACGCAAAATTGAAAAGTTGATCCTCCGCCGACGCAACTTTAGGAAAAAATATCCTGTTGTCGATTAAAAAATCTCGGCGACAAAAATTCGCGCAGACTCCCAAACGATATTTCCAATCGGTAAAAGATTTTACGCGCTCCGCCAAATTTTCCGTCTCAAGCGCGGGAGCCTCCAAAGGTTTCGGACTCACCGTCAAAGGATAATGCCAATTCGTAACGCTCCAATTTTCGGAGTCAGTCAAATAATCGAAGTCGGTCATTTCGGGTTCTTCGACGCTCAACATTTGCCCCTTGTAAGCTCGATAAGAATCATTCATGTGAACAACGTCCGCTTGATATTCTTCAGCCAACGCCGTCAATTCTTCAAGCGCGGTTTTGGTAAAAAGATCGTCGCTGTCAAGGAAGGCGATATATTTTCCGCGAGCAATTTGAATGCCGGCATTGCGCGGGAGCCCCGGCATTCCCGTGTTTCGCGGAAATTTTATAAGGCGAAGTTTTTCGCCGAATTTTTCTTTGAAACTCTCGACGACTTCAACGCTGTTATCTTTGGAACAATCATCGACAACGATAACTTCAAAATCTTGCATGGTTTGATAAAGCAAACTCTCCAAAGTCTGCGGAATAAATTTCGCCGAGTTAAACATTGGGATAATCACCGACACGAGCGGGATTGTTTTTTGTGCCATAAAGTCACGCTCCTTCATTTTCAAGCTCGCCGATTCGCTTCTTCAACTCATTGATTCGCAACGTCTGAAGATACATTTTGTTGAACAGAAACGCGGCGAAGTCGGCATCTTCGGGCTGAAATTCGCGCTTGACGAACTCGCCGATTTGCTGCATGGAAAATTTTCCGTAATTCAAACGCAAATATCTCGAAAAAGCCAAATGTTTTTTGCGGAAGAAATCCAAAACCATGTAGCGATAATCGGGATTTTCTTTGAAGAAATCCATTTTGTCCATCTTGTCTTCCAAAATCTTTAAGCCGTCCTTGAGTGCCGATATTTTTTTGTGAAAATAAGTTTTCAACTCGTCGGCGGAAGGATTTTCGTTTGAAACAGAATCCAAGCGTGCTCGGCGAATGTAAGTTGTATTCGGCACGATTAAAAATTTTTTCGCAAGGCAGGTGCAGGAAAAAGTGAACGACGCATCTTCGGACGTGAGCAACGGCGGGAAAAAAATTTGGTTGTCGATAAGAAAATCGCGCCGATAAATCGAAAACTGCGCAGACCAAAAAGTATCTTCCTGCACAAAGCCTTTAATCCTGTCCGTCATTTCTTCAGATAAAAAAATCGGCTCGGTTATCTGCAAATCTTTTCGCTCGCGCATTCGCGTCCAATTCGCGGGATTCATCAAATAATTCATGTCGGTAAATTTCGGATCGTCGACAGATTGATTTACATCTTTCCACAAAGAAAATCTGCTTAACGTATGAACAACTTCGGCTTGATAATTTTCCGCAAGCGTCGAAAGTTCCTCAAGCGCGGTTTCGGTGTAAAGATCGTCGCTGTCAAGGAAGGCGATATATTTTCCGTGCGCAAATTGAATTCCGGCATTGCGCGGCAGTCCGGGCGTCCCGGTATTTTGCGGGAACTTGATAACGTAAAGTTTTTCGCCGAATTTTTCTTTGAAACTCTCCACGACTTCAACGGAATTATCTTTCGAGCCGTCATCGACAACGACAATTTCAAAATCTTGCATGGTTTGATTGAGCAAACTCTCCAAGCCCTGCGAAATAAATTTTGCCGCGTTGAACATTGGAATAATCACCGACACAAGCGGGATTGTTTTTGTTGCCATAAAATTTCTCCTCTTCAATAGCATGAACAAATTTTTTCAGTAGAACAAATTTCGCGGAGTGCTTGTTCTGATTTTTTCAATCTCCTCCAGCTCCGCAACTTTCTTTTCCAATTCGGCGATCTCCGAAAGTTGAAGGTTTACGGCATTGAACATGTACGCTCCGAAAATTGCGTCGGCGGGCTTGAACTCGCGCTTGATAATTTCGTTCAGCTCGCTTATCGAATGTTTTTCGTAAATATTTTTCGTGAGAGAAAAGCCGTAATTGATAAACCAATCGGAAACTGCGCGGCGATAAGCGGCGTTTTTCGCCAAGAGAGGAATTTTTGACGTGATGCGCTCAATCTCGCCCAAAAGATTTTTCATGGAGCCGATTCTCTTGTGCAAATTGTTTTCCAAAGCGGCTTCGGTTGTCGTTTGGAAAAGAGAATTTTCTCTCGGACGGACGATATAAACGCAATTCGGCGCGACAAGAAATTTTTCCGCCAAACATAATCCTTCAAAAGCAAAAGGCGCATCTTCACAAGTGTAAATATCAGAGAAAAGAATTTTGTTGTCGGTAAGAAACTCCCGCCGCCAAAATAAAAGTCCCGCCGCCCAAAAGTTTTTCGTTGCGGAACCGAGCCATTCATTTATGCGCTTTGAAATGTCTTCTGTCTCCAAAGTCGGCGCGTCAACAATTTTATCCGAACGCAAAACGGCAGTTAAATTTTTCGGGTTGGTAAGTTCTTCAAAATTTGTCATCAGCGGATCATCGGCGGAGCGCGATTTTCCTTCCCACAAGACGAAATTTTTTTGCAACCTTACAACATCCGCCGAATAATTTTCTGCGAGTGTCGAAAGTTCTTCAAGCGCAGTTTTGGTAAAGAGATCGTCGCTGTCGAGGAAGGCAACATATTTTCCGCGAGCAAATTGAATTCCGATATTGCGCGGCAGTCCCGGCGTCCCGGTGTTTTGCGAAAGTTTGATAACCGTAAGTTTAACGCCCAAAAAATCGGCGAATTTTTTCTTGAAACTCTCGACGACTTCAACGCCGTTATCTGTCGAACAATCATCAACCACGATAACTTCAAAATCAATCAGCGTTTGATAAAGCAGACTTTCCAACGTTTGAGAAATAAATTTTGCGGAATTGAACATCGGGATGACAATCGACACGAGCGGAATTTTTTCTTCCGAAGTGCTCGGAGCTCTTTTTAATTCGTGTTCTTCGGCTTGCCGTGCAGAATCTTTTTCTTTCTGCGCCTTCATAAGTTGGAGCCGCTGAACATTTATTATGTTGAAAAGGTAAGCCGTCAAAGCCGCGTTGTCCGCCTTGAAAGCTTCTTTGGAAATTTGATAAATCAGCGGCGAATAATCGGCGGGGTACTTGCGAATAATTTCGCAATCGATAACGTAGCGGAAGAAAAATCCGACAACGGCATAACGATAATTCATTTGATTTTGGAAAAAACTTATTCTGTCCATAAATTTTTCCAGCTCGTTAAAGCCGACGTTGAGAACGGCAAGCCACTTATGAAAATATTTTTCGACGGCTTGAACGTTATCGCCTTCATTCAAATCGATTCGCGGTCTCGCGATATAAACGACGTTTGGAGCACACAAAAAATTTTTCGCGAGACAAAGGCAGGCGAAATTAAAAACATGCGCTTCAAGTTCGGGCATTTCGGGGAAAAATATTTGATTCGAGATCAAAAATTCGCGGCGGCAAAAGTTAGCGCAGGCATCCAAACGATATTTCCACTTTACCCAAGAATTTAAACGCGGTGCCAGATATTCGGGCTCAAGGGCAGGAGCTTCCAAAGGTTTAGGGCGCGGGAGCACGGGGCGTCGCCACTCAGTAAAACTGAAATTTTTTGGATTGGTTAATGCCCCAAAGTCGGTAAGGCGCGGGTCGTCGACAGAAATTTTTTTGCCCTTAAAAAGTCTGAACGAATCTTTCAAATGGACAACGTCGGCTTGCGATTCTTCGGCGAGCGTCGAAAGTTCTTCAAGAGCGGTTTTGGTAAAAAGATCATTGGCGTCAAGGAAGGCGATATATTTTCCCCGCGCAGATTGAATTCCGACATTTCTTGTCAAGCCGGGCATTCCGGTATTTTTCGGGAGATTTATAATGCGAAGTCGTTCGCCGAATTTTTCTTTGAAACTCTCGACGACTTCAAGGGAGTTATCGGTTGAAAAATCGTCCACAACCAAAACTTCAAAATCTTGCATGGTTTGATAAAGCAAACTCTCCAAGCCCTGCGAAATAAATTTTGCCGCGTTGAACATTGGAACAATCACCGACACAAGCGGGATTTTCTCTGTTGCCATAAAATTTCTCCTCTCAATTTTTATTCGGGCGGTCGCCTGCCCGCTTTCAGTTCATTAATTTCTTGTTGAAGTCTCATGATTTGGAGCCGATAAATATTCAGCGTATTGAAAAGATAAGCACTGAACGCCGCGTCTTCGGGCTGAAATTCTTTTTGAACAAATTGATTCAGTGCGGCGGGATGAATTTGCGCATAAGCCGCCTGCAGTTGACGAGCATCCAAAAGCACTCTCTCAAAAAACCAATTCAAAACTGCGTATCGATAATCGGGATGCTCTTCAAAAAATGAAAAACGTTTCATGACTTTATCAAACTCATTAAAGCCGCGATTTAAATTGCTCAGCCACTTGTGAAAGTAATTTTCTAAGTCAATATTGGAATGTGAAACCGAATCGGGACGGAACCTGTTAATGTAAGTGATATTCGGCACGCGCAATAATTTTTTCGCCAAGCACAAGCAAGCGAAATTTGCAATCGTATCGCCCGATACCGACATTTGCGGGAATTTAATTCGATTGACAACCCAAAAATCTCTTCGACAGAACAGAGCCCACGTCGCCCAATGGAAATCCGAATTTATCCAGATTTTGACTCGCTCGGTAAGATCGTCGGGTTTGTCGGTCGCCTGTTGCAAGCGCGGAGAATTCGGGTTGCATTTTATAACGGCATGATTCATATTCAGCAATTCCGCTGTTGTTGCAGATTTTAATTTTTCATCGGGGAAATAGAAAAATGCGTCTGTATGAACGACATCGGCTTGATATTTTTCGGCGAGCGTCGACAACTCTTCAAGCGCAGTTTTCGTAAAAAGATCGTCGTTGTCGAGGAAGGCGATATATTTTCCGCGACTGAACTTTATCGCAAGGTTGCGCGGGACTTCGGGTGAGCCGCTGTTTTCGGGGAGACGGACGACATGAAACTGATAACCCCCCCCCGAAGCGAATTTTTCTTTGAAACTCTCGACAACTTCAACGCTGTTATCTGTCGAACAATCATCAACAACTATAACTTCAAAATCTTGCATTGTTTGATAAAGCAAACTTTCCAGCGTCTGCGAAATGAATCTTGCCGCGTTGTACATCGGGATAATCACGGAGACGAGCGGAATTTTTTCCGTGACGGCAACAGCGAGCGAATTTGTCTCCTGTCGCCGATTTTTATTTTTCGCCATTAAATCACTCCTCGCCGATAATGCGGACTTCGGGCGCAAGTTCAATGCCGTAAGTTTCATTGACGCGCCGCTTGACTTCCTCAATAAGATTCAAAACGTCCTGCGCCGTCGCGTCGCCCGCATTAACGACAAAGCCCGCGTGTTTTTCCGAAACCATCGCGCCGCCGATTTTCAAACCTTTCAAGCCCGCCTTGTCAATCAGCGTGCCCGCAAAATTTCCTTCGGGACGTTTGAAAGTCGAGCCCGCACTCGGTAAATTCAGCGGCTGTTTGCTCTCGCGTTGAGCAGTGAACTCCGCAATTTTATTTTTTATCTCGCCGACGTTGCCGCGCCGTAAAAGCAATTCCACTTCGCAAATCGCACAATTATTTTCCTGAAAAATGCTGTGGCGATAACTCAAATCTAAATCTCTTCTTCCAAACTCGACAAGTTCTCCGTCGCGTGTAACCGCCTTGACGCTCGAAATAATATCTTTCATCTCGCTGCCGTATGCTCCGGCGTTCATGAAAATCGCGCCGCCGATACTGCCGGGAATTCCGCAAGCAAACTCCAAGCCCGTTAAAGAATTCTCCGCCGCAAAATCAGCAACCGATTTCAATTCCGCTCCCGCGCAGGCGATAATTTTTTCTCCTTCGCAACGCATGTCGCCGAAAAATTTTTCCGTGAACTTTACAACAACGCCGCGAATTCCTTTGTCACGAATCAAAACATTGGAGCCGTTGCCGAGAACCGTACATGTTAAGCTGAACATCTCAATCAGTTTGAAAATTTTTGATACCTCTTCCGCGCTCGACGGGAAAATTAAAACGTCAGCCGTACCGCCGATTTTAAATGTCGTGTACTCGCTCATCGGCGCATCAAAAATAAATTGATCCGCCCGCAAAAATTTCTCCAGTTGCATTCCAAAAGATTCTTCCCAAAACATTAAACCGACCCCTTTGATAATTAGGAATTAGGAATTAGTAATGAGTAATTAAAAAGCAAAATCATTACTCATTACTAATTGCACATTCCTAATTGCTTTTCAAAACTGCGCCTGTTGAGGCGGAAGTTGTAAGTTTGGCGTAGCGGGCAAGATAACCCGTCTTGATTTTCGGTTCGGGCTTAACCCACTCTGCGCGGCGTTTGGCAAGTTCTTCTTCGCTGACTTCAAGTTCCAATTTGCGGTTGGGAATATCGATAAAAATTTTGTCGCCGTCTTTAATCAGCGCGATTGTGCCGCCTTCCATTGCTTCGGGCGAAATGTGACCGATACACGCGCCTTGACTTGCGCCGCTGAATCTGCCGTCCGTTATCAAACCGACTTTCAAACCCGCGCCCGTAATTGCCGCCGTCGGATTCAACATTTCCTGCATACCGGGACCGCCTTTGGGTCCTTCGTAGCGAATAACTACAACGTCGCCGTTATGAATTTCGCCCGCCATTATCGCGTTAATCGCCGTCTCTTCCGAGTCAAAACATTTCGCCGAGCCTCTGTAAACAAGCATGTCCTCGCTGACGGCGGACGCTTTGACAACCGCATAATCGGGACAAAGATTTCCTTGCAAAATCGCAATGCCGCCCGTCGCCCGATAAGGATTTTCGACGGTGTGAATCACATCGGGGCGTTCAATTTGCGCGTCTTTGATTCTTTCGCCCAAAGTTCCCGTAACTGTCAAGGCGTCAAGGTTGAGAAGATTTTTCTTGGAAAGTTCATGCATGACGGCATTTATTCCGCCCGCTTCGTCCAAATCTTGCATGTGATGAGTTCCCGCAGGACTTAACTTTGTAATGTAAGGTGTCCGCGCAGAAATTTCATCAAAAAGCGTCGCGGGAATGTTTATTCCGCACTCGTTG
The DNA here is from genome assembly GCA_937877655.1 of uncultured Selenomonadales bacterium. Taxonomy (GTDB): domain Bacteria; phylum Bacillota; class Negativicutes; order Selenomonadales; family Selenomonadaceae; genus Quinella. The sequence continues at coordinate 28,365 of CALFJC010000063.1, forward strand.
GCAATTGCGGTTAAATGCAAAACCGTATTCGACGAGCCGCCGATTCCCATATCAACCGTTATCGCATTTTCAAAAGCTTTCCTCGTCAAAATATCTCGCGGGCAAATATTTTTTTCCAAAAGTTCCATAATGACTGCGCCGGCGCGTTTTGCCAAAATAAATCTGTCGCCCGTGTAAGCGGCGGGAATTGTGCCGTTGCCGGGCAAAGCCATTCCTAGTGCCTCGCTTAAACAGTTCATCGTGTTCGCCGTGAAAAGTCCCGCGCAGGAACCACAACTCGGACAGGCGTGCGCCTCAAGGTCTGTCATTTCCTCTTGAGTCATTTTGCCCGCCGCAAATTTTCCTGCCGCCTCAAATGCTTGACTGACACTTATATTTTTTCCATGAAGACGCCCCGCCAACATCGGACCGCCGCTGACGATTATCGACGGGATATTTAATCTCGCCGCCGCCATCAACATACCGGGAACAACTTTATCACAATTCGGAATTAAAATCAGCGCGTCGAAACCGCTCGCCATTGCAACCGCCTCGATTGAATCGGCGATAAGTTCGCGGCTCGCCAAAGAATATTTCATGCCCGTATGCCCCATTGCAATTCCGTCGCAAACGCCGATAGCGGGAAATTCAATCGGAGTGCCGCCCGCCGCCGCAACGCCCAATTTCGCCGCTTCGGTTATCGATTTCAAATGCATATGCCCGGGAATAATTTCGTTAAAAGAATTGCAAACGCCAATCAGCGGACGGCTCAATTCCTCGACGCCGAAGCCGTTCGCGTGAAATAAACTTCTGTGTGCGCAACGAGTCGCGCCCTTCTTAACAATGTCACTTCTCATTTTTAAAAACTCTCCTTAAATTTTTGATTGAAAATTTTTTGAAAGGATTTTACAGCATTTATCAAACCCTTGCAATAAAAAAAATCGGGAGCCCGAAGACTCCCGCCAATAATTTTTATTCATTGCCGCCCGGAAAGTTCCGCCGCTTTATCAAAATTGAATTGCGCCTTCTTCGACTCGCCAAGATCGTCATAGACAATGGCAAGATTTTCATATGCCGCAACGCAATTCGGATCATAATCAACGGCTTTGTCGAATTCAGTAACCGCCGCCGCATATCGTCCGCCGTTGTAATGAGCAATTCCCGCTTTGCAATGCGCCTCCGACAAATCTTTTCTGCCTTTGATAATTTCGGACGTAAATTCGGGTTCGCTCAAGATATTCAAAATGTCCTCGTCAATAGTCGGGATGAGATTTTCTTCGAGAGCAGAAATTTTTTCGCCAACAATATTTGCAAGAGAATGACGGCACCAACCAATAGCTCTGCGAAAATCGGAAAGGGCTTGCTCATAATTTCCGACGGCAAGATAAGCTTCCGCCCGCAAGATACAAACATCCATAAAATCACTAATTTTTATGGCGCATGTGCAATCCGAAATGCATTGTTCAAAATTTTTGACGGTGAAATAACTTTTGGCACGCAAAAAATAAGCCGCAATGAAATAGGGAGAAATTTTCACGGCTTGAGTACAATCGGCAATCGCTCGTTCATAATCGCCCGCCGCAAAATAAACTTCGCCGCGCATTTCGTAAGCCTCGGCGTCGTCAGGATCAAGCGCAATAATTTTATCGAAGTCATGAATTGCCTTATCGTAATATCTCAGCTTAAAATAAAATTCGCCGCGCTCGAAATAAGCTCGCGCATTGGTCGCGTCAAGTTCAATCGCCCTGTCGAAGTCTTCAAGAGCCGCAACGTAATTTTTCAAAGTGTGATGAACTTTGCCGCGCAGGATATAAGCCTCAACACGAGTCGGAGAAATTTTTATCGCCGCCGTGAAACAATTAATCGCCGCGTCGTATTTTTCAATTTCAATGCAGGCAAGCCCGCGACTGTTCAAAGCGTCGGCGTCATTGGCAAGCGGAGTAATTACGTCGAGGTATCTGTCAATCAAATATTCGGGATCCGGTGTGTCTACTTGAAATTTTCCGTTCGCATCAAAACCGCCGAAAGTTCCCCACCAATCAAGACAGCCGGTTTCACTAAAATTTCCGTCCAAGTCATCGCAATAAAAACTGCGCTTGAACCATCTTCCTGTATTCTTGCTTATTGAAAATTCATAATCAACAGCTTCGTTTATGTCTTCGAGTGCTTGAAGTTCATTGCCCATTTTGTAATAGACTTCGCAACGCTCAATGTACGCTTTATCCTCTAAATCAAAATTGGAATTTTCAAGTGCATTCGTGTAATATTCGACAGCCGCCGCGTAGTCTTGATTCTTATCGGCGTCGCGGGCAAGCTTGAGATATTCCGAGTAAAGTTTATCCCTTTTTTCCCGTCTTAGTTCCCAATCAGTTTTTTTTCTTGGCGCAGTGCGTATCTTTTCGGCTTGAGAAAAATCTTCCCGCGCCCGTTTCATGTTGCCCAGAGCATCAAAACATTGCCCGCGCTTTTTGTAAGTTTGTGGCATCTCCGGTTTAAGAGTTATCGCCGCAGAAAATTTTTCAATCGCCTGCTCATAATCTCCACGTTCTTGATAAAGTTCGCCATATCTTACGAGTTTGTAGTAAGGGTCTGTCTCGCGTTCGCAATGCAATTCTTTGTACTTGAAAAAATCTTCCCGCGCCCGTTTCGTGTCGCCCAGAGCCTTAAAACATTTCTCGCGCAGTTCATAGGCATCGGCATTAGACGGATTAAGTTCAATAAGCTTAGTACAATCCTCAATCGCCCGCTCATATTGTTCCAAACGGTAATAAGCTTCTCCGCGTGCATAAGAAGTTTCAAAATCGCTCGTCTCAATAATTTTTTTATAGTCGTCGAAAATTTTTTGGAACGCGGGATCCGTGACGCTTCCGTTGGAAAGAAAATATTCATAAAGTTTCGTTCGCGCATCATAAGCCGCAATATTTTTCGGGTCACGCTCAATCAGCTTGTTGAAAAACTCAATTCCTTTTTTATATTTACCGCTATCGTAGCACAGACCGACATAGGTATCGTAGAATTCGGAACAATCCGGCTTGAGTTCCAACGCTTGCTCAACATCGCTGTAAGCCGAATCGATAACATCATACTCCGAATAATGAAGTCTCCAAAAAGTTTTCCCGCGCTGAAAATACGCTTCGGCAAAATTAGGCTCGTAAGCAATGGCTCGGCTGAAAGAAATTAAACGCTGAATTCCATTGCCTTGATAATTTTCAAGACTCATGCCGCGCTTGAAATAAAAATCTGCGTCGTTCGGGTCAAGGGCTTTGGCTTTTATTAAATCAGCGTGTGCCTGCCTGTCGTTGCAAAGATTTCCATAACATCTACTGCGAAAATACAGCGCGTCATAATTTTTCGGGTCGAGCTGAAGGACGGCATTAAAAATTCGCAATGCCTCTCGACAATATCTTTCCTCTTTGTAAAAAATCAAACCTTTGGCGAACAAATTTTCCGCATTGAGTTTCATGTTATCACCTGCCAAAAAAATTTTAATCTTTCAACCTGTTACTTGAAAAATTTTTTTGCAAAACGACATCTCTGCGCTTCATAACGGTCGGCAAGTGCCGCCTCATAATTTTTCAGTTGGAAATGAATTTCTCCGCGCAGGAAGTAAAGCTCATAATCGCTCGGATTAAGTTCAAGGCATTTGCAACAAATTTTAATCGCAACTTCGGGCGGCAATTTTTTTAAACAAATTTCGCGATTTTTTCGCGCCGGCTGAGAATCGGGCTTAAGTTCAATCACTTGATTAAAATCCTCAATCGCCCGTTCGTAATTCCCTGTATTTTTATAAGCCAGCCCGCGATTGTACCACGTCAAAAAATCTTCGGGCGCAAGTTCAATCGCTTTATCGAAGTCGGCAAGTGCCGCGTCCGAAATTTTCAGTTCGTCATAAGCACAGCCGCGCCCGACGTAAGCGGTTGCATCCTTCGGGGCAATCTCAATCGCTATCGAAAATAATTCTGTCGCCTCCGCAAAATTTTTTTTGTCGAAAAGACGATAGCCCTCCGAGTTCAAAATTGAAATAAGATTAGGATTAAGTTCAACGGCTTTTGCAAAGTCTTTTGTCGCCCGCTCCTTGTAACCGAGAGTCCGATAAAGTTTTCCGCGATTGAAATACGGCTTAAAATCTTCGGGCGCAAGTTCAATCGCTTTGGCGAAGTCGGCGAAGGCATCAAGTGCGGCGTCGTTATTTTCCAACTTCCCGCGTGCCACGCCGCGATTGAGATAAGCAAGTTCGTAATTCGGATTAAGTTCAATCGCTTTGGAGTAGTCGGCAACGGCGGCTTCGGGCATTTTCAATTTGTCCAAAACAATTCCGCGATCGTAATAACTTGCGGCGCGAGTCGGATTGAGTTCAATGATCGTCGAATAATCGGCAAATGCCAATTCCGGCAAATCCATTTTGTCATCGTAAATTGCGGCGCGGGCACTGTACGCGCTGATATAACCGGGCTCAAGATTTATGGCGGCGGTAAAATCGTCAACCGCCTTTGCATGTTCGCCCGTTTCCCGAAAAATAATTCCGCGATTGTAACGGAGCGTGGCATTGTTCGGACACAAATTTATTGCCGCATCATATTTTTTTATCGCGTCGCCAAACTCTCCCGCATAAACCAAAGCGTTTGCTTCGTGAAAAAGTTTTTCTGCCGTGACTTCGTTTTCGGGCTCGGAAATTTTTTCAAAATCGCCGCGTCTGTTTTTGAAGTCCTCTTCCTTTAGAAAATTTTTTGCGGCGTCGCCGCGCTTATAAAATCCTCTTGAGTTATCCACAATCTCGCCTCCAAAAAAATCTTTTATCATATTTCCCGAAAACAATCAATCCTTTTTGACAATCGACGCCGCACTGTTTAAAATCACAGCGAAAAATTTTTGGGAGATGTTGACGATTGGACGCAAAAAAATTTTGGTTACACGATTTTATTTCGGAGAAAAGGACGTTCGTCATTCCCGTTTATCAAAGAAATTATGATTGGAAGGCGTCAAATTGCGAACGACTTTTTAACGATCTTGAAAACATAATCCGAAACAAAAAGCCGCACTTTATCGGAACATTTGTCTATCAGGAAAATTCCGGCGCGGACATATTCCGAGAACTTATAATCATTGACGGGCAACAAAGAATCACAAGCCTTATTTTATTTGCCAAAGCACTTTTCGATTTGACTGACGACGCGGAGTTGAAAGATGACATTCGCTCAACTTTTATCAGGCACTCAAGGGGCGAATTAAAAAGTAAATGCAAATTGCGCCCGAACGAATATGACCATGCGCTTTTTGAAAAGCTAATGGCGGACGACTTCGACGAAAATAATTTTGATCTCAATGAAAAATCTTCCGCCCTGTACAGAAATTATTCTCTCTTTCGTGAAAAAATTTCTGCCTCCGAGTACACGCCGAAAAACTTTTTCAACGCGACGGGAAAAATAACAGTTGTCAGCATTCTTCTCGAAGAAGAAAATCCGCAGGAAATTTTTGAGTCGCTTAACTCAACGGGGCTTGATCTCTCGCAAGCAGATTTAATCCGAAATTTTTTGCTCATGCCGCTCGATTACAAAGAGCAGGAAGAACTTTACAAAAAATATTGGCTGGAGATTGAAAATCTTTTGCGCCCGTCGGACAATGTGGAAAATTTTTTGGTGCAATATTTAATCACGAAAAGAAAATCGGATTCGGTACAGGAAACGAAAAAACAACGGCTTAACTCGAAAAATCTTTACGACACTTTTAAAAAATTTTTCGATAAAAATTTCTCCGAAGCCGAAATTTGTTTGAAAGATATTTTGCGTTACGCGAAATTTTTCCGACGCGCCATCTTCAATGTCGATACAAAGTTTGAAAATCTTTCGCCGCTCGATAAAAAATTTTATGAGCTGATTTATCTGCTTGAAGCCGGCAACGCGCCGATTATTTTAATGTATCTGCTCGACCGTTACGAGAAAAAAGATTTTGACGAAGCGACTTTTATAAATTTTGTCGACGCGCTTATTTCTTTAACATTTCGCGCCAAAATTTGCGGGAACAACGGAATAAATTCGCAATTCGCGGGTAATGTGCTTGCTCGCCTTGATAAAAAAAATCCTTTGGACGAAAAAATTTTTTGGCGCGCCCTCACTTTCGGCAAGGGCAAATATTCTTTTCCGAACGACAAAGATTTTAAAACGGCTTTGGCAAACATTAATCTTTACGATCCGTCCAAAAGAAGTCTCTGCAGATATTTGTTGTATTCGTTGGAGCGCAAAATTCGCCCGCAAGAATTGCCGTCTTACGACAAAGCCACGATTGAACATATCATGCCGCAAAAATTGAATGACGCTTGGAAAAAATATTTGGCGGCTCGCGAAGATTCTTCGGCGCATGAAATTTTGCTCCACACATTGGGAAATTTGACGCTCACGGGCGAGAATGAAAAACTCGGCAATGACGATTTCGATACCAAGAAAAAAATTTATCAACGCTCGAATTTTTTCTACACGCGAGCTCTGAAAGATTATTCCGATTGGACTTCAAATCAAATTCAGTTGCGGGCAAAAAAATTATCGGCGGAAGCAATTAAGATTTGGATTCTGCCCGAAGAATTCAATTCCGTTTTGCCGAGCGCGGGAGAAATTTTCGACTTGGATTCTGACTTTGCCGATTTGAAAGGCAGGAAGCCCGCAACTCTCTCCGTTTCCGGCACGGAAATAAAAATGCCGCATTGGAATCCTTTGTTGCGTGAAATTGTTCGCCAACTCTACGCCCTTGATAAAGATATTTTTCGCAGAGCAACGCAAATGCAAAATGTCCGCCAAAATTTATTCACGACAGAGCCGACTGATTTTAAAATTGACGACGATTTTTACATGAAAACGGGTTTTGATACGGAAAATTGCTTGCGGACAGCCAAAATCCTTGTGGAAAATTTCGACAGGCTGGGCGGCACGAATTTTAAGGAAGATATTTATTTCACTCTTCGGAGATAAAAAATAGCCCCGACGCTTTGTCAGGGCTTTTTTTATCAGTTGTCAATAGTTCTAACTCTGATTTTCTTCCAAACAACGTCATTTTCATACAGACGCTTAAATTTTCCGCGCTCATCGTCCCTAAGGTCAGGAATATCGCTTAAATCAATCTTCCTGTCTTTCAATGCCGCTAGTTCTGCCTTTTGTTCGTCCGTCAATGGTGGAACTTGTCCCTTAACGAACAGCAAACTGCCCATAATAGTCATTCCTTTCATTTTTAGTCGCATGTCGAGCCGAAATTATACGATTTACTTCGCCGCGCTCAGTATAAATCACAGACAGAACATTTTCAACCATTCCGACAATTTTAATCCTGTCTTCTTCGTTGCTGTGAAGTTCATCGTAGTAAATTACCGCATTTTTGTCCAAGAATACATGAGCCGCCGTTTCAAACCTTATGCCGTGCTTTTTAATGTTGATTTGATACTTTTCATCATCCCATTCAAACTCAAAACCTTCAAAACTGTATTCTCCCATGAAAAATCACCTCGCGATTGATTATATCAAAAAAATTGCCCCGAATCAATTTCGAGGCGTTATTTTTTATTTGGAACGCTGATTTATTGCACGGAATCATAACCGAGTTGCAGTGCAGTCATATTTTGTTCGACTGTGTGCGGCGGGACACGATTCGCCACGGATTTTTTTATCGTTTCAAAGTCAACGAGCCTTGTAACCTTAACAATCACGCCGAGAGCCACGATATTTGCGAATAAAGCTTTGCCGAGCCGCTCAACTGCCAATTTTGTTATCGGAACGCGGATTATATTCTTAAAATCGGGCGAAGTCGGGACTAAATCGTCGTCGAGAATCAAAGTTCCGTTCGGATTGAGGTCGTGGAAGTATTTATCGGCGGCTTTTTGAGTCATTGCGAGGACAAAATCTGGAGTTTTAACGTGCGGATGGTAAATTTTATCGTCGTCGATGATGACTTCGGACTTTGACGCGCCTCCGCGAGCTTCGGGACCGTAACTTTGCGATTGAACGGCGTTTTTACCTTCGGAAACAGCCGCTTCAGCCAAAATAATCGCCGCAGTAATAACACCCTGCCCTCCTGAACCGGAAAGTCGGAGTTGTTTTCTCATTTAATTGCACCTCCTGCCAATCTTACTGGATGCAACGTCACGTTGCCGCCTTGTCCGCCGCTACCAGATAATCTGAGTTGTTTACGCATATTAAATACCTCTCTATTTTTTGATACCGAGTACAACAGGAGTTGAGCGGTAACCGATGCCCATTCTGTCAATTCCCATGTCAATCAGCTTGAAAAAATGCTCCCGGGTGCGAATACAGCCGCTGCCTTTGACTTTAATTTTGCCTTCGCCGGCGTCCATCATCGTTTGAACGACTTCAACGGTCGCTCCGACGCATTCACCGCCCGTATAAAAGCCTGTCGAAGATTTTATGAAGTCCGCGCCTGCCGCAACCGCGCATTTTGTGCCGTCAATAATCTGTTGCTTGTTGAGTGAGTCCGTTTCGATTATAACTTTGCATTGCGTGCCGTATTTGTGGCAAATTTCAACGACTGCTTTAATGTCATTAGTAAAATATTCCAAATTGCCGCTGCGAAGTTGCCCGTAGTTTGCAACGATGTCCAAATCCGCTATCGTATATTTGCTGCAGTATTCTTCAGCCTGTTTAACTTTGGATTCAGTCGTCGAAAGTCCGAAAGGAAAGTCGCAGACAACACAAATTCCTGTTTTCGTGCCCGCAACCATCTTTGAAACCAAATCTAACGACGCAGGGTTTATGCAAATCGTCGCACAACCAAAATCAATGCCCTCTTGAGTGTATTTTTTGATTTCGCCCTGTGTAAATTCGGGTTTTAAGACAGATTGATCGATATAGCGAGCCAATTCTTGAACGGTCATCTCGGAAGCTTTTTTTGCAGGTGTCATTTTTTGCCGCCTCCCGCAATTTCTTGAACTTTTTTATAAGATTCGTCGTAAGATTCACTTTCAGCCTTAAAAAACAGCCCAATCGGGAATTTATCGCCGATTTTTTTGTCGTCGGGGAGTTTGTCCCAAGCGGTCTTCATTACGGCGTTATCGCGCATCCACGCCATCATTTTAGCGGGGTCGCCCATTTTATTTCGGCGTCCGTAAGCAGTCGGACACTGAACAAGAGCCTCGATAAAGGAAAATCCGCGATTATTCAGCCCGTCTTCGATAGTTTTAATCAAATGTTGGACGTGAAAGGCGGTTGAACGCGCAACATAAGTCGCGCCGGCGGCTTCAGCGAGTTTGCAGGCGTCAAAAGGTCTGTCAACGCTTCCATAAGGCGCAGTAGTAGCTTTTTTGCCGAGCGGAGTCATCGGAGAGGCTTGCCCGCCAGTCATTCCGTAAATATTGTTGTTAAAAAGCACGACGGTGAGGTCAACATTGCGTCGGCAGCCGTGAATGAAATGATTTCCGCCAATCGCGGTACAATCGCCGTCGCCGGTGATAACAATGACGTTTAGGGCGGGATTTGCGAGTTTAACGCCGGTAGCGAAGGGAATAGCGCGTCCGTGAGCGGTATGGAGCGTGTCGAAGTCCATATAACCGCTTGCGCGGCTCGAACAGCCAATTCCGCTGACAATTACGGTATTATCTTGGGTAAAATTGGGATTTTTCTCGATAGCTTGAACAATCGCCTTCATAACGATGCCATTTCCGCAACCGGGGCACCATAAATGCGGCAAACGATTCTGTCTGAAGAAATTTTCGTAGGAACGCACGTTATTTCACCTCCAAAATCAATTCGTCGATAGATTTTTCGATTTCTTCGGGTTCAAAGATAGTCATATCGTATTTAGAGCAGAGTTTAACGGGACATTGGGCGGCGCGTTCGACTTCGTAGACGATTTGCCCGAAATTTAATTCCGCAACGAGTATTCCGCGCAGATTTTTGGAGATTTGGCTGATAATTTTATCTGCGAACGGGAAAATGGTAATTAAACGCACAAAACCGACTTTAATTCCGCGTTTACGAGCATTTAAAACCGCCTCATAAGCCGTGCGAGCAGTTCCGCCGAAAGAAATTACTGCAAAATCGGCGTCGTCCATAAATTCTTGATGAACTTCGATGATTTCGTCGTTAGCGCGTGAAATTTTATCGTGCATACGCTTAATTTGTTCGCGAGTGACCTTTGGCGAGCCGCTGGGAAAGCCTGTATCGTCGTGAATCAGTCCCGTGACGTGGATTCGATAGCCTTCGCCGAAATTTGCGACGTTAGGAACCAAATCTTGATCTGGAGTGAAGGGTTGATAGCCTTCAGCGCGAGAAATTTTAGGTTTACGGCGCGGATAGACTTCAATATCGGTAGGAAGTTCGACATTTTCGCGCAAATGCCCGACAATCTCATCCGTGAGCAAAATAACGGGCGTTCTGAAGCGTTCGGCGTAATTTACGGCTTTAACGGCGATTTCAAACGCCTCTTTGACGCTCCACGGGCTTAAAACGATGATAGAATGGTCGCCGTGAGTGCCCCAACGCGCTTGCATAACGTCGCCCTGACTTGGAGCGGTAGGTTGTCCCGTCGAAGGACCTACGCGCTGAACATTTACGATAACGGCGGGGATTTCGGCGGCGCAGGCGTAGCCAATCAATTCTTGCTTCAAACTAATGCCGGGACCGCTTGAGGCAGTCAAAACTTTCTTACCTGCGAGCGATGCGCCGAGAATAACGCCCATGCTTGCGATTTCGTCTTCCATTTGAATAAAAGTTCCGCCGACTTTGGGCAACATTTTCGCCAAACTTTCAGCGATTTCAGTTGACGGCGTGATAGGATAGCCGCCAAAAAATCTGACGCCCGCTTTAAGTGCGCCTTCAGCGATAGCCTCGTTGCCTTGCATTAAACGTGCGCTCATTTTGCCGCCTCCTTCTTGATTTTGTCCATGAAAATTGCGTAGTCGGGGCAACGCAGCTCACATTGACCGCAAGCAATGCAATTTTCGTGATTCGCGACGTAAACTTTGCCGAGCGTATCGAGTGCGAGGACTTTTTTCGGGCAAAACGAAACGCAAATACCGCAACCCTTACACCGCTCAAGCTTAAGCGTGAATTCAGACTTCATACAGCTCTCTCCTTTGCAAAATTTTATTTTTCGGCAGGCGGAAGTTGTTTTAAATCCGCGCTTGGTAATGCCGTTTGTGACGTTTGACATTGCGGCAAATATTTTTCGGCGATTTGTTGCGTGATTTGCCCCGTCTGCTCGATTATTTTTTCCTTCGACGACAAAAAACTTTGCAAAACCAAATTTTGCCGCTCGCTGACCATATCCATTTGCCGCTCGATAAATTTTCCTTGCCGATCCATGTCCCGCAAAATCTGCGCGGAATAAATTTCATGTTCGGGCGAATCTTTATCGTATTGCCTCAAGATATTTAGCAGTTGCGGTAATTTCTTTGTGTTGTATTCGTCGCTGTTCGATTGAATTTTTTCGCCGACTTCGTTATAAAAATTTTCTATCTCGCGGACAATCGGCAAAGAGCCTTCCTCGATTATCGCGATTCGTTTTTTCGCAACGTCAAGCATTTTTTCCTGCAAAATCACCATTTGATTTGACATTGCGACCATTCCGTCGACACGAGCTTTTTCTATCGCCGCTTGACTTATCGCCTGCGCCTTCAATAACTCTATTTGCGCGTCGCGCATTAATTCTATCCGCTCAGACTCTTTGTCAGCCAATTTTAATTTTGTATCGCGTTCAATCTCGGCTACGCGCACTTTATCCGGCTCATAATTGTAACTGCTCGACGAACTGCCCGAAGAACTGCTTGATGAACTTCTGCCAAAAATTCCGCCTACAAAATTTCCTATGCCGCTTATAATACTTCCAAATAATCCCATTAATTGCCTCCAAATTATTTACGTTGCAAATCTTTTCTCATGCGATATATCAGCTTGTTAAATTCATTTTCGCGTTTTTGAACTGCCTCGCTGTAACTTTTGCTGTCCGCAATGTACGCCGTGAAATTTTGGCGTCTCAACTCAGCAAATTGCGTCAAAACTTCCTCCGATATTGCGTCCAACTCTTTGTCGCGGATAAAATTACTGATTTCGTCAATCGAAATGTTTAAAAGCTGCTCCGCCCAACGCAATAGGAAAATTCTTTCCTCCGTCTTTTCGCTTGAGAAAATTATTCCCTGCAAATCGCGCTGAAATTTCTCCGCCAACTTGTAAAGTTCGCTCTCCGTCTCAAATTTTTCTTGCAAGTCGCCGCCCGCTTGAAATGCAAACTTCTGATAAATATTTTTCCGCTCGTGAAGATAAAATTTGTCGACCGAATCACGATAATCGCCCAAAATTTTCAGCACGCCGTCCAATGAATCAAAAAGATTGCCTTTAAGCGCGAACTCGACCATCGGTAAAAACCTCTGCTCAATCGCAAAACGTTTCGTCTGCCAATCTTCATACCACGCCGAAAAAATTTCCTCATCGACTGAATCTTCTCGGCACGCGGCAGATAATTCTTCTCGCAAACTCGTTTTAAAAGATTTATAACTGTCCGTCCACGCCGCCTGTGAATTAACGATACTTGCGACCAAATTTTTATTCTGAGAGAAGAAATCGACGCGCTGTTGAGCCGATTTTATTATTTGCGCCAAATTTTCCACAAGCAATTCAAAATCGGCTCGCGGTTCGGCTTGAAGTTCGGCGAGTTCTCTAATCGAATTGTCTCCGCGATTTATTTTGTCGATTCGCGCCGATAAATTTTCTGCCTGCGCCTTGACCGAAATAATTTGCGCTTTTACTGCGTCGGTTCCCAATTCCAAACGTTTCGCCAAAAATTTTTGACGTTCGGCGAGCAGTGAATTTTCTTCTGGCGTGAGATTCGGGTTGTCGGTGAATTTTACTTTGAGTTTCAGCGCGATTTTCAAAAACTCGGCGATTGTTTCCGACTGCGCGGCTTCGTATTCGCTCAAAATTTCTATCAGCTCGTCCGTCACGCTCAAAACCGCCGCCGAATATTTTATTACGGACTTATTGATTGCCGCCGCGTCATATTTCGCCAAAATCGTTCGATAATCGAAGTTCGCAGTCAACATTATGAATGGAGTGGAAATGAATTCCTCTTCAGGAAAGTTTTCATAAACATGAGATTCCATATGTTCATCACGTTTTCTCATAGACAAAGGCAATCCGTTTTTCCATTTTCTTTTTTTATCTTCTTCAGTTCCGCCATCCCAATTAAACAAAGCTTGTTCTAGTTTTTGATCACTTCTAATGTTTGTCAAGCTACCCGACTCCCATTCAACGAAAACTACATCAAAATCAGTAATCGGAACTTTAACAACTCCTAATTCAATAAGATCTCTAAGAACTTCAGTGTAATTAGTTTCTGTGTGAGCTCCTTTATAATGTCTACCGATGAAAATCCTGTTTATACAATTAACAGTATATTCTACACTACATCCCGGGTATCTCGCAAACTTATCAACTAAATCTTGTTCAAAAAGACTACGAAGATACTGATAGTTTTCGGAACGAGATTTGTTTTGGTCGTAAACTGGATTTTCTAAAGGCCAATAAAACATGCTCATAATAAGTCACTCCTTTTTTTAGTTTAAAACACTTGATGCCTTAATTCACTATCGACAGCCGCCAAATTAGATTTGAGTTTGCTTTTCTGCGCGAGTAATTCGGCTTGACTGGCGTTCAATTCGGTTACGCGGCGCGAATTTTCCTCATTTTCGAGACCTTCACAAGTTTCGGCGATTTTTTTAAGCTTGCCGAGCAGTTCCTCGCGTTGACGCAACAAATTTTCCACAGACAACGCCTGCCGAAAAATTTCTGTAAACTTCGCGCCCAAAATCTTTAATCCTGCGCGGCGGGCAAATTATTTTTAGGCGTGACGTAAATTGTGCGCTGATTCGTAAAAATCACAAAGCCCGGCTTCGCGCCCGAAGGTTTCTTGACGAATTTGCATTGAACATAATCGACGGGGACTTTTGAGGAATTTTGAGCTTTGGAAAAATGCGCGGCGAGTTCGGCGGCAAGCAGTAAAGTTTCGTCGCTGATTTTATTTGAACGAACAATCACATGCGAGCCGGTAATATCTTTTGTGTGCAACCATAAATCATCGGGCGCGGCGATTTTGAAAGTCAATCTGTCGTTTTGAAAATTATTTTTCCCGACAAGAATCTCCGTGCCATCGGGTGCCGTAAATTTCAACGGTTGAGGCTTTTTACTTAGCGCAGTTCTTTTCTTGGCGTCTTTAAGATAGCCGCCCGCAATTAACTCCGTCCTTATTTCGTCAATGTCGGCAAGGGTTGTCGAATTTTCCAGAGAATGCGCAACGCTCTCAAGATAAAAAATTTCTTCGCGACAAAGTTCAATCTGCGCGGCGATAAATTTCGTTGAACGCTTGAGCTTGTCGTATTTTTTATAGCAAGCTTGGATATTCGCGGAAATTGTAAGCTTTTTATCGAGCGGAATGGAAATTTTTTCGCCGTCGTAAATGTTTTCAATCGTAATTTCTTCGTCGGCGTGGTCTTTAAGCTGATAACGGTAAGTCGAAAGATTATCTGCGCGGATTCGCCATAAATCAGCGTCTTCAGCGGCGGCAAGTTCGTTTTCAAGCACGGAAATTTTATTTGTGGCGCGGCGCAATTCATTGTTGACGAGCTTTGAAAATTTTTCTTTGTCGGGCGGCACGTAACTCCCCGAAATTTCATCGGCGACTTCCAAAAGTTCAGAGAGAGTTTCAAAAGTTCTCAAGTGCCCGCGCAGATAATTCAGCTTGACGGCGGAGATAGCTAAAATTTTTTTATTGTCGTCTTGAATCATGCATGGGGAAAAATTTTCACGAATTTCAATCAGAGAATTTTTCAAGCTGTCAAAGTCTTTGGCGTCGAGCGCGGAAATTTTTATATCGTTCGGCAAGCCCGATAAAAAAATTGTCTCCTTGACGCTTTGAGGTCCGAAGCCTTGACAAGAATTCATAATCGCCTTGTCGAGCCGCGCAGATTCATCAGCTTTAATTCGCTCCAAAATTTTTTCAACGTCGCAAGAAAAAATGTCGAGCTTGTCCTGCGCGGGCGGCATTTGATAAATTTGATTCGGCAAAACCGTTCGGACGCGGCTGGAGTTTGTACCGATTTTTTTCAGCGCGTCAATAATCTGCCCGTCGTGAATCAGAATCAAATTGCTGTACTTGCCGATAAGCTCCGCCGCGAGCGTCAAGGTTTGAATTTTGCCGCCCGCTCCGATTGAATCAACGTCGATAAAAATTATCCTGTCGAGTTGGTGTTGACGAATTGCCGCAATGCGCCCGCCTTCCAAATTTTTACGCAAAACCATGCAAAATGTCGGCGGTTCGGGCAAATTTTCGGGAGTTTTTTTCAGCAAGTGCACCGAAGGATTTTGCGGCGCAAGTGAAATTCGCAATAAAAATGTTTTGCCCGGCTGTCTTATCGTGAAAGTTAAATTTGCCTTGTTTTGTTGCGTGATTTTATCTACGCGCCCGCCGACCAAAATTTTTTCAAGCTCCAAAGTCAGCGGACGCATTGAAAAGCCGTCCAAGTTCAAAATAATTCCTCCAATCAAAGGGAAAAGGGATAAGGGAAACGGGAAAAGTAAAATTGAGTGAAAACACGGGCGCACAGGACGTGCGCCCGCCGGCAACGAAAACAGGATGTTTTCTTTGCCGGAAACGCCCCTGCGAGGTGCCCTTTCTTTTGCAACTTTTCTTTGGGCATGCAAAGAAAAGTTGATCCTAAAAACAAAAAAGAAATTTGAAAGAATCGAAGTGACGAATTGCCAAGCAGGTTTTGCGAACCCACTTTTTGGAAAAAAGGGGGCGAACCACGCCAAGAAAGTTTTTTCAACGCCATTTTTTCAAGACCGAGTGCCAAGCCTTCAAAATATTTTCGTCAAGTTCTTTTTGCGAAGAAGACTTTAAGCCGTCGCCGTCAATTTTTATCCAGATAAAGCCCGAAGTCTCCACGATAAATAAAAAAGCTCGCTCAATCGCATGGGCAATCGTCCCGTCAAGCTGTCCGCTCTCTTCGGGAAAATCTTCAAAAGTCAAATCGCTCTCCAACAGCGGCGCAAGTGCCTTCGGCTTAAACCAAAACATAGAGCCCGCAGGAAATTCAATTAAATTTCGATTGTCAATTTCTATTCCGAGCCCGCGCAGAAAATTTTTCGTGATTGAATAATTCGCGCCCCAATTTATGAAAACGCGAATCGGATTGAAATATTGCGGAAAAATTGCTCCGACTTTTTCGTTCGCCAAAATCTGCAAAATGCCGCCGACAATTTCGGGACTGCCCAAAAGATTTTTATAAAGATGCTCGCGCCAACCTGCAAGACGATTTTTTTCGTGCGGAGATTTTTTCGAGTGAATGTGAACGCAGGCATCATAATTTTTGTAAATGTCTCTGAAACCGACAAAAGCGGGAGCTATGTCGCGCCCGCGATTCGGGAAAATTTTTACCGTGACGCGCCCCTTGTCGAAATCGGAAAAAGTTTTTTCAATCGCAACTTTTTTTTCGGGCGAAGGCGTCGAAATAAAAAGGTCAACCGCGCAGGGAATGTTCAACAAAAGATTTTTCATCTCGGCGGCAAGTTCGGGATAAAAAATGTGAACGACCGCCGCAACTTTGAACTTCACAGGCGGCGCGGCAAAATCAAGCGGAATTTTCAATGCAAAATCTTTTTCGCGCTTGAGTTGAACAAAATCTTCCGTGCCGTTCATCTGCATAAAAAAAACGTCACCGCAATCTTCGCGTCGGGTTTTATGATTCAAATTGTAAAAAACGAATTCATACAGCGCGGGATACGGCGCAGAAAAATCCAACAGCCGCTCGATAAAATGAACTCGGATAAAATTTCGGAGCCTGCGATAAAAATTCATCAAAATTTTTCCTCGTAAATCGAAATATATTTTTCCGCAACGTTTTCAATCAAAAATTTTTGCGAAACAACTTTAACGCGCCTGTTGAGTTTTTCATAACGGGCAGGATTGTCGGCAAGCTCGCGCAAAATTTTTGCAAGTTCTTCAATCGGAACCCGCCCGTCAACCAAATCAAAAACTATTCCCGCGTCCTCAATCATGGCGGGAATTTCGCCGATATTTGAACACACAACCGGACGCCCCGCAAAAAAACTGTCGATTATGAAAAGCGGAAAACTTTCGCCCGAATATTCGCTGGGCAAAAGCCCGATGTCAGCCGTCGCCAAATAATCGCGCACATTGCTTTTGAAGCCGACCAAGTGAACAAAATCGGGCACATTGCCTTTCAGCAAATCGTACATTTCGCCCGCGCCGACCAAAATTAAATCAATGCGCCGCCCGCGCTTGTTGGCAAGAGTCACCGCGTCAATCGCCGCCAGCCAACCTTTTTGCGGAATGGCGCGACTCACTTCGCAGGCAACAAAAGAATCTTCGGGAATGTCAAGCTCCGAACGCGGCACGGGCTTTATCGGCAAATATTCCAAGCCGTTTCCTATCTTGTGAAAAATTTCTTCGCGACCAAAATTATTTTCTTTAAACGGCGTCAAATTTTTGTCGGCAATGTAAACGAACGCCGAGACAGATTTTTTCACGGGCGCAAGAATTTTTTTCAAGAAATTTTTGTCGGGATTATCACGCGCCGCCTCTTCGTACATGCCGTGAAGCGTGACGACGTGCAGCACGGCGGGATTGTCTTTGACAACGTAACTTGCCGCCTCGTCCACAAAACCATGATGGGTATGAATCACATCGATTTTGAATTGCTCGATTATCTCCGCCAAGCCGCCCGTCTCGTTGAGATAAACCAGTGGAACCGTCGCGTCCAATTTCCTGCGAATGTCTAAAAGTTCATCCGCCATTTGAAAATCCAAAACCGTAACGGGATAACCTTTCCTGCTCAATTCGTTTGCAAGCGTCAGAGGAAAAGTTTCTCCGCCGCCAATCGTCAACGCAAAAACTCCCATTAAAATATTCGGCTTGCGCTTGACAGACAAAATTTTTTCCAAGTCAAAAAGTTTTTTCAGCTCTTGAATGTCCTTGCCGCCGTAATAGCCCCAAAAATGTTCTTCCAACTTTTCAAAATGCATTTCGTGAATCTCGGCGGGCACATTGTAATTTTCCGCGACAAACTCCGCAATTTTTTCGTGCTCGGAAAAATATCGCGGCTCCTTCTGAATTTTAAGCGAAGTACTTTCCTTGTGAATGCGATAAAAATTCGTGGCGAAAGGCGAATAGAAAACGCAACCGCCTTTGATTATGTCAAGGTAAAATGCCCAATCGCTGCAAAGTTTCATCTCAAAACATAACTTCGGAAAAATTTTTCGTTTGCGGAAAAGGACGCCGCTGACATTCGGGATAATATTTTTAATCGCAAAACCCAGCTCGACAAATTTTGCGGCACTCACCGTGAAATTTTTTGTCCAATCGAAATAAAGCAAGTCGGAAAGATATTGTTCGGTTGTGAAAGTCGTTTGCCCGTCCTGAACAAATTCCGTGCGACAAAAGGCAAGTTGAACCGAATCATCCGCAAAGGCGGGCGCAAGATTCGACAAAAAATTTTCTTCGCTGAAATCGTCGCTCTCGGCAATCCAAATCAACTCGCCGCGAGCCGCCGCCATGCCCTTTTGCCATTGACAAAAAACCCTGCCGGAATTTTTTTCGTTCAAAATAAGTCGCGTGTTATTTTTGTGTCGTTCGTAAAAATCTCTCAAAATTTCGCGGCTGTTATCGGTCGAGGCGTCGTCAAGGAGAATCACTTCAAAATTTTTGTAAGTCTGATTGTAAATCGTTTCAAGCCTTTGCCGAAGAAAAGGCGCGTGATTAAAATTCGGGACAATGATGGAAATGAGTGGCGAAAAATTTTTCTGCGCGGAAAGTTTCCAATGACTTGGAGCCTGCGCGGAGTGTTTGGAGCGTGAAAAGGAAAACTTTAATAACGCTGACTTTGCGGCAACCTTTGCGGGCAAAAATATTTTGGCATGAAAGGCAGGCAAATTGGTTGCCAAGAAAGAATCAACGCGCCGAACAAAATTTCTGAATGTTGAACCCGTCAAAGTGCGATAAAGTTTCAACGACAAACTCAAAATTTTTCACCTCGTGTTGAAGGATAATCAAAAACACAGCTAAAGTCAATAACTTTAGGAACCGGGAACCAGGAACCAGGAACCAGGGTTTTCATTCTTAATTCCTAATTCCTCATTCCTAATTCCTAATTAAAAAAGCGTCTTGTTTAAATGAAGAATTTCTGATAACATTGTTGCATTGAAAGGAGGTCGGGAAATTGGAGACACAAACGGAAACCTGCGCGGAGGAAATGACCGAGCAAAATCAAATCGCGGCGACGCTGGAAAAAATTTTGGAGCTGCAAAATAAAAATTCGCGGCAACTGGTACAGTCTCTCCGCGAAAACGTAAATTTTCAAAATCAAGTGCGGCAGGGAATGCAAAAAGAACTTGAGACATTGAAGGAACAACAACGCGGCGAACAATTCACGCCGATATTAAAATCTGTGGCGACGGTCTGCGTTGAGTATAGAAAAATTTTATCGGACGACGCCGTTCCGAAAAGACTTCGGCGAACGCTCGGCTTAATGTTTGACGAATTGGAAGATATTTTGTCGGAATATGATGCGGAAGTTTTCAGCTCGGCAGTCGGCGAACAAAGACGCCCGCTTTTAACAAAAATCGTCAACACCGTCACAACGAACGATAAAAATTTGCACAACACGATAGCTCGCAGTCGAAGACCCGGCGTGATTCGCAACGGGCGTCCGCTTTATCGCGAGTTCGTCGACGTTTATGTTTACGACGGCAATGCGGGCGGAAAAAAATCTGAAGCGGCTCGCAGTGAATAAAAAAATTGGAGGAGAAAAATTTTTATGAGCACATACGGTATCGATCTCGGTACAACTTATTCTTGCATTGCGCGGCTGGACTCGAACGGAAATCCCGAAGTCATTCGCAACAACGAAGACGATTCAAACACCGTCGCCAGCGTAGTTTTTTTTGAAAATGAAAATAATGTCGTTGTCGGGCAGGCGGCGAAAGAAAATGTCGAGACGGACGGAGAACGCGTCGTGCAATTCGTCAAGCGCGAAATCGGCAAGCGCGACACCCGCACTTACGAATTTGACGGAAAAACTTATACGCCCGTTGAAATCAGCGCATTGATTTTGACGCGCTTAAAAAATTTGGTCGAGGCGCAAGGCGGCACGATTGAAGATGTCGTTATAACCGTTCCCGCGTATTTCGGTTTGGAAGAACGTTCGGCGACAAAACAGGCGGGCGAATTGGCGGGACTTCATGTTTTGAGTTTGATAAACGAACCGACGGCGGCGGCTTTAAGTTATTGCGCCAGACAATTTCAGGAAGACAGAACGATTTTGGTTTACGATCTTGGCGGCGGAACTTTTGATGTTACCGTTGTAAAAATGACGATGGCGCAAAACAGTTCGGGGCACGACGTCCAGAAAATTACGGTTTTGGCGACGGGCGGCGATGACAGACTCGGCGGCAAGGATTGGGACGACAGATTGTTCAATTACATTTTGCACGCCTGCTGTGACGAAAACGGTTTGACGCCCGAAGAAGTCGAGGCGGAGACTCGGCAAGACATTCGCAGTAAAGTTGAGGAGGCAAAACGCAAACTCAGCAAAAAACAATCGGCGAAAGTCAGAATCGACGTGAACGGCTCGCGCACGGAAATTTCAATCACGCGGGCAGATTTTGAACAAATGACTTCGGACATTGTTGCAAAGACGATGAATTTTGTTGACGCCACACTTGAAAAAGTTCCCGGCGTCGAAATTGATACCGTGCTTTTGGTCGGCGGCTCAACTTACATGCCGATGATAATTGACGCGGTCGAGGCAAAATTCCCCGGCAAAGTTCAACAACACGATCCCGATCAAGCGGTTGCGAAAGGCGCGGCGATTTATGCGAGCATGTTGGTTGAAGAAGTCGATTCTCTTTCCGCGCAGGGCGAAGAAAATTCGGAAGGAACTCCTGCGCGAGCGGAGCAATTAACTTCAAAATTCACGGTCGAAGATCAAACACCGCGTTCATTCGGTCCGGGCGTCGTCGATACAAAGGGCGCGAAACATAAATACGTTTTGGAAAATTTTATAAAAATCGGCGAGAAAATGCCCGCCGTTTTCTCCAAAACTTATTACCCGCTCGAAGACAATCAGGAACGAGTTCTTTTGCGCGCCTTTGAAAACATGTCGACAGACGATACTTTAATTCCTTGCGTTGATGAAGACGGAAATCCTCAAGCGACAGACCCCGCGCACAACGTAAAACTTTTGGGCGAGCTCGTCGTTAATCTTCCGCCGAACACCAGCCGCGACACGCCGATTAAAGTTACTTTCAAAGTTGATGCGTCGGGCGTCCACGTCGAAGCCGTCAACACCAAAACCGATGAGACTTTTGAAACTTTCCTGCGCACAGAATCCGATATTGACGTTGCGAAAAGCGCGGTTCATCAACTCAGAATTTCTTCCGATTGAAAATAAAATCTCGAATAAAAAAAGACTGCCGACAATTTGTTGACAGCCTTTTTATTTTGCAAGGCTGAAAAAACTTTTCCCTTTTCCCTTTTCCCTTATCCCTTATCCCTTAAAATTTGTCTTGTTTAAGTGAAAAGTTTTTGATAATATCTTTAAAACTCGGAATGACGGAGCAAAATTATGATTAAGCTTTACGACGAAAATTTGAGCGGCTATATCGAGGTTGAAGTCAGCGAATTTTATTCAAACGATTATCCGCAGTACTTCGCCAAAATCGGCAAGGATTCTTATGTCCGATGGCTTGGAGAGCCGATTTATACCGTGCCCGAAATGATTAACGGCAATGTGCCTGTTGACGACGGAAATTTACTTTTATCGTCCGAAGAAAAAGATGAACTTGTTGCAAAAAATCCTGCCGCCGAAAAATGGATTCGTCCGTTTGTCGGCGCGAAAGAATTCATACATAAATTGCCGCGTTGGTGTCTGTGGCTTGAAGATTGTCCGCCGAATGAAATAAAAAAAATGCCGCTTGTTTATGAGCGCGTTAATAGGTGTCGAGAATTTCGTTTGGCAAGTAAAAAAGCGCAAACCCGCCGCCGCGCCGATACTGCTTGGCTTTTTTCCGAAAGACGCCAGCCTAAGACAAATTATCTTTTGGTTCCGCGCCATTCTTCAAGTCGCCGTGAATACATTCCGATAGGTTACATGGACTCGAATATTATTTGCGGCGATTCAAATCAAATGGTACCCGACGCAAAGTATTTTCATTTCGGAGTTTTGACGAGCTTTCCGCACATGGTTTGGATGCGAATGACTTGCGGGCGTTTAAAATCCGATTATCGATATTCGGCGGACGTGGTTTATAATAATTTCCCGTGGCCGCCGTTTTGGAAAGAAGTGGAGCGGACGGCGGTAAAAATTCTCATGGCGCGAAGAAAATATCCCGAAGCTTCTTTTGCGGATTTGTATGATCCTGTCCTTATGCCGAAAGATTTACGCGCCGCGCACGAAGAAAATGATCGCGCAGTCATGGCGGCTTACAATTTTCCGAAAAATATGACTGAAGAGCAAATGCAAATCGCGTTCTTGACAATATACGAGAGACTGAAAAATTTTGATGAATTTTATAATTCGCTGTGAGTTTTTAAGGAGGGTTGAGTTTGGCGAAAAGAAATATTTTTGAGATGCTCGGCTTGGAATTTGATCCTCCCGACAACGTAAAAAAAATTCGCGCCGCCTACGAAAATTGGAAAAAGCGACTTACGGCTGAACAAAATACGACGGTTGATCCGACGCGCCTTGCCGAAATTCGCGAAGAACTTCAGATGGATGAATACATTTCCTTGACGCTGGACAATCCGCGTTTCAGGCAGCGGGAGGCGGAGTCACTGAAACAACAGCGCGTTGAAGTGCTCCGACTTTATATCGACATTCAGCGCGGCGATACGCAGGGCACTTTGCAAGTCAATCAATCGCAAATCCGACAGATAAAAGACAAATTGCGGTTGAGCGTTGCGACAATCGAGGCGACTTACAAGGAGCAGGGCTTTGAAATAAAACCCGTCAAGACAACGCAAAAAATTTTGGCGACGCTGAACAATTTTTTTCTGTCCGATTCGGTTATGGAGGAGCTAAGAAAAAATTTTTCAATATTCCGAACCGTGCCCGATGAAAAAAATTTCCCGTGGTCGGCAAATGTTCATGATCTTTACGAGTTGGCTTTTTATCTGGAAAATCAGATTGAGCCTTCGGCAGATTTTTACAAGCGGCGCGATACAGACGAGTTGCGGGAAATTTTTCGTGAGGAAGCCAAAAAAGTTTCCGCGCCCATTCCGCAATGGCAATCGATTAAAGCACTTTTGAATCTCGCGCAAACGCAAGTTTTCAACACGGACGACAGCCGCTTTAAATATGATCACTCGTTGAAGATTGAGACGCTGGCGGATTTTTTTGCGAAGATAAAAGCCGCGCCCGAACTTTTCAAGCGCGACAGTTATTTTGCCGACAACTGCATAAATCGTATTCGCCGAACTTTCCCGAACCTTTTAAATTACGAATTGAGTGCCGCGCTTTACAACAAGGCGGCGGGTTTACTGCGCGAGCCTTATGAGGCGGTTGACGACGCGAGCGAAAATTCTTTTTGTGTTACCTGCGCGAACTGCGGAGCCTTTGAAAATTTCAGAACTCGCGAAGATGCGGAAAGATCTCATTGCAAAATTTGCGGCGAAAATTTTTTTGTCGAGTGTCCGAAGTGCGGAAAAAAAATTCCTGCCGTTGCGGATCATTGTACCGCCTGCGATTTTTCTTTTGTCGAACTCAAAAATTTTTCAAAGTATATCGGCGACGCAAATTCAATGCTCGACCTTGTCGAACAGGCGCGCACGGCTGACGAATCGGTTAATATCGTCACGGCGGAGATCGTCAAACTTCTTGCCAAAGCCAAACAGCTTAAGCCCGAATCTCACGAGCTGAAAAAAATCGAGTGGCGAATCAACAAAACCGCTTCCGAAATTAAAAAGCGCGAACTTTATTCTTGGGCAGAAAAAAAATTGCCGAGTCTTTCAATCGCGCCCGATAAAGCCGTCAGCGACTGCATTGAAATTTTGCGGAAGATAAAAGACTTCAAGCCCGCGCAGGACAGACTTCGCCTTATTCCGCCGCGCACTCCGCCGACGATTATTGCGACGCTGAAAGAAAATTATTTGCCCGCCAACAATTCGAGCATCGGGAAAATTTCCGTCAAAGCGAAATCGACGGGCGCGACGGGCGAAAGTTCCGGTTTGACTTGCAATATTTCTTGGCAAGCCGCAAATGATCTCGGCGTGACTTACACGCTGATAAAAAAAATCGACGGCGAGCCGCAAACTTATCGCGACGGAGAAATTTTAATCGAAAACACCGACAAGCTGGAGTTTATCGATAACGACGTTAAGCCCGGCGTCCTTTACGGCTACGCGATTTTTTCTTCGCGTCTCGGAACAATTTCCGCGCCAAAATCTGTGACCGTTGTTCATTACAGCGATCTTGACGAAAAAAAATTAATCGCCAAGACGGAGGACGGTTTTTGCAAATTTATTTGGCGGCTTCCGTCCGAAACTTGTTTGGGCGTTAGGATTTTGCGAAGTGACAGCGCGGGAAAAAGTGTCGTCGTTGCCGAGTGTGAGCAAAATTCTTTTGTCGACAGGAATGTTAAAAATCGCAAGCAATATCAATATCGGTTGCAATGCGTTTACGTTGCCGCCGAAGACAACGCCGCCAATCACGAAAAATATTTTGCGCGGCAGAGCGAAGAAATTTACAATAAGGTTTGGCAGATTGAGAGGAATTACAAATACAGTCACGGCTTGACGGTTACTTTGACGCCCGAACAGCCGCCAAAGCTTGTAGAAAATTTGATTTGCAGTGTAAGGAGCGGGCGAGTTTCTTTTATTTGGAAATCGACGGGCGATTTTTCCATTTGGTTTAAGGAAGTCAAAAAGGAGTCCGCGCAGATTGACAAAAAATGTTTTGCGTTGGATAAGGTTGATGAAATTTTTGGGAGCGGCGTTGTTTTCAAAAAGGCGGAGAGCTCCGACGAAGCTTGCGAATTTCCTTTGAACAATGACACCGTAAGAATTGCGGTTATCAGCGCGACAAAGGAGCTCGGACTCATTAACAGCATTATAACCTGCGCGAACGTTGAGCCTTGCGAAATTGATTCGGAGAAAACTCAAATTGATGCGGGCGGCTTGAAACTCGTTTTAAAATCGGTGCCCGAAAATCTTTACATGATTCATTACAAAATCAACACAAGAGATGCCGATGAACTTTATGCGACGATTGAGACTGCCAAAGCGCGGCAGATGAACAGAATTTATGCGGCGAAATACGCGCAGGATACTTTCATTTCGCAAAGTCATTTGCCGCCGAAAGAAATTTTTATTACGGTCATTGGCGAATACAAATTCAGCGACGGAACCGCCGCATATTCCGCGCCGAGCACTCTTGTCCTGAACAATCGCCCGAAAGAAATTATTTCTTATTATCTGGAGTGGGGGACGAGCGGGCTTTTCAAAAAAGAAATTCACGCCAAAGATTGCAAGTTGATTGTGGAGAGCCAATCGCATTTGACGCCGAAAATGTTTTTGGTCTGTCGGCGGGATGGGAGAATGAATATCGAGTTGAATGATTCGACGACAAAATTATTGGGCACTGTTCGCGAATATCCGACGGGTTACGGCGGCGGGCGGCTTGAAATGGATTTGCCCAATGAAATATGGAAAGATGTTTCGACGGGAACAATGATTAAACTTCTTATTTCAAAAGAAGACGAGCAACGTTTTGAAGTAAAAGCGTCGCGCCCCGAAAGTTTGACCGTCCCCAAAAAATGAAAAGCCGCCCCCGCTTTTAGAAAGTGTGGGTTCGCCGAAACGCTGTCGCGAACTTCGATTGAGTTTTAAAATAATTTTTGTATATTGAACTTACTTTTCTTTTGCTCGCCCAAAAGAAAAGTAAGCAAAAGAAAAGGGCGTTTGCCCCGCAATAGAAACATCCTGTTTCTGTTGCGGGCAGGCGCACGTCCTGTGCGCCTGTGTCTTCGCCACCCGCTACAAATTTTTTCATCACGAATTATTTTACTTTCAATCTTTCCATCTCGCCATCTTTCCATCTCTAATTGTGCGCCCGTGTCTTCACCAACCGTTCTTTCCACTAGTTCCTAGTTCCTGATTCCTAGTTCCTATTCGGAGGTTTTTGTCCGTGTTTAATTCCCAAAATTCGATTGCCGTTTGTCCGCATTGCCTAAGAAAAATCAAGCTGAAAGATCTGAAATTTTTTTGCGTCCCCGATGAAGACAATCGCCACGAAGTTCACTTATCTTTTGTCGACAAAATAAAAAATCGCCTGCCCGTCTGCCGAAGAAAATTTTGCAGAAATCACGGCTTGACGATCCGCGAGGCATTTTGCAAACATTGCGGAGAAAAACTCCCGCCGCAAATTTTGTTCCACGATAAATTTTTGAGTTTCTGCGCGGTCGGAGTTTCGGGCGCGGGCAAATCAAGTTACATGACTACTCTTCTTCACGAATTAAAATATTCGGGGTTGCCGTGGGTTTTGCAGGCAATGGACGTTGAAACAACGCAACGCGCTCTGATAAATGAACAAAATGTTTACGAGGCGCGGCATTGTTTGGAAGGAACACAGGCGGGCATCTCTCCCAAGCCGCAACTTTGGACAATCCTCGATAACTCAAAAAAAGGCGAAAAAATTCCGACTTACGCGCTGACAATTTACGACGGCGCGGGCGAAGACTGCGAACACATAGATTATACGCCGCTTGATTCAAAAATCAGTTTGTATCTTTCGGGCGCGAGAATGCTCTTGATTATGTTTGATCCGCTTTTGCTGTCGAGTGTTCGCAGTGAAATTCGTTTTGAAACTCTCAACGCGTCAATGGCAACCGAACGACAGACGAGCGCACCCGCCAATATGGTTAATATGGTTAATTCGCTGTCGAATTATATCAGACGAAATTGCAACATTCCGCCCGGCAAAAAGATTGACCGCCGCGCCGCCGTCGTCATTACAAAACTCGACGCCCTTACCGAAATGCTTAACGGTTTCAGTTCCGACGCCGCCATTTTAAAAGAAAGTCCGCACATAAAAAATCAGGGCTTTGTTGAGGCGGACAGCAAAATGGTTGATTTGGAAATTCGCGATTGGCTCACGCGGCAGGGCGAAACGGCTTTTCTCGGAGCAATAGACGCAAATTTTAAGGACGTCAGAGTTTTCGGCGTCTCAAGTTTCGGCAGACCGCCCGATATTCATAAACGCCTTGCCAGAGTTCGTCCGCACAGAGTTTTGGATCCCTTAATGTGGATGCTCGCCGGCGAAGGCATTATCCCCACAATTTCTTAAAAAGGAGTTGACAACGTGTCAGAAAAAGACATCAAGCGCATTTTAAAGCCCGTTAATCTCACGATTGAAAAATTTTTGCCGATAAATCGGACGCTGTTGTATTTTGTCAATGAAAAAGCTGTCGGCAAAGGAATTATCCCCACAATTTCTTAAAAAGGAGTTGACAACGTGTCAGAAAAAGACATCAAGCGCATTTTAAAGCCCGTTAATCTCACGATTGAAAAATTTTTGCCGATAAATCGGACGCTGTTGTATTTTGTCAATGAAAAAGCTGTCGGCAAAGGAATTATCCCCACAATTTCTTAAAAAGGAGTTGACAACGTGTTAGAAAAGGACATCAAGCGTATTTTAAAGCCCATTAATCTTACGATTGAAAAACTCGTGCCGACAAATCGGACGCTCTTGGATTTTGTCAATGAAAAAGCTGTCGGCAGAGGCACTAAGCGTTCGATTTACAAAATTAAATTTCTGGAGAAGGCGGAGAAGAGCAGTTATCAAGTTATCGGCGTTACCATCATTGAGTTCGAGAAACATTTAAAAAATCTGCAACTCGGCAAGGCGGACGAAGATTTTTTGCTCAATCAAGCCAGAAAACTTCTTTCCGACGCAAAAAATCAAATCGAAAAAGTTTATGGCGAAGTTCGCCGCTA
Source organism: uncultured Selenomonadales bacterium (assembly GCA_937877655.1). Lineage (GTDB taxonomy): Bacteria > Bacillota > Negativicutes > Selenomonadales > Selenomonadaceae > Quinella. Next base: position 56,337 of record CALFJC010000063.1, read on the forward strand.
CATTGTCACGAAGGAATTGCGCAATGATTGCTTGAAAGAACATTTCCGCAAAATTCCTTCCATGAATGACGCCCAAAACGACGCCATTTCCAAAGAAATTTTTTCGATAGCGATTGAGGAAGTCAACAAGAGCGAAAATCATAACATTGAGGACGTCGAGCAGGAATTTGACAAGATTAATTACATTGCGACCGCACTTTTCAATATTGCCGCCGCCAATTCCGCGCCGCCGCCCGTCGAAGAAAAGAAAAGTGCTCCGAAACCCGCCGCCGAACCCAAAAAGGCTCAGAAAAAATCTTTCCTCGACAGATTTTTTTAAGGAGTGACTTCGTTTGAAGAAATTTTTATCTGCACTTATAATTTTAATGATTTTTACAACGACCTGCGCGGCGGCAGAAAAAAATCCCGTAAGAATTGCCCGCCTGCCCATAATTTTTAAAAGTTCCGTTCCCGATGTCGAAACCTGCGCGGAACTTGAAATGAAAATTGCGCGAGCCGTTCACATTCCCATGAATAAAACTCTGCAAGTCGCAGATTATCTTTCGCCCGAAAAATCCGCGCAGGCTCTCAACGACATTTGGCAAAAAATGCGCGCCGAAAATAAAAAAGCCCGCCTTTCAGACGCAATGAGACCGCTCGCCGAAAATCTCGACGCCGATATTATCGTTTGCCCCGTTCTTTTGACTTACAGCCAACATGTAAGTAATTTTTCCGGTTTCGGCGAAACTTATCTGCACAGTTCAGCCCGCGCAGAGTTAATCGTTTACGACCGCCGCACCGATAATCTGATTGATAAAAAAGTTTCGCGCATGTATCACGACGTTTTGAGTACGACGGGCACGGCAGATTATCTCGCAAAAATTTGTTTCGATAAAATCATTGACGATTCAAAGCTCCGACAACTTATCATGAGCATCAAGTAAAAAAAAATTTCCCCGTCAATCGCGGCGGGGATTTTTTTATGCGAGAGAGATTTTTTTTCAGCATTTTATGCCCGAATTCGGACGAGCATAGAAAATCCATGTGATAATCAGCGTTATGACCGTGAAAGCTATCAAAACATAGAAAGCAGGCGTGACAATTTCAAAATTCGAGTAAGACCAGCCGAAAATTTTCGGGATAAGGAACGCGCCGTAAGCCGCAATCGCCGCCGTGAAACCCGTAACCAACGAGGAATGGAACGGATTGTTAAAAATGTAAGGAATCATGCGGAAGGACGCGCCGTTTACAAAGCCCGTCGTCAAAAACAGCAATAAAAACGCCGCAAAGAACATTACAAAGCTGTGCGCCTGCAAGCCGACCAAAACAATTCCGATTGACGCAAGCATTAACAGCAATGAATAAAAAGTTACCTTCGAGCCGCTGTTAAATTTGTCTGCAAGCCAGCCGCCAACCGGTCTCATGCCCGCGCCGATAAACGGTCCGAGAAATGCTCCCCATGCCATGCTGACTTCTGGAAATTCATTGTTCAAAAGCAACATCAACGCCGCCGAATATCCGATAAATTGTCCGAAGCCGCAAGTGTAAATCCAAGTCATCAGCCATGTGTGCTTGTTGCCGAAAATCGACAGAATACTTTTTGGACTTTGACGCGGTAAAGGCAAATTGTCCATGAAAATCCAAATTAAAACGAGCGTTAAGACCGTCGGAACCGCCCATGCGTAGCAAACCGATTGAATATACACTTCCGCGCCTGTTTTTACGTTTATCAGCGGATCTCCGAACAATCCGCCGAAACTCATGCCCAATAATATCGGAGCCGTCAAATAAATCAGCGAGACGCCCAAATTTCCTACGCCCGCATTGATTCCCAACGCCAATCCTTTATTTTTTTTCGGAAAAAAGAACCCGATATTCGCCATTGACGAAGAAAAATTGCCGCCCGCTATTCCTATCAGCGCAACCAACATAAAAAGTTCGTCGTAAGTCGTCGAAGTGTCTTGCAACGCCGTGCCGAGCCCGATTATCGGCAAAAGTAAAAGTGCTGTCGAAAATAATGTCCAATTTTTTCCGCCCAAAAGCCCCGGCATGTATGTATAAAATAATCTGCACGTCGCGCCGACCAAGCCCGGCAATGATGCCAACGTAAATATTTCCGCCTGCGAAAAATTGAATCCGATTTGATTTAACTGCGCCGCGATTGTCGCCCAAAGCGTCCAAACCACAAATGACAGCGTCAGAGCCCATGTTGACGTGTAAAGATTTTGTTTCGCGATTTTCTCCCCAAATTTTTTCCAGAACGCCTCGTTTTCGGGATCCCATTTCGCCAAAATCTGCTTCCGCGTCGGGTTTTCGCCCAGCGACTTCAAAACATCCTCTGCCATTCAAATCACTCCTTCATTTTTTCCCCCAAGTATAAAAAAAATTTTTTCCCGTGTAAGTGATAAGAATCACACTGCTTGCCAAAATCACAGGTATAAAATGCGGTTAGGAATGAGGAATCAGGAACTAGTAGGAATTTTTTGGAGGCGCAATTTTAATGGATTCGATGATTCGACAGTTCTATGAGATACCCGGCAAGATTGTTGAACTCAAAAGCGGCGAATACCTTTTTCACGAAGGAGATCACGCAAAATATTTTTACTTTGTGCGGAGCGGTCAAATTTTTATCACGAAATTTGCCGAAAGCGGACGAGTTTTGTCGCTAAGGTTGGCGACTCGCGGAAGTATCATCGGCGAGCTCCCGCTTTACGAAGAAAATCCCGTTTATATCTTCAACGCCATTGCTCAAAGCGATTCTGAAGTTTATGCAATAGAATTTCCCACTTTGCACAGCTATTTGGAGAAAAAACCCGCGTTTGCCATCGCTCTGCTGAAAATTTTAAGCATTCACATGCGAAAACAACACTCAAAGTTCCGCGATTTGGTTTTATACGGAAAAAAGGGCGCGATTTACTCCACTTTGATTCGTTTTGCCAACAGTTACGGGCAGGAAGTCGATAACGGCATTTTAATTACCGTTCCTTTGACGAATCAGGAGCTTGCAAACTACTCCGCAACCGCCAGAGAGAGTTTAAACCGCATGTTAAGCGATTTGCGGCGGCAAAATGTAATTGAAATGCGCGACGGGCTGATTTTTATTCGTGACATTGACTTTTTAAAGCGCGAAATTCAATGCGAGAATTGCGGGCGCGAAATTTGCAACATTGAGTAGTTCAAAACCGTTTTTAACTCAAAATTACTCATAAAAAAAGTTCACAAGCTGATTTTTATCGCTCGTGAACTTTTTTTTTGCTGATTAGCTCTGTTTTGCCGTCTCATTAACGCTGAATCCGTTTCGTCCTTGAGTTTTAACCACGTAAACCGATTTATCCGCCGTTTCAAAGATTTTTGAGTAATTTTTTTCCGTGCCGCTGAATATTTTAATACCAATACTCGCCGAAATCCTCAAATCTTTGTCCGAATATAAATTTTGCGCCGCTTTTATTACCGTCCGCGCTTTTTCAGTCACAAAATCATTGTCGGGAACATTTTTAAGCAGAATAACAAACTCATCTCCGCCAAATCGCCCGATTATGCTGTCCGTATCAAAAATTTCGCGAAGTTCATCCGCAAATCGCCTTAAAATTAAGTCTCCGAATTGATGTCCGCGTGTATCGTTCGCTTTTTTGAAATTATCCAAGTCAATCACGAACATTGCCGCATTTTTTCCTTCAGAAAGGCTCTGAATGTATTCGTTGCATCTGTTTTCAAAGGTTATTTTGTTCAAAAGACCCGTGAGTTTGTCCGTTTCAGAATTTCGTTTGTAAAAATCCCGCGATTCGCTGAGTTGAAGATTTATCGCCTTTATTTTTTCCAAATCAAGTGCCGCGCCGCGAAGTTTCATCAATTCCGTTATATCATCAAACAAAACGATTATTCCGAGCGGTTCATTATCAAATTTCAACGACGAAGTGAGTATATGAATGTGTTTTATCTCCGTGCCGGTAAAATATTGAACGATTTTTTCATATCTGCGGCTCGAATCGTAAATAACTTCCAAAATAATTTGATTGAAGTCGTCATTCTCGCTGTACTCAAAAAAACATTCCGCAAGAGGTTTATTGACCAATTCTGATTCATTTTTGCCGAGAATTTCAGTCGCCGCAGGATTTACATACAATATTTTACCTTTTTGGAGATAAATCACGCCGTTTGATATTCCGCTAAGAATTTCTCTGTAAAAAATTTCATTATTCATAATTAGTTATCCACCTTTTTAAATTCTCGCAAGGAATTTGCAAATTTTTTCGGCTGAAACCATGTCATTTATATCGAATTGATAAATTTCATCGGATTTTTGCGGCTCGCTCGTGAAAATCGCGGCTATTTTTTCATCTCTAATCACTTCTCCATTACCGCGCCATAACGAAATGGCAGGAAATGTTCCGTGTGTGCGGCTCTCCGTCAAAATCAGATCGACATTCATTTTCTCCGCGATTTTTAAGAAATTTTCGCGCTCCATTGTCTTTTCTATCAAAAAATAGCCGCTCGGCGAGACAACCGCAACGCTTTTTGCGCCTGCCGATTGAAATTTCCAAGAATCCTTGCCTTCAACGTCGATATTGAACCCATGCGCGTCACTTTTTATTACTCCGACAGAAATTCCTTGCACGGAAAAGATTTTGACAATTTTTTCTATAAAAGTTGTCTTGCCCGTGCCCGATGAAGGCGCGACGATTGAAATTATCGGCGTCCGATAGAGATTTTCGGCTCGTCCGCGTGCCAAACATAAATCTGCGCGGGTATTGACGTTGAAAAAGCATTCTTCACTTGAAATTTCCACGATCTCATGCGGAATTTTCTTTACCGCCGAAAAAATTTTTCGCTGTCCGCTTAAAAGTTCGCTTAAAAACATTTCGGCAAGATTTTTTCTGTAAAATGCCGCCAACATTTGACGCCGCCTGTCGACTTCAGGGATTATCGCCTGCGCGGAAGAAAATTTCATCATCGGCTTTAAAATTTCAAAGTCAAAAAACGGCATGTCGGCTGAAATTGCCAATGCCCACTCTGTTTTTATGTTTTTTAGCCCGTTTGCAATGCCCGATAACGCGCCCGCATCTTTTATCTCGTCGATTAGCATTTTCGCGCCGTATTTCTCCGACAAAATCTTCAGCGAAGGTAAATTTTCTTCGACGCATAAAAATTTTTCAGCAAAATCAAATGCGGAAGCTTTTCGCAAAATATTTTCCAACATTCCGATGCCGCCGACTTCGACAAATCGTTTATCGGTTCCGAGACGCGAACTTTTTCCGCCCGCGATTATCAACAGCGATAAATTTTTGAAATCCAAAATCAGAATCCTCCTTCATACAAATTTGAATATATTTTAACACAAAAAAACCCTTACGACATAGTTGCCGAAGGGATTTTTTTAGCATTTATTGCTGTAAATTATCAGCGAATGATTTTGGTTCCGTTTTCTGCATCGAAATTTTTCCGGAAATCTTCGCGAGAAACAGTGTTACCGCTTTTGTCGGTGTAAATGTTGCCGTTGATTATGCCGCCGTTGTCTTTGTAGCCGGTGTAACCCATTTTGTGCAACATGTCGCGCACAGGAGCGGAGCTATATGATTGATCTTCCGTCAAAAGTCCGCGTTTGTAAAGCTCTTCGCCGTCAGCGTATGTTTCAAGCCTTGTGCCGCCCGCTACGCCGTCAAGTTCCTTTTCATTACAGAGTTTAGCAGAAAAAATTTTCTTTGGCAACGAAAAACCTATTACGGCTTTAATTTTGAGCGGATTTATCTTTGCCGAAGATTTTATGAACAATATTTTGAACGACAACGAAGAAGACAGGAATTAAAAATATACCGAGAAAGGTTGCGACGGTCATCCCGCCGACAACCGCAACGCCCATAGAATTACGAGCCGCCGAGCCTGCGCCCGAAGCCGTTGCCAAAGGCAGACAACCGATTATAAAAGCAAAACTCGTCATTAAAATCGGGCGAAGGCGCAAGCCCGCCGATTCAAGAGACGCTTTAACCGCTTCCATGCCCTTATCAGTGCGAACTTTGGCAAATTCGACAATCAAGATAGCATTTTTTGCTGCGAGCCCCATGATCATTATGACGCCGATTTGCATATAAATGCTGTTCTGAAAACCGGGATTGCCTACGCCGAAAGTGTTCGTGTAGTAATTTAAAACGAACTCGGAGAGCAATGCGCCGAAAATTCCCGTCGGAACCGTCATCAAAACGGAAAAAGGCACGCTCCAACTCTCATAGAGCGCGGCAAGACATAAAAATACGAAAACCAATGCCAACGCCATAACTTGTCCCGTCGAACCCGATGCTTTTTGTTCTTCGCGAGATTGTCCCGACCATTCGACAGCAAAACCTGTCGGAGCAATTTCATTTACGACATTTGTTAAGGCAGTCATTGCTTGCCCCGAAGAGTAGCCGTCCGCAGGTTGAGCTTGAATTAAAACGGAGCGTTTTCCGTTAAAACGAGTGACTTGCGTCGTGCCCGTGTTCAATTTATAGCTGATTAACGTGTCGAGCGGCACAAATTGCCCGTTTGAACCTTTGACGAACATAAATTTCAACATATCGACTTCACTGCGGAAATAAACGTCCGACTGCATGACAACTTTATAAGTCCGCCCGAATCTGTCGTAGTCATCAACGGGCATGCCGCCGAAATTAACCTGCAACGCGCTGTAAACGTCAGCAAGATTGACGCCTAGCATTTCAATTTTTTTCTGATCAAGTTCATACTTGTAACTGGGCGAAGTCACGCTGAAAGTTGTATCTACGCCTTGAAGTTCGGGGCGTGTATTAGCCGCTTGAACAATTTTATCTGTGATTTCGGATAAATCGCTGTCGGAATGGCTTTCCAAATCGATAAGTTGCATGGTTAAGCCGCCGACTTGCCCCAAACCGGGTAATGAAGGCGGATTAAAGCCCGCGACAAAACCTTCAGGAGCTACGCCGTTGCCTACCATAAAGACATTGTAAATCGCGGCGGTTACCGATTTTTCAAACTCTTTTCGGTCTGCCCAATTATACATACTTACGAACAAAGTAGCCGCCGAAGACTTCGCGCCGCCCGAAAGTATATCGTTCCCTGCAACCGAAATAACATCTTTGACGCCGGGGACGTTTTCGCGAACGGCAGCGGCAACTTTATCTGTCGTCATTGAAGTTCTGTTAAGCGAAGTTCCTTCCGGCATCATAACTGCCGCCACAAAATAACCTTGATCCTCGTCGGGAACAAAAGTTGACGGCAAAATTTTAAAAAGCAGCCCCGTCAAGCCGCAGACAATCAACATAAAGACGATTGCAAGCTTTGTACCCGAAATAACTTTCGCGACAATGCCGACGTAAGAATTTTTTGTGCGTTCAAACCAGTTATTGAAGGCGTCGAAGAATTTACTGAAGAAATTTTTCTTGCCGTGTTCGTGCGGCTTTAAAATCATTGCGCAGAGTGCGGGCGTCAAAGTTAAGGCGACAAAAGCACTCAAACCCATTGAAACAGCGATTGTCAGCGCGAATTGCCGATACAAAATGCCCGTCATGCCGCCCAAAAACGCTATCGGGATAAAAACTGCCGACAAAACAAAAGCTATCGCCACGACAGGTCCTTGAACTTCCGCCATTGCTACTTCAGTTGCCTCGACGGGATTTAAGCCGCGTTCCATGTGCTGTTCGACGTTCTCGATAACGACAATCGCGTCGTCAACGACCAAACCTATTGCCAAAACCATTGCAAACAAAGTCAGCGTGTTAATCGTGAAACCGAGAACTGTGAACGCCGCGAAAGTTCCGAGCAATGAAACGGGAACAGCCAAAAGCGGAATAATTGTGGCGCGAAAACTCTGCAGGAAAATAAAAATAACCAAAACGACCAAAACCAACGCCTCAAAAAATGTGTGCGCGACTTCGTTAATGGACGCTTTGATAAATTCCGTGTTGTCCAAAACTTGCCCGTACTTGATTCCTTCGGGCAAATTTTTTTCTGCCGCTTTAAGTATTTGTTTGACTTCGCCGATTGTTTCAAGAGCATTGGCGTCGCTGGTTAAGTTGATTATGAACGGTACGGAAGTATATCCGTTGAATTTTCCTATGTAAGTATTCGACAGCTGCCCGATTTCGACACGAGCGACATCTTTTAGGAGCACAAACGCGCCCGCGTCTCCTGTTTTCAAAATAATATTCTCGAATTGTTCGGGAGTTTCCAATCTGCCTTGAATTTGTCCCGTGTATTCTTTTTCTTGACCTTGAGCGACGGGTAATTTGCCGATTGAACCTGCCGCCGCCTGTGCATTTTGCGTTTTAATTGCGCTTTGAACGTCGGCGACAGTCAAGCCGAAGTTCGCTAGCTTTTCGGGATTAATCCACACGCGCAAAGCATAATCCGCGCTTAACACTTGAACTTTACCGACGCCCTTAACGCGTTTCAAATCGTCCGCAATGTAAATGTCCGCATAATTTTTTATGAATGCCGTATCATAAAGCCCGTTGTCGCAGTAAAAAGCAAAAATCATTGCCATATCCTGCGAAGACTTGGAAGTCGTCACGCCGTTGGCAATGACAGTTTCGGGCAAGTTTGAATTGGCGGAGGCAACATTATTTTGAACTTTAACCGAGTCCATATCGCCATCCGTGCCCACTTCAAAGAAAACATTCAGCGAATAACTCCCGTCATCATTGGAATCGGAAGTCATGTAGTCCATGCCTTGCGTGCCGTTGACACGATTTTCTATAACCTGCGCGACAGCTTGATTAACGACTGTGGCATTTGCGCCGGAGTAGTCGGCAGTGACATTGATTGTAGGCGGAGAAATATTCGGGTATTGAGCGATTGGCGTATTAAGTCCCGCAATTATTCCGATAAGGCTGATTATAATCGCTATGACGATGGCGAAAATCGGTCTGTGAATAAAAAATTTTGCCATTTTCAGCCACCTCAATTAGTCGCGTTTTTTTCGGCGTCAAAAATTTTTTCGCTGGGCGTGAAGGAAAATCCCATATCTTTTGCCGTGACTTGCGTCACTTCCAAAGGCATTCCGTCGCGCAAATTTGTCAAGCCTTCGACGATAACCCAATCATCAGCCTTCAAGCCGCTTTTTACGATATAATACGAGCCGATTTTTTCGCCGAGCGTAATTTTTCGGACGGCAGAGGTATTGTCAGACTGCGCGACGATAACCAAAGTTTCGCCCAAAAGCTGTTGAAGGGCGCGTTCGGGAACGAGCATTGCGTTTGGAATTCTTAAGCCGTCAATTTCGACACGGGCATACATGCCGGGAACAAGCAAGGCATCGGGATTTTTAAAAATCGTGCGAATTGTCAGCGTTCCGGTTTCATTGCCGAGCGTTCGATCATATTCGGCAAATTCTCCGTAATAAGGATAGCTTGAACCGTCCGCGAGCGTCAGAGAGATTTTAAAATGCGCGTTCGGATTTTCTTCATGTCGCGCAAGTCGCAGATATTCTTGTTCGGAGACGGCAAATTGTACAAACACCGGGTCAACGATGCCGATTGTCGCCAGCGGTGTATTTCCGGCAGTTGAAAGAGTCCCGACAGGTACATCATCAATGCCGAGCCTGCCGCTCATCGGCGCATAAACAATCGTATCAGCCAAATCGTCCTTTGCCTTTTGCAACAAAGCTTCCTGAGCGGCAATTTCCTCTTCTTGCGATTCGACTATGGCGCGTTGATTTGCAAGTGTCTGCTCTGAGATTGCATTTGATTGCCAAAGTTCTTCATAGCGTTGAAGGTCGACACGTTCCTTGGATAAATTTGTTTTAGACTGCGCAAGATTGGCTTCAGCCTGCAAAACTGCCGATTGATATTGGCGGTCGTCGATTTTGAATAAAATTTGCCCTTCGACGACTTCTTGCCCGCCTCTAACGTATTTTTCCACAACGGAGCCGCTGACTTTTGATTGAACTTTCATTTCATCGCGGTCTACGACTTGTCCGCTGTACGATAAAGTCAACGGCGCGTCGGTTGTCAACACTTTAATCGCCTTAACTCTTGTCGGGAAGTCTTCTAAACTCATTTCTTGTTCTTCTTCGCCGCCGCAACCCGAAAAAAGCAATGCCGCCGCTAAAATTATGGCAGGAAATATTTTCATTTAAAAAATCACCTCAATACTTATTTTTTTTACATGGAGAAAACCTTCTTGCCTTCAAAATATGTCGCCGCAGGTTTTGCAGTGTGAATTTCCGTAACGGGACAAGACAATACGTCTTTGTTGACAAGGAGAAAATCCGCGTATTTGTCTGTGCGGATACTGCCGCGTTCGTTTTCAAGAAATATTTGCTTTGCGACATTGATTGTCAAAGATTGAAGGGCTTGCTCACGAGCGATAAGTTCTTCCGTCCATCAAGCTTTTGTATGTTCAGGTTGATAAAAGCCCGTGACTGCAATTTCCATGATTCCATGTGCATTGTCAAACCGTTCGCATTAACCTTGCAGGTGATTTCTGTAAGTTCTTCTACCGTCCGGTTGGAAATGACTTGGTGTCCGCCGAGATAGAGCAGGTCGATAAATCCGGTGCCGCTTTCGACCATGCCCATCGCCAAAACCGCCAATGAGGTCGTCTTGATGAATTCACGGCGGGTTGGTTCTTTTGACAAAAAAAATCATCTCCTGTTTAGGTATCTTCGTAGATGTAACGCAAGGAATTTAGATTTTGAGTGTTCAAATCTTTGTGGCAGATACAGCATTTCGAGTTTAATTCCATTGTCCGACGATTTTCGGCGGAATATTTTTCCCAATGCGGAATAAATTCATTGTCGGGGCTGCCCGTCGCCGCAAAATTCGTCCACGCCGCTTGAACTTGCTTAACGAGATTCGGCGCAGGATTCGGATTATAATTCTTGTCAGGCAAATTAAAAGTGTAAACCAAATCAATTCCGTGATAAGCGCGCAAATTTTCAATCGGCGACTGCTCGGTGAACAAATAATAGTACACATCATTAAATTCCGATTGATATTCCGCCGCCAATTCTTGTCCGACGCGCCAATCCACATTGTTTGCAAAATTAATGTAATTTTCTTCGGTGTCTGGGCGATTTTCAAGCCATTTGCGATAAACTTCCTCAGGAGTAGCCGTTCCGGTGTATTTCGTCAGGACGAATCGCGAATTTGCTCGGAGAATATCAAAAAATTTAGGACTCGTGAACAACAGCCAAAAACACCATTCATCTGAAGTCGTGCCTGTCAAAAATTTAATTTCGCGGGCACCGCCGTCTTTTAATGCCTTGAAAGGCTCTCTCGGCAAAAATTTCCCGTCGCAAGTTGGAAAATAATTCATGAGCGATTCTTCAGGATTAAGACCATTAACTTTTTCGTAAATATTTATGAGTTCGGCAGAAGATTTCTTCATAAGCTCGCCAATCGTCTTTGCGCCGCTAATTTCCATAAAAATTTGGGCAACTTTGGCGGATTCTTCGGGAGTATTGTAAAGACCTAAATGCCCGGACTGTGGAATTGCTTTTTGGAAGAGATTTTTTGCATAAGGAGTAATTGTCAGCAACATTACTGAAGTCGAGCCCGCACTTTGTCCAAAAATCGTAACGTTATCGGGATTTCCGCCGAATTCCGCGATATTTTCCTTAACCCACTTCAAAGCCGCAACTTGATCTTTAATTCCGAGATAACCGCTGTCTTCAAATGAATAATCAATGTCGGCGAGGTTCAAAAAACCGAAAACGTTCAGCCGATAGTTAATCGTGACGAGAACAACATTATTTGCCGCCGCAAAATTCGTTCCGCGATAGCGTATGTCACTGTTTCCGCCTGTTTGAAAGCCGCCGCCCGGTATAAATACCATTACGGGCAAATTTTTCTTTTCGCCGCGTCTCCAAATGTTCAGCGTCAGACAATCTTCGCTTTGCGGATTTAAAGAGGCAGTTTCTTTCTCGTCAACAGTTTGCATAGCTGTAAAACCATATTTTTTCGCGTCGAAAGTCTTATTGGACGGTTTCAGCGGTTCGGGAGCACGCCAGCGCAAATTTTTTACGGGCGGTTGAGCATAGGGAATGCCGAGCCACGTTTTTACTCCTTTTTCGTCCACAAAGCCGTTGAATTTGCCGTAAAGAGTTTTAACAGTGCAATTATCGGAAGCAAAAACTTTTTCGTCAGGCAAAATTCCAATCGTATTGACTGAAACTAATCCCACTGCCGCACTTTTGATAAAATCTCTGCGCGTTAAATCTTTAATCATAAAAACACACGACCTTTTAATAAAACATTTTTAGTTCAGCGTGCGATATGGAGAAATTCTCGCGCCTTTCAATGAAAATTCGACTGCCAAACCTTTTTTGTCGAGTTGATAAACCCAAACGCCGTTTGCAACAATGGCAGCGTTCGTAAATGTGTCGCCGTTCACGCCGTCGGACGCCTGCGCGGAAACTTCCGAGCCAAATTTTATATTTCCGGAAATAAATCTGTCCCAAGCCTCTTTATTAACAATGACGAAAAGCAAATCGTATTCTTTCGCGCCAAAATTTATACCGAGACTCATTTCCTTCATCTTCATATAAATTCTTTCGTCAGTCTGCTTGTTGACGGCAACTCCGCGCCCATGATCGTCGCCATAAAAGCCCCATTTGACACTTGAAGCACTGATTGTGCAGTAAGCATAGGAAAGTTGTACTGCTTTCTCCGATGACGGATATTTTTCGTACATGCGCTCCAAAACTTGTTCGCTCATCTCGTCCAGTTTTGCACGAATCTCTTCCGGCGACTTTTTGGCGGCAAATACCGTGCTTGCCGTCATTATGACCAGCGCGAACAACATCAGTTGGATAAATTTTTTCTTCATGAAAATACACCTCCAAAAATTTTAGAAAACAAGTAAGATTGGGGCGGCTGTCCCCTTTGCAAACTTATTTTATCATGATATACGCTCCAAACTCAATCCTATCAGAGACTTTTGAAAAAATTTTTTACATCAAAGAAAAAACCCTCCGACACTCGCCGAAGGGATTTTTTACTTGACGAGACGATTTACAGCGAATAATTGTAATACTTATTAAAACGCTCATAAATCGCAACGGTCATCTTCTTATTTTTCAGGTCGTAAACCGTATTGTGCGACGTTACCCAAAGATTATACGGATTTTCCAACTTAGGATCCTTCAAAATCTTTTTAAGCATTGATTCTTTCTGGCGCATAAGCTCCGTTATCTCAGGAAGGTGCTCTCTGTAATTATTATAGTGTATCGGATTGTCTCCGCTTGAAAATTGCTCTGAAAAACATGTATACGGGTTGTCAAAATTCGCTCCCGGCGCAAATTCGCCGTCAAGTCGGTTCGTATTCGTGTATTTTACCATTTGCATCAGCTTTTTCATTGTTTCTACCGAATTAACAGTATCCAAATTGTCTTTCAGACGACGATAACGCTCCACGCCCTCCGAATAATCGGGATAAATGCCTTTTTCATAGTCGGCAAGGTGCAAATAGTAGTTCGTAGAGATGTTTTCACCGGGCATAACAATCATTTTTTCGCCTTCGGGCTTGCTGTTGTCCAATTCTACGACGTAACTCTTATCTTTATCGCAAATCAGAAAGTGCAACTCATAATTATCAGCTTTAATGCCGCCAATATCTGGATTAGGAGACACAACGTCGATATTTTTCAAAATTTCAATGGCTTCGTCCGCGCTCGCCGCTCTGTCAAGCAAATATCTCGGTAAAAAATACTGCGGAACCTCTTTTTTGCCTTTATTCGTGTGCAAAGTAAAGCCCGCGCCTGTGTCGAGCGTATTGACGACGTTAAATTCAATCGCAACTCCCTTTTCGTTCATGCCGTCAACGATAAAATGCGGAATAAACTCGATAACATCAGCGTCTTTAAGTCCCGCGTCCATCATTTCGCTGTTGAGCCACAACATTCCGCCGAACATTCCGATTGTAGCGTAGCGACTGTTCTTATTTGTCGTTCTTACCACCATTTCTGCCGCATCGCCCGCGATAAAGTCGAGATTTCGACCCAAAAATTGTCCTTGTTTAGCCGCAGAGCACCCGCCCAAGAAAGTTACATTGCTGAAGCCTTTGTCCGACAGCTTTTTCATGTCGAAATCGGTTTTGTAGTCGTCATAAGTCACTTCGTAGAATTGATTCGCTAACTTTTTGAAGTTACTGTGCCGCGCCGCCGTCTCGCCTTCAGAAATGTCGGTAAAAACGACAATACACAGCGCAATTACCAACGAGAACAGCATAGTCAAAACATTTTTCATAAGAAACACCTCGATTTTAAGATTTTTTGGGATAGGATATTATAAAAAAAAAATGAACTGTCAATCAAAATTTTATAGTAAAAAAGCCCTCAGAATTCGCACCGAAGGGCTTTTTTAGCTTGTCGAGACGATTTTTAGTTTTCGTAGACGTAGCGCAAAGAATTTAGGTTTTGAGTGTTCAAATCTTTTTGGCAGACGCAGTTTTTAGAGTTCAATTCCATAGTTTGGCGATTTTTGGCTGAATATTTCTCCCAGTGCGGAATAAATTCATTGTTGGGGTTGCCGGTAGCCGCAAAATTCGTCCACGCCGCTTGAATCGCCCTTACAAGGTTTTGATTCGGTGAAAATTCATCGGAAATATTGAACACATACGGCAAATCGCTATCATGACAAGCCCGAAATTTATCATTTACTCGCTCTGTGAACAGATAACAGTACACATCATCGAATTTTGACTGATATTCCGCCGCCAATTCTTGTCCGACGCGCCAATCAATCTGCGTTGCAAAATCTGCAAAATTTTCTTCTGTGTCGCGGCGATTTTCAAGCCATGCTCGATAAATTTCCTCTGTTGTCTGCAATTTGTACTTTGAAATAATCGGAGAAAAATTTTCGTTATTGGCTCGATATGTTTTAAAGAAATTTTCATCAAACTGCAACCAAAAACACCATTCATCGGCAACATTACCCGTCAAAAGTTTAATTCCGCGAGCCGCGCCGTCTTTTAATGCCTTGAAAGGATTTTTCGGTAAAAATTTTCCGTCGCAAGTCGGCAAATACTCATTTGGCTTTTCAACAAGACCACCGGGACTAACTTTTTCGTAAATATTTATGAGTTCGGCAGAAGATTTCTTCATAAGCTCGCCAATCGTCTTTGCGCCGCTAATTTCCATAAAAATTTGGGCAACTTTGGCGGATTCTTCGGGAGTATTGTAAAGACCTAAATGCCCGGACTGCGGAATTGCTTTTTGGAACAAATTTTTAGCCGCAGGAGTAATTGTCAGCAACATAACCGAAGTTGAGCCCGCACTTTGTCCAAAAATCGTAACGTTATCGGGATTTCCGCCAAATTCACTGATATTTTCCTTAATCCACTGCAAAGCCGCGATTTGATCTTTAATTCCGAGATAACCCGTGTCCGCGAAGGCAGAATCAATGCTTGCGAAGTTCATAAAGCCGAAAACATTAAGCCGATAGTTAATTGTGACGAGAACAACATCATTTTTCGCCGCAAAATTCGTTCCGTTGTAGGTCGATTCGATTGAACCGCCGACGCTGAAGCCGCCGCCGTGAATAAAAACCATAACGGGCAAATTTTTACCTTTTCCGCGTCTCCAAATGTTCAGCGTCAAGCAATCTTCGCTTTGCATGGCGTATGCAGAGGCATCTTATGTCGGATCAGTGTTTTGAACAGCCGCATAGCCGAATTTTTTCGCGTCGAAAGATTTATTTGACGGTTTTAACGATTGAGGAGCTTGCCAGCGCAATTTTCCGACCGGAGGTTGGGCAAATGGGATACCGAGCCATGTTTTCACGCCGTTTTCGTCCAAAAAACCGTTGAATTTGCCGTAACGAGTCTTTACCGTGCAATTATCCGCCGCAAAAACTTTTTCCGGCAAAATTCCAACCGTATTGACTGCCAAAAAGCCCAGCGCGGAATTTTTGATAAAATCTCTTCGAGTTAAATCTTTAATCATAAAAACTAACCGCCTTTCTTTATTTTTGGTTTGAATTTTAGCAGGAATGTTTGGATTGTCAAAAAAAAACTCCGACAAACCGAAAAAATTTCGCTTTATCATTCCTTATGCTTTGTTGTATTGTCATTTTCCATAAATTTTTGCAGTACATAGCCCAAAACTGCCGTAACTGTCAGCACATCCGTTCCATTCAAGATGATATAGCCGCATATTTCCTTCGTTGACCGCTCCAAAATTGAACTTTGCGACGCTATGAATATTCCTTGATTGATTATCGTCATTATTCCTTCCAAAATGCTGTTTTCAAATATTTGCGGGTCATAAAATTCCATTCCGCCACAAAAACCGACGCCGTAATACGTCATAAACTCCAAAACTGTCATCATAATCATTCCTACGAAAATTATTTCCAATCTCGATAAATTTCTTTCCATAAAATTGCTTAATGTCGCTATGCAAATAACATACGAGACCAAAATAACGCTGTAACCGTAAATCCACATGTTTTCATTGAAAGAATTGACCGTTTCAAAAAATTCAAGGACAAATTCGCCCGCACTGCCATACATCATCACGATTGAATAAATAAATCCAAAAATTTCAACCGGAAATTCCTTATTCGACGGCTCTTTTTTTGGCGCATAGATAATCAGCATGAGAAAATATATTATCGCGGACAAAGCGCAATCCAAAAGACTGATAATCTCAATTTCAAGCGGCATCAGCGTCGAGATAATTAAAATCGCAACGATCACGACGATAATTTTGAATTTTATAGGATTGGATAAGATTATTTCTCTGTCATAATCATAAAGTTCTGCGAAATCGTTTTTCAGCGCAGGAATGAGATTGTTTTTAGACCAAACATGATAAAAGAATCGAAAAACGAGATATAACAGCCCCATTACAAAATATCCGAGCACAAATAAAATCATCGCGTAAAACTCCCTAAAAAGCCCTCCGACATAACCGCCGAAGGGCTTTTTTACTTTGTGTGTGCAAAATTTTTAACGAATAATCTTTGTGTTGTTTTCTGCGTCGAAATTCTTCCAGAAATCTTCGCGAGAAATCGTGTTGCCTTTTTTGTCGGTGTAAATGTTGCCGTTGATTATGCCGCCGTTGTCTTTGTAGCCGGTGTAACCCATTTTGTGCAACATGTCGCGCACAGGAGCGGAGCTATATGATTGATCTTCCGTCAAAAGTCCGCGTTTGTAAAGTTCGTCACCGTCCGCGTATGTTTCAAGCCTCGTGCCGCCCGCCACGTTATCAAGTTCCTTGTCACTCAGCACTTCGTCCTTCAAAAATTTTTCCTCTGCCATAATTATCAGGCTCCTTTCTGTTTTCAATTCTTTATACGTTTAAAATAAAATTTTGTTACAAGTTTACTTGATTTTTTTTATATCGTCAAGTAAGATGGCGGCGAGGTGGTTAACATGAACTAAACTTTTTCGGACAAATTTCAGCGTCAAACTCGGACGAAACATCAAAAATTTTAGATTCAATTCTGTTAATGATACCGCAAAATATCATCGAGCCGTTTTTGAAGGGAAACATCCTGCAAATTGTTGTTTTGGCGATACTTACAGGCATTTGCATAACGATTTTGGGCGACCGAGTCAGTGAATTCAAGAAAATAATTGCGGACAGCAAGCAAATTATCTTCAAAATGGTATCTGTCGTCATGAAAATCATTCCGCTGATAATTTTTTTGAGTATCGTTAAGACGATTTTGGTTTATTCGCTAGACGAGCTGTTTACAATATGGAAAATCATTGCGGCGAACTATATTTCATTCACAATAATCCCTTTATCAATGCTTTTGCTGATTTCTCTTAAGCATAACGTAAAAATTCGGGATTTTCTGCGCGAAATTTATCCTGCGTGCTTAATTACCTTCACAACATCAAGCGGAAGTGCCTCAATGCCGCAAAATATTGAGATATGCAAGAAAAAATTTGGCATAAATGAAAATTTGTGCGATTTTTATATCCCATTATCGCACGCGTTGTGCCCGATACCTTCAACAATCGGAATAATCATCTATATATTCTTCGCGTCGGAGTTTTCGGGCTTAGAAATGACGATTTTTCAGCTGATAATCGTTGCATTCCTGTCTGTGCAGTTCGCAATTTCGACACCGGGCGAAAATGGCGGGATAATCGCGACGATGACGCTTTTACTGACGCAATTTGGCTTTTCATTGGACTCAATCGGCTTGATGATGGCGTCTAACGTGTTTATCGTAAACATTTCCGGCGTAATCGGGATAATAGTTCGCGATTGTGACCTGTATGACTTGTCGAGAGCGAAATAATTACAAAAAAACAAGCCCCGAAGGAGATTCGGGGCGATTTTTTTATTGCTTATTGGAATTTTTGAGCTTGCGCAGGCGTCTTTCGCGCTTTAAACGAATATCACGTTCAATATTTTCAATGGTCGCAATTTTCACCGCGCAGAATGTCAATTCCGTGTTGAAGTTGCGGCAAAACGAAGTTCAAGCACTCGTCGACAGCTTTAGGACTGCCGGGAAGATTGACGATCAAAGAACGCTTGCGAATACCTGCGGCGGCGCGGCTCAACATGGCGCGGGGAGTTTTTTGCATGGAAAAATTTCTCATAGCCTCCGCAATTCCCGGCGCGAGGCGCGTACAAACTTCAATCGTAGCTTCGGGCGTAATATCGCGGACGGAAAAGCCCGTGCCGCCCGTCGTGACAATCAATCCGACGCCGACATCAGCCAATTCGATTAATTTTTTCGTCAAAAGTTGTTTGACATCGGGCAAAGTCGTCCGCGAATGAATTTTATAGCCCGCCGTCGCCAAAATTTCTTCGCACTTATCGCCGCTGATGTCATTTTCGCGCAAACCGTAAAAACCTCTGTCGCTTACCGTGATAATTGCGGCGTCGAGCGGGATTTTTTCTGCGAAATCCAAATTATCGCCGACAGAAATTGTTCCGCCGTGCAAAACACGAGCAAAAACGCCTTCGCGGGGCATGATACAATCGCCGATTTGCTGATAAATCGCGCAATGGCTGTGACATTCCTTGCCGATTTGCGTTATCTCAAAAAAAACGTCGCCGCATTGCAAACGCGTCCCAATCGGCAATTTTTTAAAGGTAAAACCTTCGGCGATGATATTTTCTCCGAAAGAACCGGGCTCGACCTTCGCGCCGCGTGCTTTGAAGTCGTCAATTTCGGCTTGACCGAGCAAACTAACCTGCCGATGCCAATCGCCCGCGTGCGCGTCGCCTAAAATCCCAAATTCCGTGACAAAATGCGCCGTTTCGACCAATTTTTTAGCCGTTCCGCGCTTTTCGCTGATACAAATCGCATTTATTTTCCCCATAACTCAACCTCCAATCCGATACATGCCCAATTTTTCATTTCTGATGCCCAATTCCCAGCTGTGTTCTCTCGGCTTGCGATAAATCGTCTCACGAATTCTTTCTTCAAGATTTTTATCGCCCGAACGCAATAAATTTTTAATATCAAGCCCCGAATCGAAACTTAAACAGGTTTTTAGAAAACCTTCCGCCGTCAATCTGATTCGGTTGCAATTTCCGCAGAATTTATGCTCCAAAGCGTCGATAAAGCCGATTTGCCCGCTGAAATTTTTAATTTTGAAGTATTGGGCGGGACCTTGCAGAGAATTTTTGCTGTAAATCGGAATAAGTTCGCCGAAATTCTTTTCAAGCGTCGAAAAAATTTCAGCCGTCGGAATTCCGCGCAATCCCGATTCAAAAGCGCAACCAATCGGCATTAACTCAATAAATCGGACGCTGATTGAATTATTTTCGGCGAGCGCGGCGATTTTTAAAATTTCTTCGTCATTTACTCCGCGCAGGGGCACGCAATTAATTTTTAAAGGGATTTTGCCGATTAAATCTTGAAAACCTTCCAAAATTTGCGGAAAAAGTTTTCTGCGCGTCAAATCGGAGAAAGTTTTTTCGTTGAGAGTGTCTAAACTTAGATTAATGCCGTCCAAACCTGCCGAAATTAATTCCTGCGCGAAATTTTTAAGCAAAACGCCATTGGTTGTGAGTGTAACCTGTTCAATGCCGCGAATATCCTTAATTTTTCTGATTAAATCGGGCAAATTTCTTCTCAAAAGCGGTTCGCCGCCCGTGATTCTGATTTTTTTGATTCCGAGCCGCGAAAAAATTTCTGCGACGCTCAAAATCTCTTCCAAAGTCAAAATATCGGCGTGAGAAAGCTTTTTTACGCCGCATTCGGGCATACAATAGCGGCAACGCAAATTGCAACGGTCGGTAACCGAAATTCGGGCGTAATTTATCTCTCGATTGAATTGATCTTTCATAATTCGATAATTTCAACCTCTGAACCCGCCGAAAGTTTATCGGAGCCCGCAGGAATGTCTACAAGCGCATTGCAGCCGACCGCCGAATACAAACTGCCCGATTCATGACGGCTTGGCAAGAAAATTTTGCCGTTTTCAGCTCGCGAACGAATAAATCTGCGTCCGAAACTCTTTTTAGGGAAATCGTTTGCCAAAATTCCGCGATTTTTCTTGTATAAAATATCTGCGCGGCGGGAAATTTTAGCCAAAACGGGGCGAACGAGCAGTTCAAAGGTAGCGTAAGCCGCAAAAGGGTTGCCGCTTAGTGCTATTCCCAAGAAATTTTCGCATTTCCAGCCGATAACAGGAGCACCGGGCTTAATCAGCACGCGCCAAAAGATTTTTTCGCCGATTTTCTTAACAACGTCATGCATAATATCCTTTTTGCCTACAGAAACGCCTCCCGTCGTTATCAAAAGATCAATTTCGTTGCGCAGATTAAAAATTTTGTCCGCGCAGGCGTCATTATCGGGCAAATTCCCTAAAATTTTCGGTTCAAAGCCCATTTCGATAAGCCGAGAGGCGATTAAAAACAAATTGCTGTTATAAATTTTGCCTGCGGAGAGTTTTTCATCTGGATTAATGAGTTCATCGCCAGTCGAGGCAACGGCAATTCGCGGTTTTCGATAAACTTTAACGTTCGCGACGCCTTGACTAGCCAAAACTGCGACATGCGCCGCCGTCAACCTTGTATTTTCGGCGACGAGCAAGGAATTTGCCTTAATATCTTCGCCTGCAAAGCAATAATTTTCGTGATGAGCCAATTTTTTCGTGATAAAGATATTTTCGCCGTCAAAATCGACATCTTCTTGCCGAATTACGCAATCGGAGCCCTTAGGCATAGCCGCGCCCGTCATAATTCGCAAACATTCGCCCGAATTAATTTCGCCCGAAAAAAAATCGCCCGCGCATTCTTCGCCGATGACTTTTAAACTGCGCGGGGTGGTAGTATCTTCGGATTTAAGGGCGAAACCGTCAAGCGGACTGCGATCGAAGGGCGGATTGTCGAATTTTGCGAAATAATCTTTGGAAATCACGCGTCCGACTGAATTTATCAGCGAAATTTCTTCCGTCTCGGCAATTTCTTTGATATTTGCCGTCAAAAGTTCAATCGCCTGTTCAAAAGTTACGCCTTCCACCTTAAAGCAAGCCTCCAACTCCCATTTTGGTAAAAATTTCGCGATTTAGGCGTTCACCCGTCAAAACTCGCGGCAAAACCAAATCGAAAACGGTTTTTGAAGCAAACATTACACAGCCCGGCAAGCCCATAATCGGAATTTCGCCTTTATAAGCGAGCATAAACATTGCGCCGGGCAAAACGGGCACACCGTAAGTCACGACGTCCGCGCCGGTTGAAATAATTGCGGCGGGCGTTTTGTCGTCAGGATCTACCGACATTCCGCCGGTACAAAGAATCATTTCACAACCCAAGTCGATTAATTCAGTGATTTTTTCATGCGTCATAGCCTTAGAATCGTCGGAAAGTCTTCGTTCGTCGACGTTTAAGCCGAAATTTTTAAGTTTCGCCTCGATAACGGGGGTAAAAGTGTCTTTAATTCGTTCATGATAAATTTCGGAGCCCGTGACGACCAAACCGACTTTAAATTTTTTGTAAGGAGCGATTTTCATAATCGGAGCGGCATTTTCGGCGATTTTTTGAACGAAAACCATTTTTTCCTTGTCAATTACGAGCGGAATCACGCGCATTGCGGCGACAGCTTTATTTTTGCGGACGGGAATATTATTTTGGACTGTGGCGATACAAATTTCATTGACAAAGTTAATTTCGTTGAGTTTATTGGCGTTGACGTGAAAAACTCCGTCGCAAGTCGCCTTGAGTTCGATTTTTCCTTCCTTAACGTCGCTTGCGGAAAGATTTTCGCCTTGAGTTATCCCGCGCAGAATTTCGGCGGCGTCGTTTTCATGAAGTTTAGTCTCGTCATTTTCCCAGACGAAAATATGTTCCTTGCCGAGTTTCAGAAGTTCGGGGATGTCTTCCGCCGTAATGACGTGTCCTTTTCTGAAAACGGCGTCTTTAATTTCGCCGCGAACAATTTTTGTAATGTCGTGGCACAAAATTTGCCCGACCGCGTCTTGAACTTTAATTTCTTTCATAAAATCACCTCAACCAATCATAAGTTTAATATCCTTTTCAACCGTAGAAATTCCGCCGATACCGAAATTTTCGACCAAAACTTTTGTGACGTTCGGGCTGAGGAATGCGGGCAAAACCGGACCGAGATGAATATTTTTAACGCCGAGATATAAGAGTGCGAGCAAAACCGTTACGGCTTTTTGTTCATGGGCAGGAATATTATAAACAATCGGCAATTTGTTCACGTCGTCGAGCCCGAAAACTTCTTTGAGCTTAAGCGCGATTAATGCCAGCGAATACGAATCATTACATTGCCCGGCATCAATCACGCGGGGAATGCCGCCGATGTCTCCGAGCGGAAGCTTTATGTATTTGAATTTTGCACAGCCGGCAGTAAGAATCACGGTATCTTTTGGCAGAGCCTTTGCAAAGTCGGTGTAATATTGGCGAGATTTGGCACGACCGTCACAACCTGCCATAACGACAAATTTTTTAATCGCGCCCGACTTAACCGCGTCAATAATTTTATCAGCCAGCGCGAAAACTTGATTGTGAGCAAAGCCCCCGACAATTTCTCCCGTCTCCAATTCGACAGGCGGCGGACATTTCTTGGCAAGTTCAATCAGCGGCGAGAAATCTTTTTTGCCGTCGACTTCTTCAATGTGTTTGCAATTCGGGAAACCGACCGCGCCCGTTGTAAAAACTCTGTCCGCATAAGATTTTTTGGGCGGCATAAGACAGTTAGTCGTGAGCAAAATTGCGCCGTTGAATTTCTCAAACTCCGTCTGTTGCAGTTGCCAAGCGTTGCCGTAGTTGCCGACGAGATGGGAATATTTTTTAAACTGCGGATAATAATTCGCGGGCAACATTTCCCCATTAGTATAGACATCAACGCCCGTGCCTTCGGTTTGCTCCAAAAGTTGTTCCAAATCTTTAAGATCGTGCCCGCTGATGAGAATCGCGGGATTTTTTCTTACGCCGAGATTGACTTTCGTAATTTCGGGGTTGCCGTAAGTTTCGGTGTTCGCCTTATCGAGCAAAGCCATTACGTCCACGCCGAATTTCCCCGTCTCAAGAGCGAGCGCGGTTAAATCTTTGCCGCTTAATGAATCGTCAAGGAGTTTTGCCAAAGTGCTTTGCATGAACGCGGAAATTTTTTCGTCGTCAAAGCCGAGCGCGTTGGCGTGATAAAGATAAGCCGCCATGCCTTTTAAGCCGTAAGTGATAAGTTCGCGAAGACTGCGAATATCTTCGTTCGCCGTCGCCAAAATCCCGACGACTTCGGCTTTTGAATCGAAATTTTTTTGCTCGTCCGTCCACAAGGCGGCTTCGGGCAAATTTTTTTCGTCGACTGCCGCCAAAAGTTTAGCCTTCGTTTTGAGTGTCTGCTCCACACGGCGAAGAATTTCTGCGCGGTCGAAGTTGGCATTGGTAATTGTCGTGAAAAGATTCATCGTGACAAGGTTATTGACTCGCGGCTTGACGACTTTATTTTCTGCGCGGAGTTGCGTTGTGACGGCGGAAATCCCTTTGGTAACGTAAATCAGCAAATCTTGCGCCTTAGCGACTTCGGGCTTTTTGCCGCAGACGCCCGCCTTTGTACAACCTTTGCCGCCGAGCGCGTCGCTACATTGAAAGCAAAACATATTCTCCATTAAAAATCCTCTCCCAAAATATTTTCCGCAAATTTTATCACGCCAAAAATTTTTTGTAAGTGATTTTTCTCAACCTAAAAAAGGATTAAGCCGACGGCTATTAAGGTAAGGACTGCTGCTTCCGTGAAATTTAAAATTTGTCCGACATTTTTTTTGTGAAGAATTAATTTTTTCACGCGCCCCGCGAAAAGTGCCACGCATGAAAAAATTATCAGTGCCTGCGCGGCAAACACGACGCCCAAAAATAAAATTTGCAAACTTGAGCCGTACAAATCGACTTTAAAAAATACTCAAAACAAAATCAGCCCGACGGCGATTATCGCAAGGACTGCCGCTTCCGTGAAATTTAAAATTTGTCCGACATTTTTTTTGTGCAGAATTAATTTTCTCACGCGCCCCGCGAAAAGTGCCACGCATGAAAAAATTATCAGAGCCTGCGCGGCGAACACGACGCCCAAAAATAAAATTTGCAAACTTGAGCCGTCGCTCGACAAGTCAACAAATTGCGGCAGGAACGCCAAAAAGAATAATAAAACTTTCGGATTAAGGACGTTCATTAAGACGCCGCGCTTATAAAGTGCCGCCGAAGAACTTTTTGCGCCCGCTCTCGACAGCGAAATTTTCTTTCCGCTCCGCGCAGATTTAAATGCTCCGAATGCCAAAAATAAAAGATAAGCCGCGCCGAAAATTTTTAAAAGGAGCATTGCGGTTGCCGAAGATTTTATCAACGCCGCCACGCCGATCATTACAAGCGTCGTATGAAAAACTATTCCGCTCACCAAGCCGCAAGCCAAAATTATTCCGCTCTTCGCGCCGTCCGACAAACTTTTTGTCAGCAAATATAAAATGTCGGGTCCGGGCGCGAGCGTCAACAAAATCGACGCCGTCAAAAAATATATGAACGTTGAACTTTCCAACGAAAACACCTCCGCGCAGATTTTACCACAAAAAAAAACCCGCCGAGTTTTTCGACGGGAAAAAATTTTTTTATCAGATTCTGACGACGCCGAGAATTTGAATTTCAACCGATTGATCAATTTCGGCGTGCGAAACAATTACCAAACCTTGAATCGAACGTTCAACGAGTTTTCGGAAATAAAGACGCACGGCGGGGCTCGTCAACACAATGGCGGGATAACCTTGATTGCCGAGCTTTTCAACTTCATTCGTTACGGAAGTAATTATTCGGCGCATGGTATCGGGATCAAGTGTGACAAAAGAGCCGTGATCCGTTCTTTGAACCGCTCCGACAATTCGATTTTCCAGCGAAGGATCGAGCGTGACGCAAGCCAGAGTATTTGAACCTTGCGTGACTTGTTGAGTAATTTGCCGCGCCATTGCGTGACGAACATACTCCGTCAAAATTTCGGGATCTTTTGTGGCGCGGGCATAATCGGCAAGCACTTCCATAATCGTAGCCATATCGCGGATTGAAACTCTTTCGCGGAGCAAATTGGACAAAACTTTTTGAATTTCGCCGACGCCCAAAAGTTCGGGAACAACTTCATCGACAAGCGAACGATTTGTTTTTGCAAGGTTGTCGATAAGATTTTGCGCCTCTTGACGCCCAAGAATTTCTGCGGCGTGTTGCTTGATAAGCTCCGTCAAATGCGTTGCCAAAACGGAGACGGCGTCAACAACCGTATAACCGTTTAATTCGGCGCGTTCACGATCACTTTCGGGGATCCAAATCGCGGGCAGTCCGAAGGCGGGCTCAACAGTTTCAATGCCGGGAATTTCTTCAAAAACCGTGCCGGAGTTCATTGCAAGATAATGATCCAACATTAATTCACCGCGAGCAATTTCCATGCCCTTAAGCTTGATGATGTACGCGCTGGGTTTGATTTGAATGTTGTCGCGAATTCTTATCGTAGGAACAACCAAACCGAGTTCAAGGGCGCATTGTCGTCGAATCATAACGATTCTGTCGAGCAAGTCGCCGCCCTGCCCCGTATCGACGAGCGGAATTAACGAATAACCGATTTCCAATTCCATCGGATCAACTTGCAGGAGAGAAATAATATTTTCGGGACGAGTCGCCGCCGATTTTTCTTTCGCCTGTTGCTGTTCTTCCTTGCTCTCTTCCGTGACGGCAGTTTTTCTGTGGAGACTGTAGCCGATAAAGCCGCAGATAAAAGCCAGCGAGGCAAAAGGCAAGCCCGGCAAACCGGGAACGATTGACAACATAAGCAAAACGCCCGTATTGATGAAGAAAATTCTTTCGTTGTTGAAAAGTTGCTTGACAATGTCGTTACCGAGATTTCCTTCCGACGCGGCGCGGGTAACGATAATACCTGTCGCGGTTGAAATTAAAAGCGCGGGAATTTGGCTTACAAGTCCTTCGCCGACCGTCAACAGCGTATAAGTTTGAAGAGCAGTCGCGGCGTCCATGTCCTTTTGCGCCATGCCGATAACGAAACCGCCGCCGATATTAATCAGCATGATGACAATCGCGGCAATGGCATCGCCCTTAACAAACTTCGAGGCACCGTCCATTGCTCCGAAAAAATCCGCTTCGCGCTGAATTTTGGAGCGGCGAATTTTGGCTTCTTCGTCGGTTATCGCGCCTTGATTCAAATCCGCGTCGATAGACATCTGTTTACCGGGCATTGCGTCCAAAGTAAAACGGGCGGAAACTTCGGCGACGCGCTCGGAGCCTTTGGTTATGACGATAAAATTGATGATAACCAAAATGATAAACATGATGAAACCGACAACGGGATTTCCGCCGACAACGAAATTTCCGAAAGCCGTAATGACTTCGCCCGCATTTGCATTAATCAGAATCAGTCGTGTTGCGGAAATGTTGAGAGCCAATCGAAAAAGTGTCGTCACAAGGAGCAGGGACGGGAAAACAGATAAATCAAGAGCCTCCTCGTTGTAAATCGCGCTCATAATGACGACAAGAGCGATTGTGATATTGAGACAAATAAGCAAATCCAAAAGCGGCGTGGGGAGCGGAATAATCATCATGATAACGATCATGACGAGCGTAACCGCAATGATAACGTCGCTGTACTTTTGGATAAGCGAGCCCAGCGTTCGCGGTTCGCCTTCCAATAAATCTGCGGGTGCGGCCATTTAATTTTCTCCTTTTGATAATCGCTTTAAAATTTGACACGGCAGAACTTATACAGGTTTTGTTTTGGAAAAAATAACTTGATGCGAAAGATCAAACAGTTCGCAATTTCTTAATACCATTCCGAAAAGCGAAGATGCATTTATGATAAAAACTTCGTTGATCATCATTACCCCGATAGCTTCCGTTGAAAAGCCGAGATTCGTAAGTAAAACCGTGAAACCCGCAATGCTCCCGCCGTAAACTTTCGGCGTTACGATACTCAGCTGAATTGCAAGGAAGGCGATAATAAAAAGTTGCGAAACCGAAATTTTCGCTTCAGAAATTATCGCGCCCATAAATGCGCAAATCACAAAGTTATTCACGGTTCCCGGAGAAAATAACGTGTGCGATAAAGGTATCCAAAAGTCGCACAGATTCGGATCGATTTTCAGATTTTGTTTGCACACGTCGAAGTTCACCATCATCGAGGCGGTACCGCTAAGCATTGTAAGCGATATGATAAAAACCGGAGCATTTTTCTTGAAAAAATCTGTGAGGTCGATTTTGTATCTCAACTTCAGATAAAGGAGCATGGAAAAACTTACAACGAAATAGGTAATGTAACTTGTCGCAACGAGTTTCCAAACGGAAAAAAGATTTTCGGAAGAAGTCGTCAGGACGGTTTTGAAAATGCTTAGGAATATGGTCAGAGGAACCGTTTTCAAAATCAGTTCCATCATTTTAAAGAGCAATTCCTTTATCTCGTTTATCGAAGATTTCAAACCCGCAATGCGCTGATCCAGAATCACGATACAAATACTCGTCAAAAAAGCTGTCATGACGATTTGAAGAACATTTCCTTCCAAAAAAGGCTTGAAAATATTGTCGGGAATGGCGGACAGCATCAAGGCTATAATTTCTTCGAGCAAAACGGAACCTTCTCCGCTAAACGAAACTATCGGGAAAAAATACGCGGAGGCAACGATTGACACAAGGATAACAAGAGACATGATAATCATGAACCGCCGAATAATTTTCAAGCCGATATTGCTTAGCGTCGAGACATCGTCCATTACGCAAATCGCGGATACAACCGAGAAAAAAATTGTCGGAATGGTGACGGCAACAATTAATTGCATCAAGGTATTAAGTAGCGGTATCGCCAAACCGTCCAAGATAAATAATTTTAAGTTTTGCGGAAGTTGTTCGACGATAAAAGCCGCCGCGAACGCGAGCAGAATTGCTGCGGTAATTGAGCCGCCGGGCACTTTGATTTTTTTTATTTCTTGCTTGGAAGAGATTATAATTTCGTTGTAACCGTTTTTATATCGGTAAGACGCTTCGGCTCTTTCGTAGAACAAAAGATTTTTCATAATCTCCGCCGACAAAATCGCCATATCGTCTTTTTCGGCAGTTTCCAAAGGATTATAAACTTTGCCTTTGATTCTTATCAAGACTCTCGGCGTCCAGAACCATTTGCGCTTTTGGACGGAAAATTCATGTTCCACACCAAAAAATTTTTGGCAACGCAAAAACAGTTCCTCAACAATCAAATTAATTTTTGCCTTGTCGCCCTTTGATATATTTGTCTGTTGAAAAAAGTTTTGAATGTCTTCAACAGCTTTGGCGACATTTTCATCCGAGAATCTCATTTCATTACGCCTGTATCCAAAGTTAAACTTCCGAGATGCGCGACGGAATTGAGCAAAACGACTTGCCAAACGCCGTCCTCATAGCGCAGGACGTTGACGCAAGTATTATTCTGCCGAATTTGCTTGAAATGTTCGGTATCGAGACCGAGCACCGAACAAATAATGGTAGCGTTTATGAAACTGTGCGCGCCGATAAAAATAGTTTTGCCGGGGTATTTGGCAACCGCGTCTTCCAAAGCAGTCCGCCCGCGATATTGCATGTCACGAAGATTTTCGCCGTTCGGAAAGTTCATAAGCCACGGACGCTCCTGCCAAAGCTTAAACTCTTCGGGATATTTTTCCTTTAAATCGGAAATGAATTCGCCCGACCAATCGCCGTAATCAATTTCTTTTAGGCGGTCGTCGGTGTAAGCAATCGTCATTCCCTTTGCTTTAGCGACGGTTTCGGTCGTCACGTAGGCGCGACTCAGCGGGCTTGAGATGAAAACGTCAATGGGATAATCCTTAAGACTCTTGGCAAGGAGTTTCGCCTGCTTGATACCGACTTCGTTCAGCGGGATATCCAAATGCCCTTGATAGCGTTTCGCCTTATTGTAGGGCGTTTCGCCGTGACGGGCGAGGATAACCGTAGTTGCATCCGCCGAAGCCTGCGCGGGCACGAAGATAAAAATCGTCAACACGACCGCCAAGAAAATTTTTGCAAGTCTCATAGCAATTCCCCTTTAACTAATTTTGCGGTGTTTGATTCTGTAAACGTAGGCAAGAATTTCCGCGACGGCTTGATACAATTCGGCGGGAACCGTGCCGCCAATTTCGACAGCCTCAAAAAGTGCTCGCGCCACAGGTTTATTTTCTACAATCAAAATGTGATGCTCCCGCGCAATTTCCTTGATTCTTTCCGCGACCAAGTCTTGTCCCTTTGCCAAAACAAGCGGCGCAATCATTCCTTTTTTATAACTCAGCGCAACCGCCAAATGCGTCGGGTTTGTTACAATGACATCTGCCTTCGGAACTTCACTCATCATGCGTTGCATTGCCATTTGACGTTGTTTCTGTTTGATTCTGCTCTTAATTTGCGGATCGCCTTCCATTTGTTTAAATTCGTCTTTGACTTCCTGCTTTGACATCATCAAATCCTGTGTCGTCTGCCAGCGTTGATAAGCGTAATCCGCCGCCGCCATGATCATTATCACGCCCACAACTTGAAATGCCATCGTGAAAATTACGTCCGCCGCCGTCGCCAGTGAGTGCGGCAAGTCGAAGAAAATAAATTGCGGCACGAGCGGAATTTGATCTTTCAAGTAAAGGTAGAGGAAATAGCCGATAACAATTATTTTGAAAATCGATTTGCACAATTCGACAATCGAACGCTTTGAAAAAATTCTTCCGAAGCCGTTTATCGGATTGAGATTTTCCAACTTCGGCTCCAATTTTTCCGTTGAGACAACCAGCCCGACTTGAAAAACATTTATTCCGAGCCCGACGATTAGAATTGCAAACATCACCGGCAAAACTGTTTTCGCCAAAAGAAGCATAATTCCTATGAAAAGTTCCGTAATTCCTTCCGTCGACATGCTCTGGGAAATGTGCGAGTAAAGATAAATTGTGTACTCGGCAATGTTGCCGTAAATATATTCCCAAAGAATTCTGAGGATAAGGAAGCCGATTAAAAGGACGAACGCCGTATTGAGCTCTTGACTTCGAGCGACTTGACCTTTCTTGCGAGCGTCTTCGCGCTTTTTGGAAGTCGGCTCTTCGGTTTTTTCTCCGTCAAAGCGTTGCAGATCAAATAAAAAATTTTCAAGAGGCAAGGACTTTAAGGGCAACGGAAATGTTTGCATAAACTCCATTAAAAATCACGTCCAAGAGAAGATAAATTGGAAAAATCTTTTAGAGCATTTGTCCGCGCAGTTTTAAATAAAAAATTTTCAAGGCGAAAGAGATTTAAGGGCACCGGAAATGTTTGCATACATTTCATTAAAAATCACGTCCAAAAAGAGAAGATAAAAAGGCAAAATCATTGAGATCATCGTCATGCCGATCATCAACTGCATTGGAATGCCGACAACGAAAATATTCATCTGCGGCATTGTCCGAGCCAATATTCCGAGCCCGACGTTCGTCATTAAAATTGCAAAAGTCACGGGCATTGCGATTTTCATTCCGTTCATCCAAACTCCCGCCGTCAAATCCGTAATGAGTTCGGGGAGCGAAGTATTCCAAACCATTGAATCGAGCGGGATAATTCGAAAACTCTCCGCCAATGCCGAAATAATTACGTGATGCCCGTTCGTTATCACGAAATAAATTATCGTCAAGTTGTAAAGGAAAGTTCCGACGAGACCCGTTTGTTGCATGGTTGTCGGATCCATCATTTGCACGACCGCGAAACCGATTTGCATGTCCATAATTTTGCCCGCCGTATTTATCGCCGCCAGAGTAATGTAAGCGATTAAACCGATAAGCCAGCCGACAAAAAGTTCTTTCGCAACCGTGAAGGCGAACATTAAAATTGTTGCGGGGGCGTGGATTGTATATTCTTTCAAGACGACGGGGAAAAGTATCAGCGCGAACATAAACGCCACAACCGCACGAATTCTGTAGGGGACATTCATACTGCCGAAGAAGGGCGAAATAAAAAAAATGCCGCTCGAACGAGTGAGCACAAGTAAAAATGCTGCAACCTGCCCTTGAAATACGTCGTAAAAGTCAATTTCTGTCAAACTTTCGACCTCCCGGCAAGAAGCTTGTACTCAGCCGATTCGAGACGGCAAACCGATAAATATTCCCGAAAAAAATTCAACCATAATTCGGAGCATCCAAGGTCCGAAAATCAAAATCGCCACAAAGACCGCAATAATTTTCGGGATAAAAGCCAGTGTTTGCTCTTGAATTGAAGTTGTCGCTTGAAAGACACTGACAGCCAAGCCGACTGCCAGCCCCAAGCCCAACATCGGCGCGGAGACGATTAAAACAACCATCAACGCTTCTTGTCCAAGTTGAATTACCAAATCCCCCGACATTTTTTACCTCCGCTAACGGAAACTCACAATGATTGAACGAATCAGCAAGTGCCAGCCGTCAATCATTACGAACAAAAGAATTTTGAACGGCAAGGAAATCATGACGGGCGGCAACATCATCATACCCATTGACATCAGCGTAGTTGCAACGATCATATCAATGACAATGAAAGGCACGTATAACATAAAACCGATTTGAAAGGCGGTTTTCAGTTCGCTTATCATGAACGCCGGGATTAAAACCAATGTCGAGACATCTTCTTGAGTTTCGGGACGTTCGGCGTCGGATAAATTTACAAACAATGCCAAATCGGATTCTCGCGTTTGTCTGAACATAAATTCGCGCATCGGCTCAAGGACGTTGTCTATCGCTTCTTCCTGCGAAATTTGTCCCGCAAGATAAGGTTGCAAGCCGTTATCGTTTGCTTGAGACCAGTAAGGAGCCATTATGTAAAACGTCAAGAATATTGCCAGCGAAACCACAACTTGATTCGGCGGGACGTTTTGAGTGGCGAGCGCATTTCTCAAGAAGCCGATTATCACGACGATCCGCACAAATGAAGTCGTCATCATCAAAATTGCCGGCGCGATTGTTGCCAATGTCAAAACGCCTATGACTTGCAAAGTCGAGGCGACTTGTTCGGGATTATCCGCCGTGCCGACTTCGACATTTACGCTCGGAATAATCGGTGCCGCCTCAACGCAATTTATTAAAAGCACGCCGACCGCGCAGATTAAAAACCAACTTCGATTCAAGCCGCGTCACACTTCCCACGAAAAATTTTCTGCAATTCATGTGAATGACTAAATGTGAATGACTACCGGGCGCACAGGACGTGCGCCCGCCCGCAATAAAAACAGGATGTTTTTTTTGCGGGTTGAAGCCCCTTTTCTTTTGGCAACTTTTCTTTTGGGGCAACAAAAGAAAAGTTGAAGAGTTTCATTTCTTCTTGAACAGCGGGATTTTTCTTACCAAGTCCGACAGCGTCCCGAATTCTTGAGAAAACATGTCGCCCGAATTAAGCGATTGCGCGTGAAGATGTTCGATTAAATTTTTGTCGGTTATCTCGCCCAAAAGATTTATGTTGTGGTCTGTCACGCCCAATAAAAACACTCTGCCGGCCATTTCAACTGTGCAGACAGAGCGATTAGGTCCCAGCGGTAAATTTTCCAGAATTCTGCCGCCGCTTGCCGACATGCGCGCCGCGTTAAATCGTCCGCCGATAAATCTTGCGGCAAAATAAGCCATAACCAACACGACGGCAAATACGGCGAACAAACTCAAAAGATAAGCAAGCGTCGACCACCAAGAAACTCCGGTTGGTCTCGGATCAACTTCTTCATAGCCTTCCAAGTAACCGCCCGCAGCCTCCGCCTCAGAGCCGCAAAAATAAATCAAACAGAAAAGCACGAACACAATCGGGATATAGAATTTTATTTTTTCAATCATCAGCCGACGGCTTTGCGAACTGCTTCGAGCACACGATCTGCTTGGAAAGGTTTAACGATAAAATCGCGTGCGCCGGCTTGTATTGCTTCTATAACCATTGCTTGCTGTCCCATTGCACTGCACATGACGATTTTGGCTTTCGGGTCGATTTTTTTGATTGCTTTGACTGCGGAAATGCCGTCCATTTCGGGCATTGTGATGTCCATTGTTACCAAGTCGGGGCGCAATTCATTAAATTTCTCAACCGCCTTCATGCCGTTTTCGGCTTCGCCGACGACTTCATAACCGTTTTTGGAAAGAATATCCTTGACCATCATTCTCATGAAAGCCGCGTCGTCGACGACCAAAACTCGTACTGCCATAATTCATCTCTCCCGTTTTAAAGTTTTTAATTTCTATTTCAGTCACAACACCAATTATTTTTCGGCAAGCATTATAACTGATATTTCAACAATCGGCAAGACTCAAAGAAAAGTTTAATGGAGGGTTGTCCCCTTTTTTTCAAAAAGTGGATTCGCAAAACCATCTCGGCGTCTCGTCACTTCGATTCGGCTTAAAAATATTTTTTATATAGGATCAACTTTTCTTTGCTTGCCGACGTTGTCCCCTTTTTCCTAAAGTGGATTCGCAAAACCTTTGCCTTTGCGGTGGCGCGTCGCTCCCATTGATTCTATCATGAATTTTATTTTTTTAATCAACTTTTCTTTGCATGCCCAAAGAAAAGTTGCAAAAGAAAGGGCACCTCGCAGGGGCGTTTCCGGCAAAGAAAACATCCTGTTTTCGTTGCCGGCGGGCGCACGTCCATGTGCGCCCGTGTCTTCTTTCACCGCTGCTTTTCCCTAGTTCCTCGTTCCTGGTTCCTAGTTCCTATTTACTGGTTCCTTTATGAAAGATGCGCGGCGCGCTCGGCAGGAGAAGCTATTTCTGTTATCCTCACACCAAAATTTTCATCGATAACGACGACTTCGCCTTTTGCCAAATAATGCCCGTTGATTTGAATTTCGACAGGTTCTCCCGCCAATTTGTCAAGTTCAACTATCGAGCCCGTCGCCAAATCAAGAATTTCTTTTATCGTCTTTTTCGTCCGCCCCAGTTCAACCGTAACTTGCAACGGCACGTCCAAAATCAAATTAATGTTGCTTTCGTTGATTTGCACGGGTTCCATTGAGAGCGGCATAAACTGCGCGGGCGAAACGGGCATATTCGTTACTACATTCGGTTGCATTTGAGAGCCTCCATATCCATAGTTTTGCGGAGGATAATTTTGTTGCGGCGGCGGAGCTTGTCTTTGCGGCGCGGGTGCCGGCGCAGATGTCGGTTGCGGAGCAGATGTCGCTTTCGGCGGCGGGGGCGGCGGTGCAGGTTCTTCTTCTCCGCCGTTCAGCAAAGCTTCAACCATTTTTTTTGCGTTGTCAATCGTCAGCATCTGCATTATTTCGCTGTCAATTAAGCCGTCAACTTCCATTCGGAAAGAGGCGCGAACGACAGGATCTGTGTCTTTCGCCAAGTCCGTTATAACTTCTTCCGAGCCGAAGTCAACCAGATTAACTTTCGGCGGCGAAATGTCAATTTTTTTCTTGAACATGGAAGAAAGGCTCGTCGAAACCGCGCCCATCATCTGATTCATTGCCTCGCCGACCGCGCTCATGTGAAGTTCAGTCAGTTGTTGATCGGGATTCGTGCCGTCGCCGCCCATCATTAAATCTGCGATAATGGCGGCGTCCGTCGCTTGAATTGCAAAAACGTTTGTTCCGTCAATGCCGATTGTGTAAGCGACTTCGACGACAAGATAAGGCAAAGGATAATGTTGCTGAATAACATTCATCGGAGCTACGGAAACAGAAGGCGTCGTGATACTGACTTTATGTCCGAGCAAAGTTGACAAAGTCGTTGCCGCGTTGCCCATTGAAATATTTCCGATCTCTCCGAGTGCATCTTTTTCCATTGGCGATAAAAGATCGTCGGTATCGGGAATGTCGGAACCAGGATTTTGTCCCGAAGAATCTTCGTTTGAATCGCCGCCGCCGGCTCCCGACAACAACGCGTCAATTTCGGCTTGAGATAAATCACTCATCATCGCCATTAGTCGCATCCTCTCCTTTTTGCACGACCTGTGTTATTTGCACAGCCAACTTTTTGCCGAAAGTGCCCGGTCTGCAATAAAATTTCGGATTCGTACCCACTATGCAGGGAAAATCTTCTTTAACTTTTGTATTGAGTTGGAGCACGTCGCCGAAGCCCAACGTCAGAAATTCTCGAATTGTAATTTGCACGCGCCCGACTTCCACAACGAACGGAACTTTTGTCCTGTTAAGTTTTTGGCGAATAATTTCTGCATGTCCTTTTTGTTCGTCTTTGGCAACCGAAGCCGCTACCCAGAAAGTCGTTGTCAATTTCGACATAATCGGCTCCAAAACAAGGTAGGGAATGCAAATGTTCATGAAACCTTCCACTTCGCCAAGTTTCGTGTGCAACGTGACGATAACAACCATATCATTTGGCGGGACAATCTGCGTGAATTGCGGATTGGATTCTGTCGCCTCAAGAATCGGATTCATTTCCGTGACGTTTGCCCATGATTCCTTGAAACGCTCCATCGAATTATCAACGAAGCGGCGCATGACGGCATCTTCAATTTCTGTCAAGACGCGCATTTTCATTGCCGTCGAGCCGTCGCCGCCAAAAACTCTGTCGATATAGGCAAAAGCAATTTCCGAACTGATTTCAAAAATTATGTTACCTTTGAGCGGCGGGACGCCGAGAATCGTTATGAAACTCGGATTGGCTATCGATTGAACAAATTCTTGATAAGTCAGCTGTTCAACCGAAGCAACGTCGACATTGACGAGCGTCCGAAGATGCGAACTCATATAAGTATTCAAGAGTCGCGCAAAACTTTCGTGGAGCATGTAGAGCGTGCGAATTTGATCTTTGGAAAATTTATCGGGGCGACGGAAGTCGTAGACCTTAATTTTCTTTTTGGTTTCTTCCTGCTTAAGTTCTTCCAGAGCGTTTGAATCTTCGTTGGCGGCGTTAAGCAAGGCGTCTATCTGCTCCTGTGTAAGTAAATCAGCCAAGTTGTTCCCTCCCAATCACTGCAAGAGGAAACTCGTAATATAAACGTCATAAACAGAGCCGTTGCCCAAAGCCATATTCAAAGCGTCTTTGAGTTGCTTTTTGAAATCTTCCTGCTTGTCGGCGTCGAAGTCTTCAAGCGAAGTTGCGCGCAGGAATTGTGTTGCAACGTCATTAACTTTAATTTCGGCATCGGGATAAAGCGAATTGGTATCTTCGTTTATGACAGCTTTTTTGCCGGGATTGAACTCGACAATGATACTCGCCTTGAGAAATTTTCCGCTGCGCGGACCGCCGACATTAACCAAAACTCCTTCTTTTGGATCGCCCAGCTTAACGAAAATTCCCGGATCATGATAGCGTTGCCCGACGCCTTCTTCATCGCCGGCTCCGCCGGAAACGTCGCCCATTACCTTTGTAACGACAAAAAGCGAAATGCCTGCCGCCAATGCCAAGCCAACTATCACAAGCACAGCGACCATTATTATCGTTTTGTTTTTGGATTTTGCAGGAGGAACGGCGGGAGTTGCGACGGCGTCACCTTCCAGAGCTTTTTCTTCATCAGGCATAATTTTTTCCCTCCAACGTTAAAGCTGTTTCAATGCACGGCGATATTTCATAACGCGGCGCACCACTTCATCGGCTGCTTCTTCGACAATGAATTTTTTCTCGTTCACCAGAGTAATGACGGTGTCGGGTGTGGACTCGATTGTTTGAATCAACTCGGCGTTGAGGATGAATTCCCCTTCCTTCTTCGAGTCCGAATTAAATTTTGTCAGCTTAATCATGGATTGACCTCCTGTTATAAGTGCTTTTGTCATGAAAAATTTCGCCGCAAACCTTCAAAACCCTTTTAATAGAAATTCAAAAAAATTTTTCGCGGGATTATTTTACACTTATCAAACGCCTTGTCAATACGCCCTTTAATTTCTTTACCGCTTGATAAATGCAAAAGCCTGTTGTAAAATCTGAAAAAATTTTTTGTGTGGTGAATAATTTTGGAGCAAAATTTTTATCTTGATAAACTTCTTGGCTTGAAAGAAAATTTTTCCGTCAAAATAATTTCGGGCGTTCGCGGCGCGGGCAAAACGACTTTGCTGAAAAAATTCGCCGAGATTTTAAAATCGAACGGCGAGGAAATAATTTTTATCGACTGCGCGGAAAATCCCCGACTTCAAACTTTCCAACAGCTTTATGAATTCGTTGACTCGCAAGCGCACGAGCTTGAAAAATTTTTCCTGCTTATCGATGAAATTGATTGCGTTGACGAATGGGAAAAAGCGATTAACGCATTGTTTGCCGGCGCGCCCGCAGAAATTTACGTGGCAGGTTCCGCTGAAAATCTCGCCGAAAAAATTTCCGTGCTTCTCCCCGAAAATTACGACGCGTTGAAAATGTCTCCGCTGTCTTTCGCCGAGTATGAAAAAATTTCTCCGTCGGAAGATGCTCTTGAAAATTATCTGCGCTTCGGCGGAATGCCTGCCGCTCTCAACGCCGATAAAAATCTTTTGCCGCAAATTCTGCGCGGAATGACTTACGAAATTTTATTTGACATTGCCGAAAAAAATTCTTTGAACGACGTGAATTTACTTCGGACGTTGACGAAATTTTTGGCGCAAAATGTCGGCAAGCCCGTTAATGTCAGCGGCTATTTCAAAAGTCTCGGCGAAAGCAATTTGCACAAAGTCAGAAGTTATCTTGGCGTCGTGTTGGAGGCGGGGCTTTTCAAAAAACTTTCACGCCTTGACGTTAAAGATAATGAGTTCATGACGGGCGGCGAGAAATTTTATTGCTTCGACAACGGAATACTTTCCGCGCTTGCGGAGGTTAATGAAAAATTTTTAATGGAAAATGCGGTTTGCAATGAACTTTTTCGGCGCGGCTTTGAAGTCAATGTCGGCAAATTCGGCGCGATGAACATAAATTTTGCGGCGAAGAAGGGCGAAGAGAAAATTTTTATCCAAGTTCTGCCGCCCGATAATTCAATCAGCGTTCGGAAAATTACGCGCCCGCTCCGCACTTTGGCTGAAGGCGAAAGAATTTTAATCTGCGCGGAGCCCGTTAAAAGTTTCGGCGACGTTAAAGCGATAACTCTGCGCAATTTCTTGACAGGTATATAAAAATTTTCTACTGCATATTTTTTTCAGCTTGCAGGAATTTTTTCACGAACTTAGAAAATCCTTAATAAATGCAAGATTTTTTTCACATTACGGAGGAGGTGACAGAAGTACGAAAATTTTCGCTGAGCCCGCAAAAAAATTTTTCGGCTGGGACAAAAATTTATCAAGGGATGTTGGAAAAAATATTTTCGGTGTTATAATTGCGGGCATTGAAATTTTGATCTGTTAAAAAAGTCGGAGGTGGCCTTTTATGGCTGAACGTGAAATCAAATATCGCGGCTTAAAAACTTTTCAAATATTCAGCGGCGAGATGAAGAGCGTTTGGATCTACGGTTTCTATCTTAAGCGCGGGACTTACGG
Organism: uncultured Selenomonadales bacterium; assembly: GCA_937877655.1. Taxonomy (GTDB): domain Bacteria; phylum Bacillota; class Negativicutes; order Selenomonadales; family Selenomonadaceae; genus Quinella. The sequence goes on from CALFJC010000063.1 coordinate 95,057, forward strand.
CGATCCCGGTCCGCAGGCGCACATTTTTGTTTACGAGAACGGCTACGAGGGCTATCGCGTAGACTCAAAGACAATCGGGCAATTCACCGGGCTTGTCGACAGCACCGGCAAAGAAATTTACGAAGACGATATTATTTCTCTCAAAGACGGAAGAATAGGCGTGATAAATTTTCTGGACGGTTGTTTTGTAGTCAATTACGGCAACGAAACGCGGCAGGCTCTCTACGACGTGCAGGATTGGGAAATGACGATTCTGGGCAATCGCTTTGAAAATAAGGATTTGCTTGACAGCATCTTTTCGGCAAAAAAAAACGAAAGGGAACTTCAAGAAGCCGAAGAAAGAAACTTTGAATTGGAGTTTTTGCCGAAGGAGTGAGTCGCATGTTGAAAAAATTTGCGGCGGCGTTTGTATCTGCTTGTTTTCTCTTATCGACCGTTGCGGCGCAGGCTTACGATCTCCCGAAGCTTAAACCCGAAAAAAAAATCTCCAAGACAGCTCAAACCGAAAAAAAATCAATTCTCAAAAGCGATTGGCAAGGAGCGGAACTTTTCGAGCAAAAAATAAAAGCGCGTTTGACTGCAGGCGAAAAACTCGCGCCGAATGACTCTGCGCGGGTGCCGCTTGATAAAAATTTCGTGTTCATCGGTTTTTACAATGACGCGCCTTATTTCCTCGACAAGTATTCAATCAAAATCAAAAAGAATTCCGAAGCCGCGCAGGTTTGGGAACAAAATATTTTTCCGATAAGCAAAAAATTTTCGCCGCGAAATACAACGTCCACTCATCAAAAATTTTGTCTCAAGGACGGAAAGTTTTTCAACTCCGCGAAGTCCAAGTATCCTCTTTCGGATTTGTCGAACGAGCAGGACAGAAATTTTTTGGAAGAGTGTTTCAAAGTCGGATATTATTTCGCCTTCGGAGAAGAGGCGACAGGAAATTAAAAGCTGAAAACAAAAGTCGTCGACTTCGGTCGGCGATTTTTTGTTGACAGAAACAAAACCGCGAAGTATTATTCAATTCGCTTTAAAGTTTCATGAAGTTTTTTTTGGAGGGAATTCTTATGAGTGAACGCAAATATAAATTTGAAACTCTTCAACTGCACGTCGGACAGGAACAAGCAGACCCCGTAACCGACGCCCGCGCAGTTCCGATTTATCAAACAACTTCTTACGTTTTCCACAATTTCAAACACGCGGCAGATCGTTTCGGCTTGCGCGACGCGGGAAATATTTACGGGCGATTGACGAATCCGACGCAGGAAGTTCTTGAAAAAAGAGTCGCGGCACTTGAAGGCGGCTCTGCGGCATTGGCTGTGGCGAGCGGCGCGGCGGCTGTCACTTACGCAGTCCAAGCTCTTGCGCAAAAAGGAGATCATATCGTAGCGGCGACCACGATTTACGGCGGCACTTTCAATCTTTTTGAACACACTTTGCCCGCTTATGGGATTGAAACAACTTTCGTTGATCCGACGAAAGGCGTTGACGTTTTCGAGACGGCGGTTAAAGACAACACGAAATTTATTTTTATCGAGTCCGTCGGCAATCCCAACGCAACGCTGATTGACATTCAAGCCGTCGCCGACATTGCCCACAAACATAAAATCCCGCTGGTTATCGACAATACTTTTGCCACGCCTTATCAAATTCGTCCGTTTGAATACGGCGCGGATATTGTCGTTCACAGCGCGACAAAATTTTTGGGCGGACACGGAACAACTCTCGGCGGAGTTATCGTCGAGTCCGGAAAATTTGACTGGGAAAAGTCGGGCAAGTTCCCGCAACTTGTCGAGCCCAATCCGAGCTATCACGGCGTGAGTTTTTATAAAGCACTCGGCGCGGCGGCATTCGTCACTTACATTCGGGCAATTCTTCTTCGCGATACCGGCGCGGCAATTTCTCCGTTCAATGCCTTCATAATCTTGCAGGGCGTCGAAACTTTATCCTTGCGCGTCGAACGTCATGTTGAAAACGCTTTAAAAGTTGTCGACTTCCTCGCCAAAAATCCCAATGTCGACAAAGTAAATCATCCCGCGTTGGAAAATCATCCCGACCATGAACTTTACAAAAAATATTTCCCGAACGGCGGCATTTCGATTTTCACTTTTGAGATAAAAGGCGGAGCCGAAGCCGCGCAGAAATTTATCGACAACCTTAAAATTTTCTCGTTGCTTGCCAATGTCGCCGATGTCAAATCGTTGGTGATTCATCCCGCGTCAACCACTCATTCCCAAATGACTGAAGAAGAACTTTTGGCTTCGGGAATCACGCCTTCAACGATTCGCCTTTCAATCGGCACGGAACATATTGATGACATTATCGCCGACCTTGAAGAAGGTTTTGCGGCGATCTGAAAAATTTTTCTCAACAAAAAATCCCCTGTCAAATTTCCGACAGGGGATATTTTTTATTCCGTTGACTCCGCGCAGATTTTTATTTTTTGACAAGTTTAGTCCCGCTTATCGCGTAAGAGTCGCCGTTTACGTTGAAAGTTGTTGCCGTGAAATCTTTTAAAGTAATTGCGCTTGCCGTCGAGCCGACTTTGAAAGTTACAATATTTTTAGTCTTGTTGTAAGTGCCGGAGAAGGTATCCGTAATTTGCAACATGTCGGTATCGTCGAAGCCGCTGATAACGTCTTTGCCGTCGCCGCTGTTGTAGATAAAGGTATCGGCACCTTCGCCGCCCCACAGCGAGTCATTACCTGCTCCGCCGATTAAAGTGTCGTCGCCGTTTTGCCCGTAAATTTTATCGGAGCCCGCGTTCCCCAGAATCAAATCGTCGCCGTCTTTGCCGTAGAGATAATCTTTTGCACTGCCGCCGAAAATGGAATTGTCTTGCGCATTGCCCACGATTTTTATTGATTTTGTACGAGTTGAGGCGTCGGCAATTTCTCTCCATGCGGCTGAAAGCGTCACTTTAGAATTTGTGGAATCGTCAGCCAAGAATGCTCCGCCCAAAATTGTCCGCTCGGAACCTTCGGAATCTACGAAAACAATTTCTTTGCTCTTGGCGTTCTTGACAGTCAAAGTGTTCTTTCCGATTTTAAATGTCGCGTCCGAACCCTTGACGGAAGAAGAAACAATGTCGGCTGTGACAGAAATTTTATCGCCTGCCGCATAATCGGCGATAACGTCATTGCCCGCGTCGACAACAAATAAATCGTCGCCTGCGCCGCCCGTGAAAGTATCGTTGCCTGCTCCGCCTATCAACGTATCATTTCCTGCTTCGCCGTAAAGTTTATCGGCTCCCGCATTTCCGACAAGATAATCCGCGCCGTCTTTGCCGTGAAGATAATCTCTGCCGCTCCCGCCGAAAATGGAATTGTCTTGCGCATTGCCCACGATTTTAATTGATTTTGTACGAGCCGAAGCGTCTGCAATTTCTCTCCATGCGGCTGAAAGCGTCACTTTCGAGTTTGTGGAATCGTCAGCCAAAAATGCTCCGCCCAAAATTGTCCGCTCGTTACCGTCTTTGTCTGCGAAAACAATTTCTTTGCCCTTGCCGTTCTTGACGGTCAAAGTGTTCTTTCCGATTTTAAATGTCGCGTCCGAACCCTTGACGGAAGAAGAAACAATGTCGGCTGTGACAGAAATTTTATCGCCTGCCGCATAATCGGCGATAACGTCATTGCCCGCGTCGACAACAAATAAATCGTCGCCTGCGCCGCCCGTGAAAGTATCGTTGCCCGCGCCGCCAATCAGCGTATCATTTCCTGCTTCGCCGTAAAGTTTATCGGAGCCCGCATTTCCGAGAATCAAATCATCGCCGTCTTTGCCGTGAAGATAATCTCTGCCGCTCCCGCCGAAAATTGAATTGTTTTGGGCATTGCCCACGATTTTAATTGAAGTCGTTCTGTTGGATGCGTCGGCAATTTCTCTCCATGCGGCTGAAAGCGTTACTTTCGAGTTTGTGGAATCGTCAGCCAAAAATGCTCCGCCCAAAATTGTCCGTTCAATGCCGTCTTTGTCTGCGAAAACAATTTCTTTGCTCTTGCCGTTCTTGACAGTCAAAGTGTTCTTTCCGATTTTGAATGTCGCGTCCGAACCCTTGACGGAAGAAGAAACAATGTCGGCTGTGACAGAAATTTTATCGCCTGCCGCATAATCGGCGATAACGTCATTGCCCGCGTCGACAACAAATAAATCGTCGCCTGCGCCGCCCGTGAAAGTATCGTTGCCTGCTCCGCCTATCAACGTATCATTTCCTGCTTCGCCGTAAAGTTTATCGGCTCCCGCATTTCCGACAAGATAATCCGCGCCGTCTTTGCCGTGAAGATAATCTCTGCCGCTCCCGCCGAAAATGGAATTGTCTTGCGCATTACCGACGATTTTTATTGATTTTGTCCGTTCGGAGGCGTCGGCAATTTCTCTCCATGCGGCTGAAAGCGTTATTTTAGAATTTGTGGAATCGTCTGCAAAGAATGCCCCGCCAAAAATTGTCCGCTCGTTACCGTCTTTGTCTGCGAAAACAATTTCTTTGCCCTTGCCGTCTTTGACTGTCAAAGTGTTCTTTCCGATTTTAAATGTCGCGTCCGAGCCGTCGATTGAAGAAGAAGTTATCGCCGCGTTGACGGAAATTTTATCGCCCGCCGCATAATTTTCAATGACGTCATTTCCAGCCGTGTAAACGAAAACATCTGCGCCTTCGCCGCCAACTAGGGTATCGTTACCTTCGCCGCCGTCGATGGTCACGTTGTCGCCGTAATTTACAATGGAGTCGTCACCCGCGCCGCCGTTTATCAAGACAGCCTCGCCGTATTCGTTTACAATGGTATCTGCGCCGTCGCCGCCGTTGATTGTCGTATTGTCGGGTGTCGCTGTCAAATAACCTTCATCGTCGATTTGAGCCGCGTTGTAGATTAAATCGTCGCCGTCTCCACCGTTTATCGAAATATTTTTGCCCATGTTGGTAATGTTATCAGCATCTGCGCCGCCGTTGATTGTCACGCTGTCGCCGCCATTGCCGATAACATTTGCTCCCGAACCGCCGTTGATTATGACATCGGAGCCGTAATTTAAAATGTCATCATCGCCCGCGCCGCCTTCGATTGTCACGCTGTTACCCAAATTGGTAACGGAATCATTTCCTGCACCGCCGACGATTGAAACTTTATCGGGCGTGCCGTCTCCTGATTGAAGAGAGTTAAGAATATAATCATCGCCGTCGCCGACCGAGATTGTGTTATCGGAACCGTAATTGAAAACGTAATCCGCGCCGTCGCCCGTGTTTATCAAGGTTTTTGTGCCTATATTTGTAATGTTGTCCGAGTCTGTGCCGCCGTTGATTGTGACGGAGTCGCCGCTGTTTCCGATAACATTTTCTCCAAGTCCGCCGTCGATTATGACATTGGAGCCGCCATTTGCAATTTCATCATTTCCTGCTCCACCCAAAATGGTTACATTTGCGCCTGTGTTTGTAATGTTGTCATCGTCTGCGCCGCCGTTGATTGAAACATTCGCACCTTCGTTGTAAATATCATTGTTACCTGCGCCGCCGTCAATCGTTACTTTCGCGGCAGTGTTTGTAATTGAATCGTTGCCTGCTCCGCCGCCGATTGAAACTTCCGAGCCGCTGTTTGAAATGGTATCAGCCCCGTCGTCGCCGTCGATTGTAACATTCGCGGCAGTGTTTGAAATTGAATCATTTCCTTCGCCGCCGTTAATTGTCACGCTGTCGCCCCAGTTATAAATGTAATCGTTGCCTTCGCCGCCCGCGATTGTCACATTCGAGGCGTAGTTTTCAATATAATCGTCATCTGCACCGCCGTTGATTGTCACATCCGCGCCTTCGTTGGAAATAAAATCGCCACCTTCGCCGCCGTCGATTGAAACTTCGGAGCCGTAATTATAAATGTAATCGTTGCCTTCGCCGCCCGCGATTGAGACGTTCGCGGCGGTATTTCTAATTGTGTCGTCGCCTTCGCCGCCGTCGATTGAAACTTCGGAGCCGTAATTGGAAATGTAATCGTCGCCTTCGCCACCCGCGATTGAGACATTGGAGCCGCTGTTATAAATATCATCATTATCTGCGCCGCCCGAAATGGAAACAGCCGAGTCCGTGTTTGTAATGTTGTCGTTGCCTTCGCCGCCCGCGATTGTCACATTCGAGGCGTAGTTTTCAATATAATCGTCATCTGCACCGCCGTTGATTGT
>CALFJC010000064.1 GCA_937877655.1 uncultured Selenomonadales bacterium
GCCGTGAGAGGGCGGTGTCTTAACCACTTGACGAAGGCGCCTAATCACTGCGCCGAATATTAACACAGTTAAATTTTTTCGTCAAGCAACTTTTTCAGCCGCATGACAATTTCTCTTGCCGCAAACGGTTTTGAAATTTTCTCCGCGCAGATTTTCATTTCGGCGAGCCGCGCAGGTTCTTTTAAAATTTCTTCGACGACCGCCGAAATTTTTTTATCGCCGACAGAAATTGCCGCGCCGTGTTCAACTGCATAAATTGCATTTTTGAATTCCGGACCGGGTATCGGCGCATGAAGAATTAACGGCAAGCCCGCCGCAAATGCCTCCGTCATCGTCAACGCGCCGGGCTTCGTGATTAATAAATCTGCCGCCGCCATGAGTTTATCAACGTCCGAGATGTAGCCGAGCACTTCGACTTCATGAGAAATTTTTTCGCGCAATTTTTTCAGCCGCGCCGATAAATTTTCGTTCTGCCCCGCGACAACCGAAATTTTCAGCGGCGATTTAATTTTGTCCAGTTCAAGCAAAGTTTCTTCGATTGAGCCGAGCCCCAAGCCGCCGCCCATGATTAAAATTTTTGTGCGTGTCGAATCGGAAATTTTTTTTGCGGAAGAAAATTTTTCGTCAATCGGAATGCCCGTCGCGAAAATTTTTTGTCCCGCCCGACAATGCGCGGCTAATTCGAGTTTCATTTCTTCGGTTGCGACAAAATAGGCGTCGACTTCCCCGAAGATCCAAATTTCGTGCAGTGAATAATCGGTGAGCACTGCCGCGAGCAAAAAATTTTTTTCGGACTTCGCGTGTAAAAATTTCCACAGCGACGCCGCCGCTTCGGGAAAAGGATGCGTGCAAATCACGACTTCGGGGCGAAATTTATTCAGCAGGCGGGCGAAGGGCAAATACATAAGCGCGGAACTTAAAAATCTTGCCGAGACTCCGACTTTTTTTCCGTCCGCGAATTTATAAATTCTGTCGTAAAGATCGGGGATAAATCGAAGTGCGGCGAGATAAAATTTTTTCGTCAGCCAATTCAGCAACGAAATTTCTTTTGCCATGAAGTCTACAACCTGCGCGGAGTCTCCCAAAATTTTTTGAAGAGATTCAGCGGCTTTCATGTGTCCCGAACCGATTGACGCCGACAAGATTAAAATTTTCATGTCAAGCAGTCAAACCGCCGTCAACGCTCAAAATCGCGCCCGTTATGAAACTCGCCGCCGATAAAAAATAAATTGCCTCCGCGACTTCTTCAGCCGTGCCGATTCTGCCGAGCGGATAAAATTTTGCAAGTTCTTCAATCGTCGAGTTTGAATTTTTTAGTTGATTCAATGTCAGCGGCGTCAAAATATCGCCGGGCGCAACGCAATTCACGCGGATTGAAAAACTCGCCAGCTCCAACGCCAGAGACTTTGTAAAAGCGATAACTGCGCCTTTACTCGCCGCATATGCCGCGCAGAAATAATTTCCTTTAAGCCCCGCGTCGCTCGCCACGTTGACGATTGCGCCGCGATTTTTAATCAGCTCCGCAACCGCCGCCTGCGACATGAAAAAAGTTCCTTTGACGTTCGTTGAAAAAATGTCGTCAAAAATTTTTTCGTCCGTCGAAGTGATTGCGCCTTCGCGATAAATCCCCGCGCAGTTTATCAACACGTCAACGCCGCCGAAAATTTCAATCGTCCGCGAAATAATTTTCTCGCAGTCGGAAATTTTTCTGACGTCCGCCGAAATGAATTCAAAGTTCCCGACGAGCTCCGATTTTATTTTTTCAAACCGCGCAGAACTTCTTCCTGCCAAGACACAATTAAAATTTTCAGCCAAAAATTTTTTGGTCGTCGCGAGCCCGATACCCGAAGTCCCGCCCGTGATTATCGCCGTTTTCATAATTTCAACCCGCGCAGATAATTTTTTTGTTCCGCCGTGATTCGCCGACTTTCCAAAGCTTTTCGGATTGTCCGATTGTGAATGCTCGCCGAAAGTTTTTTTCCCGTCAAAAATTTTATCGTTGAATCGTAATGTTTTGCCAGAGCCGTTGCGAAAAACCATGCCGCCATCATTTCAACATAATATTCTTTGGAGCGAATTGCCGCCGCGCACTCAAGATATTTCACGTCGAAATTTTTTCCGAGATAAAATTTCATGAGCATTGACAAGCCGAATCGAATTGTGTAAACATGTTCGGCTTCCAACCAATTTAAAATTTTGGGATAAAGTTCTTCCGTATGTTGAGAAAAAATTTTCGGCGAGATTGAATCGCATGTTGCCCAGTTATTGACGTAGGGCAAAAAATTTTTCGTTGCGCTTAAACACTCCTCAAAATTTTTCATTTCGGAAATTAAAAGTGCGTGAACAGAATTTTCCTCAAAATATTTATGCGGCAAATTTTTCTGGAAAATGTCCTTGTATTCGGCACGAAAATAATTTTTTGCAAAGCCGCATAAGTCCGCCGTCCGAATTCCGATAAATTTTTCCTTATCAACTGTCGGAACAATTTTCGCTTGGAAATTTTTATAACCTTCGTCTCGTAATTTGAAAAGTTCCCGTTGAAAATTTTCAATGTCAAACATTTTTTCCCTCCGCAATGAAAAACAGAGCCGAGTTTTTTTACTCGACTCTGCGAAAAATTTCTTAGTGATTGACTGCCTCTTTTAAAGTTTTGCCCGCTTTGAAGGAAGGCAAATTGGAAGCTTTAATTTCGATTTCTTCGCCGGTACGGGGATTGCGACCCTTCCGCGGTTTGCGTGTGCGGTTCTCGAAGGTGCCGAAGCCCAAAATTTGAACTTTGTCGCCCTCGATAAGTGCCTGTTTAATTGTTTCAAAAGTTGCCGTGACTGCTTTTTCCGAACTCTTTTTGTCGAGACCGGATTTTTCGGAAACTTTTGCCGTCAATTCAGCTTTCGTCATAAAAAAGATTTCCTCCTTTCAAAAATCACTTGCAGAATTTAGCAGAATACTATTGAAAAATCAAGTACTTTTTACTACGCCGTTACGTCCAAATTATTTCCGAGATTGGGATCCAGACTTTCGACGACTTCCAACGCCTCTTCCATTAGGGAAGAATCTGCCGCCATTGCCATTTTCAAAACCGAAATTCCCATCTCCTGCTGAACTTTTGCCGTGTTCATGTCGACCGACAGTGCCGCGATTGCCATATCCATTGCCGCCAACTCCTTTCCTTAGTCAACGGTATCTTAGCACAGGAAAATTCGACATGCAACTGAAATTTATTTTGTGCTGATAATCAGCGCGATAAAAATCAAATCTTCGTCGCCGATTGTTTCAATGCCGTGAGTATCGCCGTCCGCGCAGAAAGTTGTATCGCCCGCCTTGACTTCGTAAGTTTTGCCGTTGTCGGTGTAAAGCCCTTTGCCTTGAATAATATGATAAGTTTCGTTGTTGCCGACGTGTTTATGAACGTTCAAAGCGGAGCCGACGGGAATTCTGACGCTCGCGAACATTTCACATTTCCCGACCATTTCTTTTGGCGTGAGAAGATGCGTGATAAACATTTTCCCTTTGCCCTTTTCAACCGAAACCGTATTTTGCTCAATAAGCGGCATGTTAAAACCCTCCCAAGTAATTAAAAATCGTTGTACTCCTCTGCATGTGCCTTGTCCAAACGTTTTTCCTTGATTTTTTTGAAACTCTCGACCGTGTGGACGATTTGTTCTTTTGCATAAGGTTTGTTGATGAAATCTATCGCGCCCATTTTCAGGCATTGCATTAATTTTTGCGGCGTGTTCATTGAACTGAGCATAACGACGGGGGTGTCGGGCGAAACTTCGCGGATAAATTGCAGTGCCTCAATCCCGCCGACGACCGGCATAACTATATCCAAAATGACGCCGTCAAGTTCCTGTTCCAAGACGGCTGTTATTGCTTCCTTGCCGTTGACTGCCTCGATAACTTCGCAATTTTGTTTTTCAAGTTCCTCGCGCAGTTTTTTGCGAAGGAGCCGCGAATCGTCCGTTATCAATATCCTTAATTTTTCTTGTTCATCCATAAAAATCGCCGCCCTTTTATCAATGTGCAATTAAGAATTAGGAATTAGGAATGGATTTAAAATCAATTTCACATTCCTAATTCCTAATTTGTAACTGTATTTCCGTAGCGGAGAGGGTGGGATTCGAACCCACGGTGCCTTTCGGCATCACCGGTTTTCAAGACCGGCTCCTTAAACCGCTCGGACACCTCTCCTTAAACGCGCCGATAATAACAAAAACATTTTACAATGTCAATGCCCGCTTGCTTTTATCACAAAAAAAATCCCCTCCATTTTTGGAAGGGATTTAAATTTTTTTCCGCGCAGATTTTTATTTCTTAACGAAATTTGTTCCGCTGATTTGATAAGAATCGCCGTTGATTTTGAATTCCGTTGCCTCAAAGTTTTTGAAAGTTATCGCCTTGTTGGTTGTGCCGACTTTCAGATAAACTTCCGTGCCTTTGTTGTTGACTGTGCCCGTTATGTCGGTGACGCCGGTTATTTCGAGCAGATCGTCGTTGCCGAAGCCGTTAATGACATCTTTACCGTCGCCGCGAGTGTAGAAAATTGTATTCGTGCCGTCGTCAACGTAAAGGGTATCGTTTCCTTTGCCGCCCCACAAACTGTTTGTGCCCGCGTCGCCGTAAATTTTATCTTTGCCCATGCCGCCGACGAGTGAATTTTCTCCCGCGCCGCCGTTGAGCGTATCATTTCCGTTGCCGCCGCCAATGTAATCGTCTCCTGCGCCGCCCGTCAATGAATCTTTGGCTTTGCCGCCAAGAATTGTCGCGCCGTCAGCTGAAGTCACTGCCAGATTTAATTTTTTCTTCGCAGACGTGCCGTCAATATTCGTAATCGTCGCCTCAAAGGTTTTCAACTTGTTTGAACTGTATTTTGCGGGAATTGTTGCGGAAGTTTTTTCTTCGTCGTAAATGACGCCGCCGCTGAAAGTTTTTGTCGTGCCGTCTTCGCTAAGTGTGATGTCGGTTTCTTCCGCGCCTTTGACTGTCAATTTATTTCTGCCGACTTTCAAAATCACGTCGCCGTTACTCTTGACCGAAGCATTATCAACCGACGCGCCGACCAAGCTTATCACGTCGCCCGCCGCATAATCGCTGATAACTTTGTTGCCGCTCCTGTTTTCGTAAAAGAAAGTATCCGTGCCGTTGCCGCCTTTGAGGGTATCATTTCCCTTGCCGCCGTTGAGAGTCGCGCCGTGTTCGCCCGCGATTATGTAATTGTTTCTGCCGTTGCCCGTAATTTGAACTTCGGAAGAAACTCCGGAAGCATCAATCGTTGCAAGTGCGGAATAATTTTCGGCGGAGAAAGTTGTTGCCGACGCCGTCAAAGTTGCGCTTGTCTTCGTACCGCTCAAGGTTGCATGATCTGCAAAATAATTACTCGTTGTCTTGTTGCCGTCAAGGAAGGAAATTTTCTTGCTTGCCGCGTTTTCAAGCGTAAGGGAATTTTCGTTATTGAAAGTGAAGATTAAATCTTTTCCGTCTATCGATACGTCGGTAATGTTTGCACTGCCCAAACTGATTTTATCTTTGCCCGTGCCGTAGTCGGTGATTGTGTCGTTGCCGCCGCCGTAAACGAACAAATCATTTCCCTTGCCGCCCGCGAGTTCGTCTGAACCTGCGCCGCCCGTCAAGGTGTTTGCAGAATAATTGCCGCTAAGCGTCACGTCACTTGTAAGAGCAGAAGCGTCTATCGCATTAACTTTCTTGTAATCTTTAAGATCAATCTTGGTGCCTTTGAAATTCTCGTCGGCAATGATTGTCTTCGTAGTCTCGTCGTAAGTCAAGCCGTCTTCCAAATCGGAATCAGAATCGCTGTCCGAATCAGAATCGCTGTCCGAATCAGTATCGCTGTCCGAATCAGTATCGCTGTCCGAATCAATATCGCTGTCGGAATCCGAATCGCTGTCCGAATCAGTATCGCTGTCCGAATCAGAAAGCAGAAGAATCGAATCGCCGTTACTTAAGTTAAGCGTTACATCGCCGTAATCATTGCTGATTGAAGAGAGAATACTTACTTCTCCTAATTCAATATTTTCCGCCGCAACGCCGCGCAATGTATCATTGCCCGAACTATAGACGTAAGTTACATTTTCGCTGTAGTTTTCTACAAAATCATTACCTTCGCCACCTGCGATTGTTACGTTGTCGCCGAAGTTGCTTATTGAATCGTTATCTGAACCGCCTGCGATTGAAACTTGCGAGCCGTTGTTGTAAATGGAATCGTTGCCGCTTCCGCCATTAATTGTGGAATTGTCGGGCGAAATTATTTCATATTCCTGCATTTCTTCGTTCCATACTTCGATAGGGTCATTGTAAATTTCATCATTACCTGCGCCGCCGTCGATTGTCACATTGGAACCGC
>CALFJC010000065.1 GCA_937877655.1 uncultured Selenomonadales bacterium
CGCGCGATGAGATAATCGCGGAGGTGCGATTTAGCGGCGTCGAGAGCGGCTCTGTCTTTGACAGTCGGGGTTTTTTGTGGCATAATTTAATCACCTACTTGCTTTTTCGCTGCGCGAGCGGTTTTTTTGTTTGCTTGATTTTTGCATGGGGATTATTCAGCCTCCTTCAAATCACTCTGGTGCGCTTCATCGAACCTTCTTGCAAGCAAGTATATCGTTATTCTGTCAATCTGTCAATATTAAATGCCGTATTGACAGAATAACGGATAAATGATACAATGATAGAAACATGGGGAGGTGTATCTAAATGGAAGGGCTTGGCGAGAATATCAGTAAATGGCGGCGGCGGAAGGGAATGACTCAATCGGAGCTTGCAGAAAAAATTGGTGTGCAAACCAGCACGCTCGGCAGTTATGAGATCAATCGCCGCGAGCCGCCGCTCAAAACTTTGATCGCAATTGCTGATGCTCTGCACATGTCAGTTGATGCTTTGCTGAACAGGGATATGCTATATCGTCCCGAGCGCGATCTTACTGCTGAACTGTTACATTCCAACGAATACAACATCAACGAACCATATAACAATCAGTTACAATTTCTAATTCAAGCTTTAGAAGAAGCGGGTTATCATATCACCGACAAGGACGACGAGCACGTTGAGATCAAAACTCCGCACATTAGCGTCAGTTTCAATCACAAAGATATAATCATTCAGTCTCCGCGTATTTTTCTTATTCGTAAATCAGGCATTCCCGTTTGTGTCGTGTTAGGATTGCAATTCGGCGCGGCGCGCCTTGCTGATTACGTTACTTCTCTTCGCGAATCGTCCCCTGTCACAGCGCGGAGTAAAGAAGATGATTAAGCCGTCGTTTTTATCAACTTTCGTTGACGCGCCGCCGAAGTCGGCGGCTTTTTTGGTTCGGCGATCCACGCGACTTAACTTCCGATAAAAGGTACTTCCGCGCGGATTAATGCATACACGCGGGCGCGCCTGCCGAATATCGGCAGGCATTCAAAAAAAAGTGCCGTTAATTGTCGACATGCCGCATCAACTCCGCGCGGTTTTTGAATAGCAAATAATACTTGCTACTTGATATTCGACTTTTTCCGAGCTATACTCTCTTCATCAATAGCAAGTAACATGAAAGGAACGGTTAACATGACGAAGGCAATCGCAAAACAACACAATCCGATCGACAAACAACAATCGCTCGTCCGACTCCTCGACACTTGGGCGGCGCGCCTTCAAGTCAAGCCCGCGTCTTTCAACGCTTATCTCAAATGGACTTCGCGCTTTGTCGACTTCTGCCGCATCAACGGCTTCTCCAAACCTACCGAGCTTGTCGTCAAACGCTTCTTCGACGAATTTAAAGCCGCGCAAAGTCAACGCCGTCCGGGGCAAAACATTTCGCCTTCTACCGTTCGCCTTGCCTTGACTGCCGTTAAACAATTCTGCCGCTTCCTCGCCACGGAAGGCATTCTCAACAACAATATCGCCGCATGGATCAAAGCTCCTAAAGTCTGCAACAGTCATAAACGCGATGCGATCGACGCTAAAGACTGCAAAACCATTCTCGACACGATCGACGTTTCCTCTGTCAACGGGCTCCGTAATAAAGCCATTCTCGCTCTGATGATGGCATGCGGACTTCGCTCCGTCGAAGTCGTTCGCGCCGACGTCAACGATATCTTTCAAGATTCGGGCGACTGGTATCTCCGCGTTCAGGGCAAAGGACACGACGAAAAAGACGCCGTCGTTAAACTACCCAAGCAAGTCCGATATCTCATCGATTCTTATCTCGATAAACGCGGCGATCGTCAAGGCGCGCTTTTCAAAAGCCGTAAATCCTGCAACGAACATCGTTTGACTACCTTTGCTGTCAGTCATATCGCAAAAGCCGCTTTCCGTCACTCCGGGTTCAATTCCCCGCGCCTTTCCTGTCATTCCTGCAGGCATTCCGCTGCTACCAATGCGCTCCGCGCCGGCGAAACCATTGAGCATGTTCAGATGATGCTCCGACATAATTCCATCGTCACCACTTTCATCTACCGACACGATCTCGAACGCAAAGACAATCAAGTCGAGCAAGCTGTTGCCGATTCCATCTTCGGCGGGCTTTCATAACTCCGCGCGGAAAGCGCGTTAACACGACAAAAACATCGACACGGCGCATGACGGCGCGAAGCTCGGCGGCTTGCTAAAGCTGCCGTCGACTTTCCGCCGTCAACTTCCGTGTCTTTTTTTTTCTCCGCGCGGAGCGATCACCGACTGGTTATAGTACACAATGAATTACGCGCGAGTGTAGTTTGGAATGTAGTTTTTTGTTGCCGAATGTAGGTGCGATGTAGTTTTTGTGTAGTTTTTTTTGCCCGAGATCCGCGTCAAATCAACCCGAATGTAGGAATGTAGTTTTTTGTCTCCATGTTGAGTTCTACATTCTCATTCATTCTCATTTAGGTGGAGGAGAAAGTCAAAAGGACAGAGGGTGACGAAACAGACAATAAGGAAAAACTACATTCCTACATCCCGATCGGTCACCGCCTGCTAACTACGCGGATCTCGGGCGATGTAGTTTTCGGCTCCGATGTAGTTTTTTTCTACATCGGAGCCCTATTTTGCCATTCAGTTAAGAAAAAACGGCGGAAAAGTCCGCCGCGTTTTTTGTTTTTTTTGTGGAATTAGAATGGAATATCGTTGTCGCTGACAGTCTCTTCGCCGGTATCAGTGTCTTCGTCGATGGGGCTTTGAAGTTCGTCCTCGTTGAGAAGTCGAATACCGGTGAACACATATCCTGGCCCCTTCCTTTTATAGTCAACGCCTTCAACAGCGCGAAGGCGTTGCTCGATATCTTTGTCGTTCATGAAGCGAAGGCTGCCTCTGCCGTGTTGTTTGACGGCTTCGAGGAAGTCTTTGCGCTTGACGGAGAAGTTTTTGCCGAGTTTGCAGTAATCCTCGATGAAGTCGGCAAGAGCGTCGTTATCGTCGAGATAAGCCTGCCGATCTTGTTGCATCTCTTTGGAAACGAGAAGACCGTGTAGTTGCCATTGAAGGCAACCGTCGAGCAACCAATTGAAGATGGCAGAAAGGACGTCGGGCTGGTTGAGCTTATGCTTGAGCTCGGGATCGCATTGATCATCGTTAAAGGATTGTTTGAATTCGAGGACGAGAAGTCTGCGAAGCAAGCCTTTGTCATTGGGGTCGTCGAGACGCGGGAGTGCGTTGCCCGAGAGAATGAGTTTGTGAGAAACGTTTTTGATGATGGAAGCCTCGCGATAAAGACGTCGAACAGGGAGATAATCGCCACCGGTGAGCAATTTGAATTGTGCGGAGTCCATCTTTTGGTTCTTGGGCACTTCTTCGGCAACGGCGCAACGAACGAATTCAAGTTTTGCGAATTCCGGGCTGGCGGCGTTAGCGTCGGCGGTGCGTCCGTGCGCGAGGAGAGCGTCAATGCGAAGTGGAGTGGCGAAATCGCCGAGGAGGTTCATGATGGTTCGGAAAAGAGTGCCCTTGCCATTGCCGCCGTTGCCGACAACGAACAAAGCCTTTTCTTCTTTGACGGAGCCAGTGAGGCAATATCCGAGAAAGCGTTGCAAGCCGATACGCGTTTGTTCGTCTGGGATGATCGACTCGATGAAGTGATCCCAGAGTTCGGATTTGGCGTTCGGATCGAAGAGGAAGTTAGCAGTGCGCGTCCACAAGAGATTGGGATCGTGTGGGAGGAGTGTGCCCGTTTTAAGATCGACGACGCCGTTTTTGCAAGGCAGAAGGAAGGGGTGATTGTTGAGGTCGGCGTTATGGATGTAAATCTCGCCGAAGGATCGCATATAAGCGATAACCTTCGGGATCTTCTTCTCCGAAGCGAGATTGCCGATAACGTGTTGGTAAAGTTCTTCGTCGGGCGAGTCAATCAAACTCTGTCGGTATTGGCGAATCAATGTGCGCAATTCGCTGTCTTTATTGAGTTCTTGCCAGATGGGGCAATGGTAAAGCATGAAACGACTGCTCTCTGAATTGTATCGGATGGCATCTTTGGCGAAATGCAAGATGATCTGCTCTGCGATGCCTGCGTCGGTGGTATTAATGCCGAGCTCCGCGCGGCGTTGGTTGAGTTGACGTTCTTTGATGGAGCGTTTTTTTGCTTCGCGGAAGGCGGCAACGGCTTGTTGCTGAAAGTCGAGAATGGGGTTGCCCGTGATGTCGTCGGCAGAGTCGTTGCTCGGTGTAGGGCTGGGAAGATTATCGATGAATGTTTCGAGCCCGGAGCGGTCTTCTTTGAAGAAGTCGTTGAAGTCGTGATGATCGGAA
>CALFJC010000066.1 GCA_937877655.1 uncultured Selenomonadales bacterium
ATCCTGTTTCTGTTGCGGGCGGGCGCACGTCCATGTGCGCCCGTGTCTTCTTTCATCATTGCTTTCCCCTAGTTCCTAGTTCCTAATTACTGGTTCCTAATTCCCTTCGATTTCGGGAATTACAATTTCGGGAGCATCAAAATTTTTATCCCGCTCCAAAATTTTATCCTCGACAACATTATATTTGACGTGTTGATATTCTTCGCCGTCAAAAAGAACTTTGCCGTAAAAGTCAACGATTTTTTCTTTCCAATTAAAAATTGCGGTGTCCGAGTTTATCGCGACGCCTTTTTTATTTTTGAACTCGACATTGCCCGTAACTTCGGCAGTGCGCGTCGCCCATTGCAGATAAGCATTGTCGCAACTGAAAGTTATATCTTCCTGCGAAAGTTTGACATTGCCCATCGCCCAACATTTTTGCTTCACGACGCTGACTTGAGCTTCATCCGCCGTTATCTTCGCCTTGAAACCGTGATTGTTCGTCTCAACCTGCACATTGTTTTTCAAAACGTAAATGCCTTTGAAAATGTCGAAATAAGTTTCGCCCGCCGATATTTCGGGCATCTCGGCAAAAGTTTTTCCCTGCGCGATAAAAATCATCAGCAGAGCCATAACAAAAATTTTTAAAGCCCTCATGAATTTTCCCTCCTCATAAGCTGAACAAAGATTAAAGTTGCGTCCGCGACCGCCGCGATTAAAACGATTAAAACGATTGAATCCATTTCGACTCGCCCCGCCGAATTTAAAACCGGTGAAGGGTGCAGAGAAAAATACATGCGCGGCAAAATGAAAACCAAAAACGGAACCGTCAAGACGCTCAGGAGCGAATAAACCGCCGAGACTTTTGCACGAATTTTTTCATCCGAAACTGCCGCCCGCAAAGTCAAATACGCTCCGTAAATCAGAATCAGTACAAAAATTGTCGTCTGTCGCGGATCCCAATTCCAATATGCGCCCCAAGTCAGCTTGCTGAAAATCGCGCCGCTTATCGTCGACATCAGCACGAAGATAAATCCCAATCGCGCCGCTCGTTCACTCATTTTATCGAAAGAAAAATTAAACGTTCGTAAAAATTTCGCGGCATAAAACGCGCTCGAAAAAAATGCGACAACAGAAACCCAAGCCGTCGGCACGTGGAAAAAAATTATTTTCGCCAAATCGCCCAGTCCTTTTATCGGCGGTACCAAAAAAATAACTGCCGCGCAGATTGCGGCGGTTAAGAGAATTAAAATTTTGTTCATGAAAATTTTTCCTTACAAATAATCGTAGAGAATTGAAGATGCCGTTATCAAAATCAAATCGAACGCCGCCATGACGACGAGCAAACTTGAATCGAAAGTCGCACCCGTAAAAGATATTTCGGTTAAAGAAATTGCGGGTAAAAAAATCGGAAGAGTTATCGGGAAAAGCAAAATCGGGAAGAGCCCGCCTTTAACCGTCGCCGAAGTTGTCAAAGCCGCCGTCAAAGTTCCCGCCGCCGCCAAGCCGATTAAGCCGAGCAAAATCGTTGCGAACAATAAAAAAATTTTTTCCGGTTGCGCGTCGAACAGGATTAAAAATATCGGCAAGATAAAAATTGTCAGCGCGACCAGTGATAAGAAAACGTAAATCATTTTTCCGAAAAGAATTGCCTGCGCGGCGGCGTAAAGTTTCAAAGTCGGAAGAGTGCCTGCCGCCGCCTCGTCGTCAAAAGTTCCCGAAATGCCCGCACTTGCCGCAAAGAATATCACTACCCACAACAACGCCGCCAAAAATTTCGGTTCAATGAATGCTCCGCCCGTTGATAAGCTCAAGCTCGCTGTGGCTGTCAATGCGAACATCATCATTGCCGCGAAAGTTGCCCGCCGCCTCAGTCCGATTAGAAAATCTTTTCGCAGAATCGCCGCGACTTGTTCAGTTAATTGGGAGAGAGATAATTTCATCGCAAGCCTCAACTTCTGCGCGGTCGTTCGTCGCCA
>CALFJC010000067.1 GCA_937877655.1 uncultured Selenomonadales bacterium
AGACAGAGGAAGTCGGTTCCGCGTATCCACGCTTTGACAAAGGGGGGATTTTTCTTCCTCTTTGGGCGAACAAAGAAAAAGTAGTTTAAACGATAAAAATTATTTTCAAACTCAATCGAAGTTCGCGACAGCGTTTCGGCGTACCCACACTTTTTAAAAGCGGGGGCAACTCACTCTTTTTTGGGCGGAAGATGAATCAAAATATTTTGTCCGCCAATCTGCGCGGCTCCAAATAAAATTTTGTCGCCCGCATGACAGCCGAAATTTTTTGTCGGCTCGTTCAAAAGTTCGCCCGTCAAAATATTTTCGTCAATCGAAAGGCAACGCACCCACATTAATTCGGGCTTGTGTTTTTCGCTGAAAAAATAAACGACGACATCATCGGGATAATGCGGGTGGCGAAAGGCGTCCAAAGTTTTTATAAAGCGCGTCTGCTCTCGTGCGTTGTCAACCGAATAGTTATCGTTAATCATCTGAATTCTGTCGCGAAAGGCAAGCGAATATTCCTCACTTAAAATTTTCACTTCGGCGGAGTCGGCGGCACCTCTGCGAATAAGAGCGATCTCGTTGTAATTTATCGGGAAAATTTTTATTTGCCCGCCCGAAATTTTCGCGCCGCCAAAAATGCTGAAAGTAAATCCCGCCGTCTTGTCAATGTATCCGTAAGTCAAAAAGCCGTCAAGTTTTTCATCGGGATACATTTCGAGCATTTCACGCAGATTTATTTCTTTGACAAGCCGCGCGGATTTCAGCAAACAAATTTGCTTGTACATGTCGCGGAAAAAAATTTCTTCAACTTTCAAAGCTGTCATCTCCTTTGAAAGGATTTTATCACAATTCGCGTTTGCTTGTTGAAAAAATTTTTCGCGTCTGATAAACTGCGCTTATCATTTCTGAAAAAAATTTGCCCCTTCCCGTTTGGTTAGGGGTTTAAAAATAAAAGTTCGTTCGGAAAAATTTTGAGGAGTGAAAAAAATTTTGTTTACCCACATAACCCAGTCCCCATACGGGACGGTAAAATTGGCGGCGAAAGTAGCACAGCGAGTGCGGGAAGGCACGGTAATATGTTTGGAGGGCGGCTTGGGCGCGGGCAAAACTCTTTTTGTACAGAGCATGGCGCGGACGCTCGGAGTTCAAGGCGAAGTCACGAGCCCGACTTTCAACTTGATGAGTGTTTACGAAGGATTTTGTCCGATAGTTCATTTCGATTTGTATCGTCTGCACAGCGAAGACGAATTGGAGGACATCGGCTTTTACGAGTACACGGATTTTCCCGAAGGAATAGTTTTCATTGAGTGGGCAGAAAAATTTCCCGACGCGTTGCCGGAAAATTATGTCGTGATAAAAATTGAACGGATAAAAGATTCTCGGAACATGCGGCGAATAACATTTTCCTGCGTGGGCGAGGAGCACGAAGATTTCATTTCGGAATTGGAAGATTTTGTTACGAAGGATGAATAGGTTTGCAGATTTTGGGAATAGAAACCGCGACGCGGGCGGCAAGTGTCGCGGTAATTTTTAACGAAAAAATTTTGGCTGAAATTCTGTGCGAGTCGCCGCAAAGTTTTTCCGAAACTCTGATGCCGCAAGTCGAAGAAGTCATAAAAATTTCCGGCGCGTTTGAAAAATTGGATGCGGTAGCGGTGAGCATAGGTCCCGGCTCTTTTACGGGCTTGAGAATCGGTTTGGCGACGGCAAAAGCATTGGCTTATGCATGGGGAATAAAAATAATCGGCGTGCCGACGTTGCAGGCGATGGCTTACAATTTTTCTTCGGCAAAAGTTTTACCGCTGATAGACGCACAAAAAAATCGTGCGTATTGCCAACTGTTCGAGAAAAATTTTCCGCTGTCGAAATTGGAAGTGCGCCCGACGGACGAAGTAATTTCGGAGGCGGGAAAATCGGGCGGGGAAATTTTTTTATGCGGCGACGTGTTGCACAAGATAAAAATTTCCTTGCCGCCGAACGTGAAAATTGCTCCGCCGAATTTGAGAATGCCGCGAGCGTCGAGCGTTGCTTTATGCGGAAAAGATTTGCTTGACGCGGGAAAAGAAGATAACGTTATGAATTTGGAGCCGCTTTATATTCGACGGGCGGAGGCGGAAGTATTATGGGAGAAAAGGCACGGCTTATCTTCCGAAAGTTGACGATTGAAGATGCGGCGGCGGCTGAAGAATTGGATTTGAAATGTTTCGGCGAATTGGACGCTTGCGGTCGAAATTATTTTCTTCATGCGGCGCGAGATGAACGGCGGGAATTTTGGGTTGCCGAGCTTGACGGAAAAATAATTGCCTGCGCGGGCGCGGAGATGAATTCCGACACGGCGGAGATAGAAACTTTGTCGGTTGACCCCGAATATCGGCGGCGCGGCTTCGGGAAAATGATTTTGATAAAATTGCTTGGCGCGATTAGAAAACGCGGCGCGACATTTGTAATTTTGGAAGTTCGCCCGAGCAATTTTCCCGCGATTGAACTTTACAAAGGTTTTGGTTTTCAGATTGTCGAGTGCGAAAAAGATTATTACTTTGACGAAGACGCTTGGATTATGGCGAGGGATTTTTCTTAAATCAAAGCGCGGCAAGTTACAAAAAAATTGTGAGGCTAGCAATGCGCAGCGTTGCGTACCGGCGCGGCGAAAGACTCCGAACTTTTTTTATCGCAGGAGCGCGACCGCTGTTCCCCTGCTTTTAAAGCAGGTTTGACGGAGAACGGTTATGGAAAATCTTATCTTAAGAGGAATGCGCGAAGAAGACGTTTCTTCTGCCGTTGTCATTTGCAAAAAATGTTTCGGCAAAAGCGTTGTGGCGCGAAAAAATTATCTTGAAAACGCCGCTTGGAGTTGGCGATACAGATCATTTGTTGCGGAGCTTGACGGAAAAATTGTCGCTTGCGCTTGCGCAAAACTTGCCGATTGGTTCGAGGATTATTGGGAGGCAAAAAAAGATACTGCGGCGATTGAAGTTTTTGCCGTCGACCCCGATTATCACGGGCAGGGAATAGGCACGGCTCTTTTCACGAAATTAATCACGAGTTTGGAAGATCGCGGCGTCGAGTCAATGCACCTTTTGGTTCATCCGGGCAACACGCCCGCCATTGATTTTTATGAACACTTCGGCTTTAAATATTTCGGTCACAATGATTCGGCTTTTATGATGAGGATAAAATGTTCGGAAAACTTACCTTCAGAAGAATGACTCCCGAAGATGCGGACGCGGTTGCCGAACTTGAATTGAAATGTTTTGCAATGCCTTGGAGCCGCGCAGATTTTTTGCGGGAAAACAAAAATGAATTGGCTGAATACGTTATCGGCGAGCTTGACAAAAAAATTGTGGCATATGCGGGCGCGTGGGTTTCATTTGATCAAGCGGAGGTTATGCACATTGCGGTTGAGCCGTCACTTCGCGGACAGGGCATCGGGACAATTTTATTCGGCGAATTGATTAAAGCGGTAAAAAAACGCGGCGCGACTTCGATAACTTTGGAAGTTCGTCCGAGCAACATTGCGGCGATTAAACTTTATGAAAATTTCGGCTTAAAGAGCGTCGGGCGTCGGAAAAATTATTATCTCGACAACGGCGAAGACGCTTTGATTATGTGGAACACAAAAATTTAGGAGGGAAAAATTTTGCAGATAAAAGGGACGCTGATGCTTTTGGGCGCGGCGTTTTTTTGGGGAACAACTTTTGTCGCGCAGTTGACGGGCATGGACGGGCTCGGTCCTTTTTCCTACGCGGCGGGAAGATATTTAATCGGATTTTTATCGCTCGTTGTACTTTTGATTTTCACGCGAAAAAATCGGTCTAAAGAACGTCGGCAAAAAAATTATCAGCGCGGCTTTTTAATCGGTCTGATAATCGGCGTAGTTTTGTTTATCGCAAGTTCAATGCAACAAGTCGCCCTGCAATATTCGACGGCGGGTAAAGCGGCGTTTATCACTTGCCTTTACATTGTTTTTGTACCGCTCGGCGCAAAATTTTTGGGCAAAATAATTCGGCGGGAAAATTGGTTGGGCGCGGGGCTCGCGATTTTCGGACTTTATCTTTTGGCGGTCGGAGAAAGTTTTTCTGTACAAATCGGCGACGTGATACTTTTTGTCAGCGCATTTTTCTGGACGGCACACATTTTGATAGCAGATCGTTTTGCCAACAAAGTTGACGTTATCGAAATGTCCGCCGCGCAGATTTTTGTAACGATGATTTTCAGTTTTGCAACGATGTTCGCGCTTGAGACTCCGAATTTTTCGGCGATGATAAATGCATGGTTCCCGATACTTTACGGCGGCATAATGAGTTCGGGCGTTGCGTTCACTTTGCAGATTTACGGAC
The DNA here is from genome assembly GCA_937877655.1 of uncultured Selenomonadales bacterium. Lineage (GTDB taxonomy): Bacteria > Bacillota > Negativicutes > Selenomonadales > Selenomonadaceae > Quinella. The sequence goes on from CALFJC010000067.1 coordinate 4,326, forward strand.
AAAAATACGCCGAGCCTTCGACGGCGGCAATTCTGATGAGTTTTGAAGCGATTTTCGGGGCATTGGCGGGCTGGTTTTTCTTAAACGAAGTCATGAGTTCGAGAGAAATTTTCGGTTGCGTCTTAATGTTATTCGGAATGCTCGCCACTCAATGGACGCTGATTAAGAAGTCTTTTTGAAGGGTGAAGTTTCGTTTGCAAAATTATGGGCAACGATATTCGGGGCATTGGCGGGCTGGTTTTTCTTAAACGAAGTCATGAGTTCGAGAGAAATTTTCGGTTGCGTCTTAATGTTATTCGGAATGCTCGCCACTCAATGGACGCTGATTAAAAAGTCTTTTTGAAGGAAAAAATTTTATGGCGTCGAAGTTGTCAAAAATATTTTTTTGAGAGGAAAGAAGACAGATGGGGGCTAATGATGAGGCAATCAAGGAGGCGTTAAAAAAACTTCGCCTTAACAGAGACAAACAAAAGGCGGCTGAGGACGCGGCAATAAAAAAAGCCCTCGTCACGATAAAAGTTTTCGGCGTGGGCGGCGGCGGCAACAGCGTTTTGAAGAGAATTGCCGAGAGCGATTTTTTGCAAATTGATTTGGTTGCAGTCAACACGGATTCTCATGCGCTGAGTTTTTCAAACACGGATTCAATTCGCGCCATACAAATCGGGCAGGAACTTACCAAAGGACGCGGCACGGGCGGCAGAGTTGATCTCGGAGAACTTGCGGCAAAAAATGATTCGGAACGCCTTAAGGAAATGATGACGGGCGCGGACATGATTTTTATCACGGCGGGCATGGGCGGCGGAACCGGCACGGGCGCGGCTCCGGTTGTGGCGCGGCTTGCAAAGGAACTCGGCATGTTGACTGTCGGCGTCGTGACTTTGCCTTTTAAATTTGAAGGCTCGCGCAAGCAACGCATTGCCAACGAAGGAATTATCAGAATGCAATCGTATATGGACGCGCTGATTGTCGTTAAGAACGATAATTTGATGAAGCTCCCCGAAAACAAAGAACTTTCTATGGTTGATGCGTTTAAGGCGGCGGATTCTGTTTTGCGGCAGGCGATCAGATGCGTTGCCGAATTGATTTTGACGATCGGAGTTATCAACGTTGACTTCGCCGACATGACAACAATTTTCCGTCAAAGCGAGTCGAGCGACGCACTTTTGGGAATCGGGCGGAGCAAAATCAGCGCGGTTAAAGCCGTGCAAGAGGCGATTCAAAGCCCGTTGATTGATAAATCTTTGAAGGGCGCACGCGGAATTATTTTGAATATCACGGGCGACGAAACTCTTCCGATTCACGACGTGAACGCGGCGGCGAGTTATATTTTCAGCCAGACGGAAGACGACGTGAATATAATTTTGGGCACGGTTATTGATAAAAGCATGAACGGCATGATTCAGGCAACGATTATCGCGACGGATTTTGCGGACAGTCTCGCGCTTAAGTCTCCGACGATTGAAGTTCCGAAGTCAACCGTAACAGTTGCGAAGGGATTCAACCTTGACGCGCCCAAGCCGCCGCCGAAGCCCGAAAATAATTTCCAAATACCTGCTTTCAATTTCAGACCGAGAGATAAAAGATAACTATGAGTAACAGATTTCAGCGATTGAAACTTTTAATCGGCGAAGAAAATTTTTCAAAATTAAAAGAGTCGACGGTTGCCGTTTTCGGAGTGGGCGGCGTCGGCTCTTTTACTGTTGAGGCGTTGGCGCGGGCGGGCGTCGGGCATTTGATTTTAATCGACAAGGACAACATTGACGAAACAAATATCAACCGGCAAATTCACGCGCTCGGCTCGACGGTCGGAAAATCGAAAGTCGAAGTCATGCGTGAAAGAATTTTTGATATAAATCCTTCCGCGCAGGTTACGGCAATTCAGAAATTTTTATTGCCTTCGGAGCCCGTCGCGGATTTTTTTGTTTGCAAATATGATTATGTCGTTGACGCGATTGACAACATTACCGCGAAAATTTTTTTGGTTGAGGAATGCACGCGGCGCGGAATAAAAATTATTTCGAGCATGGGCGCGGGCAACAAACTTGACGCAACGCGATTCAGAGTAGCGGATATTTTTCAAACGTCGGTTGATCCTGTCGCAAAAATTCTTCGCAAAAAATTAAAGGAGCGCGGCATAAAAAATCTCAAAGTCGTTTACTCGGACGAGATGCCGCGTCCCGTAAAAAATTTTATCGGAAGCATTTCGTTTGTGCCGAGCGTCGCGGGCTTGATTTTGGCGGGCGAAGTTGTCAAGGATTTGATTTCTGAAGCTTGCGATAAGCACTCGGCGGATAATTTGTTTTGCGTTTAAAAATTTTTATGAAGGATTGCAGAGAATCCTAGCCGACTTCTTCGGAAATTTCGGCGACCGTTTTATTCGAGTGAATAAGGAGCATCATTGCCTTTTCCATTCGTATTTTCAAAACATATTCGACCGGCGCATAGCCGGTTTGTTTTTTAAGAACATGTGTTCGTAAAAAGAAAGATATGAGAAATCGCAAATGGGAAAAGCGCGAATTGGTCAATGCAGTGCTGTACTTATTGAAAACAGGCTGTCAGTAAAGCGGCAGATTGTCACCGATGATATTGGTTGTCTTTTGTCGGTCGTGATTCACAAACCCAATTTGCACGATACAAAAACAGGCTATCGGGTAGCAGCTTTGGCGACTTTCACTTATCCGACGTTGGAAAATACTTAAGCGTTTATGAACACCGGTTCTAAGATAATTTGAACCGACTAGCAAAAGAATATCGCCGTCGTCTGTTATGGAAGTTGCACCGAGTCTTTCAAATGCATTTGCCTCGCCGTAAAGGTAAGGCATTATACGAATCATTTTTCTAATCGCTCGCCCTGCACTTGATAAAGAAGTTCATTCGGTTGATTGTCGCTCCATTCGATTGAAGCTTTGGAGCCGATGATTCTGTGTCCGTCCATGCAGCCGGCATTGACTGCCGAAGCCCACATACGCCCGACCGCGCCGCCTTCATAGCGCATAAGAACGTAGGCATTATCTTCGAGCGGAGCACGCGATTTTACAAAAGATTGACGATCGCAAAGGAGTTGTTTAAGTTTCAGTTGCGGGCAAACCAATTCGGACATGTAGAAAGTATGAGTTGAAAGATCGCCGAGTACAAAAGACGCCCCCGATTTTTTGGGATCGACCGCCATTTTTGTCCTTCAGCTTTAACGTCGGCGATAGCATCACAACCGAAACCGATTTTTCTCTTTGGCAAGCTTAAGAATTTCTTCGCCCTGCGCGACTTCAAAGAACAAAGTTTTTTCGCGAATGACATGCACGCCCGCTTCCAACGCCGCTTTTACCATTTCGTAATGAAGTAAATTCGGCGTGGCAATGTCAATGACTTCAACTCCGTCCTCGCGCTTGGCTTCTTCGGCGATCATTGTTTTGTAATCGGGATAGAGACGATCTTTTTCGACACCAAGATTAAAGCCGAACTCAACATTGCGGGCAGGATCAACGTCGAAGGCACCGCAGACGAGTTTGAACACCGTATTGTCATACAACGCGCCGCGACGATGCTTCGGTCGACATTTGCCGTTCTGCCGCCGCCGATCATGCCCCAGCGGAGCGGACGCTCAATTTTCTTTTCGCCAATCAACATTTTGAAAAACTCCTTTCTTTTAAAACGCCGTGAATAATTTTGATGATTGAATCATAATCGACGAGGAGCCTTTCAACAATCAGCGAAACTGTTCAAAAGTCAGACAATCCTGCTCAAAAAAATAACCGACAAATTGTCGGTTAAAAGAAAATCAGAACTTTTTTCAACGTTCAAAAACAAAATTAAATATCTCGCTTGACGGCAGAAATTTTTTTTATCGAATGAATTGCTCGATGGCTTTGTTGAGGCGTTCAATTTCGGCGGTGTCGCCCGTCTTGACCGCGTCAACAATGCAATGTTCAATGTGATCTTTCAAAATGATTCTCCCGACGGCTTTAATTGCGGCGTCAACGGCGGAAAGTTGAATCAAAACTTCACTGCAATCGCGCCCGTCCTCAATCATTTTTTTTGTAGATTCAAGATGTCCGATAAGCCGCGCCATTCGGTTTAAAACTGCCTTTGTCTGTGTGTGCGTGTGGCTGTGACGAATTATCGTGCCGTCTTCGAGTCTATGTTCATGTTCGTTCATAATCTCCTCCGAGTTTTTTTGGAGAAATTTTATTTTATCTGCTTGACGGCGTCAAGTTTGAGCGGGCTTGACGGTTCAATAAAAATTTGTTACATTGGCGGCGAGGTGGTTTATATGGCAAAACCGAATCTTGCGGGCAAACTCAAAAATTTGGCTCGCGACCTGAAGGACGAAAAAAATTCCGGCGGCGTGAAAAAACTCGGCGACGCAGTGAAAAATTCCGAAGCCAAGAAAAAACCGATTAATAACGGAAAAGTTTCGGGGCGTAAAGATTGAACAAAAAAGCGGTCTCAATTTCGAGATCGCTTTTTTCAATTAGGAATTAGGAATGAGGAATTAGGAATGTTTTAAACGTTGAAACGAAAATAGGTAACGTCGCCATCCTGCATGACATAATCTTTTCCTTCCAAACGAACAAGCCCTTTGTCGCGAGCGGCATTGATTGAGCCGAGCTGAATCAAATCGTTGTAGTTGACAATCTCGGCGCGAATAAAGCCGCGTTCAATGTCGCTGTGAATTTTGCCCGCCGCTTTGACTGCGACAGTTCCCTTTTTAATCGTCCAAGCCCGACATTCGTCCGCGCCAGCCGTCAAAAAAGTCATCAAGCCCAACAAGTCAAATGCCGCATGTATCAATCTGTCGAGCCCCGAACTTTCCAAGCCCAAATCCTTTAAAAATTCTTCAGCTTCGTCCGCGTCAAGCTCCGCAATTTCCGATTCAACCTTCGCGCAGATAACTACAACTTGCGCTCCTTCCTGCGCGGCAAGCTCCCGAACTTTTTTGACGTGAGAATTTTCTTCCGACAAATCTTCTTCCGCAACGTTGGCAATGTAAAGCGTCGGCTTAAGCGTCAACAAATTTGCGTCCCGAATGATGAAAAGTTCTTCTTCAGATAAATTCAAACTCCGCGCAGGTTTCGCTTCGTCCAGAGAATTTTTTACGCGCTCCAAAATTTCATTCTCCGCCTTAGCTTCCTTGCTCCCCGACTTCAAAAGTTTTGCAACCTTCGCAAGCCGCTTTTCCACAATATCCAAATCGGCAAGGCAAAGTTCAGTTTGAATCGTATCAATATCTCGCAGAGGATCAATCGTATCCGAAACATGAGTAATATTTTCGTCCTCGAAACAGCGCACAACATGCGCAATCGCGTCGACTTGGCGAATATGTTCAAGAAATTTATTGCCGAGCCCTTCGCCCTTCGACGCGCCTTTGACAAGCCCCGCAATGTCGACAAAACGAACACTCGCGGGCGTCGTCTTCTTCGAGTTATAAAGTTTCGTCAAAACATCCAAGCGCGGGTCGGGGACGGCAACCACTCCGACATTCGGTTCAATCGTGCAGAAAGGATAATTCGCCGCTTCCGCGCCCGCCTTCGTTATCGCATTAAAAAGCGTCGACTTGCCCACATTCGGCAAACCGACGATACCCACTTCAAGACTGCTCATTAAAATTTTCCCTCCAAATTTTTTTCCAAAATGCTTTTCACCGGATTAAAAGTTTTTCTGTGAATCGGACTTGCTCCGAATTTTTTTATTGCGTCAAGATGATCCTTAGTGCCGTAACCGCGATTTTTTTCAAAACCGTATTGCGGATAAACTTTTGCCCAATCGTCGGCAAGGCGGTCACGAGTGACTTTTGCGAGAATAGACGCGGCGGCAATGGAAGCCGATAAAGAATCGCCGTGAACAATCGCCTGCGAAGGAATTTTTTCGCCGAAGTCAACTTTCATTGCGTCGGTTAAAACAAAATCGGGCTGAATTTTTAAACCTGCAACGGCGCGTTTCATGCCGACGAGTGTTGCTTGATAAATATTCAGCGCGTCAATCTCCTCAATCTCGACACTTACAACATTCCAACTTATTGCCGCCGAGATAATTTTTTCATAAAGAACTTCGCGAACTTTTGCGGAAAGTTTTTTTGAATCGTCAAGGCGTTCGAGATATAAATTTTCGGGGAGAATCGCCGCCGCTATGACAACTGCTCCGACCAAAGAGCCGCGACCCGCCTCGTCGACACCCGCAATTAATTTGAAATTTTTTGCGCGAGCCTCCGCCTCAAATTTATAAAGTTTTTCGACGCGCTCTTTGTCTATCTCAAGCGAAAATTTTTTCATAAACAAAACCTCCGAAAAGCAATGCGTAATTCGTAATGAAAAAGATTTACAGCGGTTGGTGAAGACACGGGCGCA
>CALFJC010000068.1 GCA_937877655.1 uncultured Selenomonadales bacterium
ATGTCAAGTTCAAATTCACCTCGAAGAATGTTTTGACGGTCAAAGGCGAAGTCGATACTCTGAATATCAACGGCTCGGATTATCGATTCGGCAAGAACGCGATAATTGAAGGCAATGTTGCGAGTTTGACGGGCGGCGCGAGCGGCTCTTTCAAGACGGCGAAACTCAATGTCACTGAAATTGACGCGAGCAAAGTTGAGAAGAAAAATCTGACTTTGATAGGCACGACGGCGGACGAGACTTTGACAGGCGGCGGCGCGAAGACAACGCTTAAAGGCGGCGGCGGCGCAGACAATTTGGTCGGCGGCACGGGCGCAGATACTTTCTTCTACGCGAAAAACACGACGGGCGAAGCGACGGTTGCGAACTTCGACTTCAGCAAAGACAGATTCAAGATCGCGAACGGCACGATTACCGAGATTGAAAGTGTGGCAGGCGGCGGCGTCCGATTCCACATGAACAACGGCAGGAAGGACAATCCCGAAATCGGCTGGATGAACCTTACGACGGATTCAAGCGAACAAACCATCAACGCCGGCAGCGTCCTCATCAAGGCAAACAACACTTATTACTGGTTTGCACAAGAAAATTACACGGACGACGAAGGGACGGAGCTTGCAAAAGTTGGCGACTTGGTGACGTCGGCAGACAGAATTTCAGCGACGACAGCCAAGAACAGCGGCTATTCGATAATCGATTTGAATTACTCGACCAATTTGGTTAGGTCGGATGTGGCAATAAAACTTTCCGATTACACATTCACCAACGGCGGTCCTACCAAGAAATAAAAATTAATCCTCTACTCGATTGAATAAAAATTTTTTGGGCGACAGAAAAAATCTGTCGTCCATTTTTTTGAAAAAAATTTTGGAGCTTGCGCGGATTCTTTTGAAAAAATTTTGGGCGACAGAAAAAATCTGTCGCCTGTTTTTTTTTGAAAAATTTTCTAAAAAAGTGATCGACAAATCGATTCTGATCGGCTACAATACTTTTGCGAGTCGAACATAAAATCGAACGTGAGAGGAGGCTGATAGAAAATCACTCGAACGTCGCGGCTGTCACAAGGGCAGGGCGCGACTCAGGTTATTTTTATGCCGAGACGGCTACCGAGAAAAAATTTGTCGAAGAAACTTTGCCCCCACAAAGATTCAACGAGAAATTTTTTTAAAGAACCTGCTCGGCAACGGAAGACATGAAAGGGGCATAGAACTCTATGGAAGGAAAAATTTTTTTGCGGGAACAAATTACCCCTCCCACAACGGCTCGTGAAGATGAGTTTGTTTTTGATCTCCAGCGTTTCGATTTGTCAACAGACAATGATGGCTCTGCTGTTTTCTCGTGCCTGATTAACAACGAGAGCAAATACGGCACGGCGGCTGACTTCACAACAGAAAATATCGGCTCCGCAACCAATATTACGTTGCTCAAAGATTTCACTAAAAATCTTGCCATTACGCTCAGCAACGATTGCGAAATTAATCTGAACGGTCACACCTTAACCAACAACAAAACTATAACGACAAAAGCAGGCAAAACAGTTACTATTTTAGGTGGAGGAACAACTACAGCATCTTTTACCAACAACGGCACTCTCAACTTGACCGACGGCACCGTAACAGCTGTCACCAACAAAGGCACTTTCAAGCAAGATGGCGGTACCGTAGCCGGTACTGTCACCAACAATTCCGGTAAAACTTACACTCTTAGCGGCGGCTCTGTAAACAACGTCACTAACAACGGTACTCTCACGCAAACGGGCGGCACCGCAACAGCTGTAACCAACAGCGGCACCTACGAACTGAGCGGCGAAGAGAGTACGGCAGGTACTGTCGCCAACAGCGGCACCTTCACGATGACCGGCGGCGAAGTAACCACGCTTTACAAAGACGGCTCGGCAGGCACTATAACCATATCGAACGGTATTCTCAACAGCAGTGCAACAAATTATCTTACTGAAGGTACCAATTATGTCGTAGTGGACGACAAGCTTTATGTCGGCTCCGCTAAAGATAGTGTTAGTACAGAAGGGAAAATTGAGGCAACGATTGACGGAGTTAAGAAGTATTTTACGAATCAAGAGGAATTGGCAAAAGCCCAAGTTTTTTCTATCGAGGGCAAGGACGGGTATTATTCCTCGTTGCAAAACGCAATCGACGCGGCAGAAGCTGACCAGACGATCAATTTGCTCCAAGACGTTACTACCGCCGCAACAAGCACTGTTGACAAAAGCTTGACGCTCGACCTCGGTACTTACACTTTGAACATCAACGGTACGAGTGCTAAAAAAGTTAATGGTAACAGCGGTATTATCGTTGTCGGTTCCAACAGCACCCTTACCGTGGGCGGCACAGGCACGATAAATTACACCACCGGCATAATCGATGCCGAAAAAGCAACTTACGGAGATAATCCCTCCGACGAAACGATTTCAACGGTTGGAAGTTATATCGAAGGTACTGTCAAAGGTGCGAGACAGATAGCCGCGATCAAAGTCGGCGATTCATATACTCAAGAAGGAACAAGCGCGGGCTTGGTAGTTAGCAAAGACGTCACAATTAAAAGTAACAGCACGGCTGTTTGCGCGGGCAACGGCACTACAGTCACGATAAACGGCACGCTGGAAAGTACCTACTCTTGCGGCATTTACATCGGTAACAAAAACGGTCGTGAAAATGAAGAAAGTGACAACGTCACGCTGAATATCAATGGCACCGTCAAAAGCGCGGAAACGTCAAGCTTGCCGGCAATTCAAGTCTCCGGTACTCTCTCGACAAACACCACCACAATCAATATCAATGACGGCAGTACGATTGAATACGCTAACCAGAATACACAATTCGATTCTGATAATAATGCTTACGGCAACCCCGATGCTATTTATGCCGGCGGCAACGTTGATCTTAACATTTCGGGCGGCACAATTACTTCAGGCGGTACGGGCATTGAGCTCCGCGCAGGTTCTTTGAATGTTACGGGCGGCACCATTACGAGTACAGCCACTACCTATACGGTTAATGAGAACAGCAGTCGATCAAGCGGCGGTCAGACATACGGCGCGGCAATCGCCATTGCGCAACACTCTACAGGTAAGGACGTTAGTGCCAGCGTAAGTGCCGGCGAAGTTAAGGGACAAGTTGCTTTAGCTATTGAAAACCCGATAAACAGTACTAAGAACAGCACGATTTCGGCAGAAATCACCGGCGGCACTTTCGAGAGCACAGCGGAAAATACAGCCGCCATTGCCGCAAAAGCTTCCGACGAACGCTCGAATATCACTATCGACGGAACAGTAACATTTAAAGGTACAGTTGAAAGTACTTTCGCCCAAACAGACGAGACCGACACGCCGACGATTTCTTTCGGAGAAAATGCTGAGGTTACTGTTGTCACCGTAGATGAAGACGGTAATACAACTACAACAACATACGATACCAATACTCTCAATTATACAGAGAGTTGGGAAGAAACTGTTGAGGGTGGAGAAGGCGAAGAGCCCGTTGTCCAAACCGTAACAGTAACTTATCCGGTTAATGATAAAGCTTGGATTTCCTCGCGTGCAAAGCCCGGGGAAAGATTCCTTTTCTTGGTAGCAAATGAAGATAGCAAGATTGCGGGCGCAAAAGCCACTTTGGCTCCTGCCGAAGGAGAAGCCGCTACAACTACCTTAGAGATCAAGACGGCGGCAAGTTCAGAATTGGAAACTCTTGCTATTGATCTCACAGACGATACCTTTAGCGGGCTCGTCGAAACATTCAAGACGATTGATGCCTCTGACGAAGGTAACAACGTTGCCTTCCACATCAAGGGCAACGACAACATCACGTCGATTTTGGGCGGTGCCGGTGCCGACAGTCTGGTTGCGGGCTCGAACGGCACAAGCCTTAACGGCGGCGCGGGTGCAGATTCTCTTGTCGGCGGCGACGGAAAAGATTATTTCTTCTACTCCGAAGGCGCGGATGTTATTTTCAACTACGACATTGAAAATGACGCAGTCAGCATAGGCGTTGCCGCTCAGACAGACACCGACAGCATAAATTACAACGGCAGTGATTTTGTTCTCAATTTTGATGATGACAAATCTCTCAGGTTCAAGACAACAAATGCCGTTTCGCTTAAAGCCAATGATGAGAAAATTTATTACTACACGCCGACTTCAA
>CALFJC010000069.1 GCA_937877655.1 uncultured Selenomonadales bacterium
GTTTTCGTTGCCGGCGGGCGCACGTCCATGTGCGCCCGTGTCTTCGCCACCCGCTGTAATCTTTTTCGTCAAGATAAAAGCTGAAAAATTCTTCGCAGTTAGTAAATGTTCGGCGGCAAAAGGTCTTTTAACATGGAAAATCTCCTTCCAAATAAAATTTTTAGTCGAGACGCGCAAGAATTCTTTCAAGAAGCGGCTCCGAAGTTTTCAGCCCCACATAAATTGCGATGCTCGGAATATTCCAACCGTGTTGACTGCGAATCATGATAATTTCTTCGCCGTCGCGGAAAATAATCAGCTCACATATGTTATCCCACAACGCATCTCCCGAATCAAAAACAGGTATGTCATTCGATTGATAAAAAAATTTCTTCCCGTCGCCATAAGCCATAATTTTTTGCACAATCCCTCTTTTGTCGAACAAAATTTCAAGATCATTGCCGTTGCGAAAGTCCAAATCGGTAAATGTCTTGCCGCGAAATTTATATTTGCAATCGTCAATGCTGCGATTAAAATCTTTATGCTTGAGTTCATATTTCCGAACAAATTCCAAGTCGACAAAACTTTTTTCGGGCGGCGACCAATGACATTTTGTATCTTCGGGAACCGTAAAGCGAGTGAGTAAAACATTTTCGCAACCAGACAAAGAAACTTCGGGATTTTTAAGTTCCTCGCGAGTTTCCATCAAAATTTTTCCGAGATTGTTTTGTCCTTCGCCCGTTTCCGAATCGAAGCCCCAAAAAATGTCGTGCCAATAATTTCCCTCAATCAATTTTCTGTCGCCTGTGGCAAGCAACAACGCCGCAAGTTCGGGATTCTGAAAAAATTTCGCGAAAACAACGTCGCGCATAAAATTATTTTTGACTTCTTCCCAATCGGAACGAATTTCTATTTTGCGCCCCATTCTTTTCGCCTTGCCGGGATTATATTCCTTGAATTTTATTGCGTCGTCAAACGAAGTTGCTTTTTGTGCTTGATAAGCCGCCTCCGCACTGCTGAAGTTGTATTTGTAATTCACGGGTGCCAAATAAAAATTGCTGAGAAATTCATATTCGCCGCTGAAACTTTTTATCTCCATGATGAATACCTCCTTTGCAAAATCTTATTAAAATTTTTATAAGACTGCAAGACATTAATAAAAAAATCCCTCCGCTGTTTGGAGGGATTAAATTTTTTTCCGCGCTTTTATCAATTAGGAATTATGAATTAGGAATTAGGAATGGAAAACCTTCCTTCATTATTAATTCCTCATTCCTAATTCCTAATTAAATCAGCTCCGCTGATTTTGTAATTCGTGCCGTTAATGTTAAAAGTTGTCGCCGTGAAATTCTTCAGAGTAAGCGCATTTGAAGTTGAATCGACGGCGAAATAAATTTCTCTCTTTGAACTTTCGTAAGTCGAAGAAAAATTCCCCGTGATTTGCAACATATCATCATCTTCAAAGCCGAAAATGACATCCTGTCCGTCGCCGCTCTCGTATATGAAAACATCTGCTCCCGCATTGCCCCAAAGCAAATCATTTCCCTTGCCGCCAAGAAGTGTATCATTCCCAACGCCGCCGCGAATCGTATCGTTGCCCGTGTTCCCGAAAATTGAATCATCGCCCGCGCCGCCAAGTAACGTATCGTTACCTTTGCCGCCTGTCATTGTGTTATCAAGGGCGTTGCCGGAAATTTTTGCGGCTTTTGTTCGCGAGGCGGCGGTAACTGTTTTAATAGCCGAGCCGACAGTCACGGGCGATTTTGTCAAGTTCGTCACGGTTAAATTAGTCAAGACTCCGACCATCGTAGAAAAACTTTTGCCCGCAGGATTGATCAAATTTAAAGTTTTGCCCTTTGCCTTTTTAATCGTGAGAGTGCCCGCGTCCGTTGTTAAAATTACATCCAAACCGTTCAAAGCGGTATCTGAAATATTTGCGCCAAGAGAAATTCTTTCCGTGACCGCATAATCTGTGATGACATCGTTTCCTTCGCTGTAAATGAAGAAATCTTTGCCGTTTCCGCCCGTCAAGGTGTCATTTCCTGCTCCGCCCCACAAAGAATCCTTGCCGTTGTTGCCAAGAAGTTTATCGTCGCCCGCGCCGCCGAAAATGGAATCTGCGCCCGCCTCGCCCGTGATTGAATCGTTGCCCGCACTGCCTTTGATAATGTCATTTTGGGAACTGCCTTTGATTGTTGCGCCCGAAGAAGTAGTTGACGAAGTCGAATTGCCGACAATATTTATTTTCGACAGAGACGCCGCGCCCTCCAAAGTTATTTTTCCCGTGCCGACAGTAAAAATTATGTCCGAGCCGCTTTTTGTCGAAGAATAATTTCCGCCGCCTATTGAGAGCGTAGAAGTTTCATTAAAGCCCGAAATTTTATCGTTGCCGTCGCCCGAAAAATATTGGAAAAGAGCATTTGCGGCGTTGTTGAAAATGTAATCGTCGCCCGTGCCGCCGTTGATTTTTACATTCCTGCCGACGCTGTCGAAGGCAAGCACGCCGCCTCTGTAACCTGTCGAGTAATTGTAAATCGAATCATTACCTGCTCCGCCGAGAATTGTTGTGTAGTTCCCGAAATTATTTATCGAGTCATCTCCTGCGCCGCCGTCGATTGAAACATAATCGGCGTCATTTCTGTTTTGATTAGGTTCATTCCACAAAGAATCTTTTCCCGCGCCGCCGATTATCGTAACTTTACTGCTTAAGTTGCTTAAATCGTCGTTGCCCAAATCGCCGTAAATTGTGACATTGGATCCGTAATTTTTGATGGAGTCATTGTCCGCCCCGCCGATTATCGAAGAATTATTTCCGGAATTGTAAACGGTATCATTGCCGCCGAGCGCGTTTATCGTCGCTTTGTCTGTAAAATTTTCAAGATAATCGTTGCCTTCTGTGGGAACATTTTTTTCTGTCTGCGAAGTGTCAACGATATTAATCGTCGAGAGAGTTGCCGCGCCGCTTAAAGTTATTTTTCCCGTGCCGACAGTCAAAATTATGTCCGAGCCGCTTTTTGTCGAAGAAAAATTTCCGCCCAAAATTGAAAGCGTAGAATCTGCGCGGAAACCTTGAATAAGATCATTACCTGAAGAATAATTGATCAAAACATTTGCGCTTTGATTGGCATTCAGCCAAATATAATCGTCACCCGTGCCTCCGTCGATTGTCACGGAGTCGCCGTAATTGTAAATTGAATCATTTCCTGCGCCGCCGCTGACGAAAACTTTTTTGCCGCCAATCCAATTATAAATTTTGTCGCTTTCCGCGCCGCCTAGAATCGTCACGTCGGAAGCGTAATTGTCAATGACATCTTTTCCGTCACCGCCGCTGATTGAAGTTTCCGAGCCGCCGGAATTGTTGTTGATTGAATCGTCGCCTTCTCCACCGTTGATTGTGACTTTGGAAGCATAATTGCGAATGGTATCATTGCCGGTGCCGCCGATAAAAATATTTGGAACAGAATTGTTCAAACTAACGCCGACCGATTCGGAAGCATTTTCCGAAGCATATTTTGCAAACCAACGCAGGAACATATAACCGCCCGCATAACGCGGTTGATTGATACCTGTAACAGTTTCTGCATCGGTCAAAGCCTCTTTTAATTTGTCGGAATCGGCGGCGAGTGCCTTCAAATCGTCCGTGCGCGTATCGTCAATGCCGTGCGTCAATTCCGCCATGCCCTCAAGGATCATTCGCGGAAGAAAGTTGCAATATTTTATGTTTGCTTGCATGATCGAATGAGTAAATTCATGAGCAATATTTCTGTCAAGATAATCTACCCCGTAAAATATTCCCATTCCGTTCGGTTTGCCGTTCAAATCGGAATAATCAACGGACTCAAATTTGTAATAAGCCAAATTTATGTCCAACGATAAACCGATTGTTGTTTCTCTGAAAATATCTCCGTCGGAAAAAGTCGGCGAAGTAAGAAAAGGATCCGCGCCGAGTTTTTCGCTGAAAGTGATTGTAATTTCGTGAACCGTAGAATTGGAGTTGAAACTGAAATTGTCGCCGTAAGTTTCGGCAATGAGATCAAGCGAACTTTTTATCCAATGTTCGTGCAAATTGTTCCAAACATATTTTTCGTAATCGGAAAGATCGTTGTAAGTTTTTTCGAGCTTGACGGTTAAGCCGCTGACTGTAAATTCATCTTCATCAAAGACTGTCGCAGAATTTTTTTCGGGAACAATACTCTGCGCGGTCTTGACTTGCGAGCCGCCCGCGTCCGAGCCGCTTATTGCGCCCGTGTCTTCGTTATCGATAATTATTCCGCAATAATTTTCCAGAAAATCATCGCTGTTTTTTGCTTTGGCTTGCTCCTCCAACATTTTTTCGGCGGCTTCCGCCATTGTTTTGAAAGTTCCATTCGTCGCATAGTCGATTGCCTGATTAACTGCGCTTGTTGAAAGACTGGTTGTTGTGTCTAGAGCGTACATAAATTTTTTGATAATCTCTTGTTGTGTTGCCATAAAAAATCATCTCCCTAAAAATTTTTTTCATTATACAACACGGAGTAAAAAAATCCCCTCCATTTTCGGAAGGAATTTAAATTTTTTGCAGAGATAAAAATTCTTTTCCGCGCTTTTATCAATTAGGAATTATGAATTAGGAATTAGGAATGGAAAAC
>CALFJC010000070.1 GCA_937877655.1 uncultured Selenomonadales bacterium
AATATCGTCTGAAAAAAATTCATCTGCTCGCCAAAAAATTTGGCAAAAGATAATCGGGAGGTTTAAACATGGGTGGCTTGAGTGCCGCATTCACAACAGATTTTTTAATTTCGTTCGCGTTGATTGCAACCGTTTTGATTATGCTCGGCTTGATTTTCAATTTGTATTCGGAACTGTCGACGATAAAAAAACGTTACAAAAAAATGATGGGAACTTCCGAAGGCGACAGTATCGAACAAATGCTCTCGGCGCACACTTCAACCGTCAATGAAGTTGCCGAAGAACACAAAAAAATGCGCAACAGAATTTCAACGCTCGAAGAACTTATAAGGAGTTCGCTTGCCCGCGTCGCCGTCGTGCATTTCGACGCTTTTGAAAAAACCGGTCAAGGTTTAAGTTATTGCGTCGCGATACTCGACAGAAATAACAACGGAGTAATTTTTACTTTGATTTGCGGGCAGGAAAGCGAACGCAGTTACGTCAAGCCGATTGAAGACGGGCGCGTTGCCGACAAATACAAACTCACAAAAGAAGAAGAGCAGGCACTCCGACAAGCCATGGGAAAAGGATTTAGGGAATGAGGAATGATTTTGGAAGAAAAAGATTCAAAGCCGAAAGAAAAAGTCGAGTTTTATACGATAAGCATAAAAGGCGGCGACAATGAAAGGAAAATCCGATTGTCTTCGGCTCTGTTCAGATTCGGCGTGGCGTCCGTCATAATCGGCGGGCTCCTCCTAATCGGAACGGGAGCCTATTCTTTTTACAGCACAATGAAAATGCAACGCGACGCCTTGACGATTCAAGAGATAGAACAGGCGGCAGAACTTCGACAAGAACAACTTTTAACGCTGTCGAAAAAGGCTGCGACCTTGAGCGAGACAATTCAAAATCTCGCGCAACAGGAACAGGAATTGAGAATTCAAGCGGGACTCAATCCGCCGAAAGAAGACAAGCCGCCCGAAATTTCTTCGGAAGAAAATGTCGAGACTCCGCCCGAAGTTCCCGCCGAAGCTCAAACGCCCGAAGAAAAAATTCATGCGGTAATAAATTCGGCTAAAAGAAATGTTTCGCCCGAAGTTCAATCGCCTGAAGAAAAAATCCATGCGATAATCAGCGCGGTTAAAGAAGACAGAACTCCCGCGCCTGTCGTCGAAGGCATTTCTTCGCCTGTCGAAAACGATCAAAATAATTCCGTCAACGAATTGGATATTGCACAAGTCTCCGAAGCATTGGACATTTTGGAAGCGAAAGTCAGCACGCGCAGGGAAAGTCTCAACGATTTTCAAACCGAACTTAAACAACAACGCGAGCAGTTGGCAGTCGGCGCGGCTATTGCAAGCGGCTATTCGCCGAATTTTGAAAGTTATACGGCTCCGCTTCCGAGCAGTTCCGTTCAATTCGATTTTGCAAACGGCTTGCCGATTATTCCTTCGGCAGGCGCGATACCTGCGCCGGGCTCTTTTCCGTTTGATCCGAGTCTTGTCGGCGGCAGCGGCGCGGCTGATTCTCACATTCCGTCCATTTGGCCAACGACGGGCGTTGTCACTTCGCCTTACGGACTTCGTTGGGGCGGCACAGATTTTCATCCCGGCATGGACATTGCAAACGATATGGGCACGCCGATTGTCGCAACGGCGGACGGCATTGTCGAATATGCGGGCTGGAATTCGGGCGGCTACGGAAATATGGTCGATATAAATCACGGCAACGGAATAATGACGCGCTACGGGCACGCAATGCAAGTCGTCGTTACAACGGGGCAACAAGTTAAGCGCGGGCAACTTATCGCTTACATGGGCTCAACGGGTTTCAGCACGGGTCCTCACGTCCATTATGAAGTTCACGTTAACGGCAACCGCGTCAATCCAATCAGTTATCTGTAAAAAAATTATCCCTCCGAGTTGGAGGGATTTTTTTATGTCAAGATTTTTTCAAGTCAACTTTCTTTTCTTCCGACAAAATTTTTTCTTCCGACAAAGAAATTTCCAAAGAAGAAGTACGCATGGCTTCAGCCGAAATTTCAGCGCGTGCGGCGGCAAGCTCCGTTTCCAATTCGCTGACGCGCTGTTCAAGCGAAATGAAAAAAATTATCCCGTCAAAAGGCGGGATTTTTTATGTCAAGATTTTTTCAAGTCAACTTTCTTTTCTTCCGACAAAATTTTTTCTTCCGACAAAGAAATTTCCAAAGAAGAAGTACGCATGGCTTCAGCCGAAATTTCAGCGCG
>CALFJC010000071.1 GCA_937877655.1 uncultured Selenomonadales bacterium
ATCGTTATCTTCGGTGTTCACCACGTCTTCAGCGCGTTGGAAATTTACCTCCTGTCAACTCAAGGCTCCGACCCCTTCAACGCGATTATCACTTGCGCGACGATCGCTCAAGGCGGCGCGGCATTGGCTGTTTCTCTCAAAACTCAAGACCCGCGTAAACGTGCCCTTTACATTTCCTCAACCGTTCCCGCGTTCTTGGGAATTACCGAACCGGCTATCTTCGGTATTAACCTCCGTCTCATGAAACCCTTCATGTTCGGTTGCGTCGGCGGTGCGGCAGGCGGTGCAGTTTCCAGCTTCCTCGGCTTGGCAGGTACAGGCATGGGTATTACGGTTCTGCCCGGCATGCTCCTTTACATGAACGGACAAATTCTTCAATATCTTATCGTCAATATAATCGCCTTCGCTGTCGGCTTTGCTCTGACTTATACACTCTTCAAACACGACGAATAAAATTTTTTCTTGCACCTCTGATTTAGAAATGTTGCCGCGCTCCGAAAAGCAATTAGGAATTATGAATTAGGAATTAGGAATGGTGAAACGCCTTTTAATTACTCATTACTAATTACTCATTACTAATTGAATAAAGGGCGCGGCTCTTTTTAAATTCACGTTTGCAACTTGTCATTAACGACTATGGGTGCCATCGGTGCAATGGTCGTCACGGTAATTATTTCTTTACTTAAAAATTAGGGAGGAATTTTTATGGCAAAAAAATCCGGTGAAACTTTGGAGGCTATCAAGGCAAAGTTTAACAAACAAGCTGTCGACGAGCGCGTTCGCGGCGAAATTCCTTACACATCTCGCTGGCACAACAAATTCCACATTGACGCGCCCCATTCTTTGATCAGCGATCCCAACGGTTTGTGTTGCTGCAATGGTACCTACCACATCTTCTGTCAGTGGAATCCCGTTCCCGAAAATCAGCAATGGCATAAAAATAAATCCTGGATGCATACCGCAACAAAGGATTTCATCAACTACACCATGCCCGAACTTTCGCTCTGGCCGAGAGATAAACACGACAAAGACGGTTGCCACAGCGGTTGCGGTTTCGTTGAAGACGGCAAAGTCCGTGTGTTCTATACCTGCAATGCCCGCGATGAAAATTATGTTCGCACGGTTGCTCAGCGTTTCGGTACGCTCCAAGAAGACGGCTCCATAACGTTGGAAGAAATTCAAGTTTACGGCAACCCCGAAGGTTACACCGCGCATTTCAGAGATCCCAATTTCTTCTATCGCAACGGCGTCCGCTATTTCGCTATGGCGGCTCAACGCATGAGTGATCCCGCCAAAAGTTCTCGCCCGACCAATGGCGCAGTTCTTATTTACAAAGAAAAACCCGAAGGCGGCTGGGAACTTCTCGGCGAAGTAAAAACCGATTATTACGATTTCGGTTACATGTGGGAATGCCCCAACCTTTTGCAATTTGAAGATATGGACGTTCTGATTGTCTGCCCGCAAGGCGTCAAGCATGAAGAACTTAAATATCAAAATCACTGCCTCGCCGGCTATTTCATCGGACATTTCTCCGTTGACAGCCTCGATATGATTCACGGCAAATTCCATGAACTCGATAAGGGTTTTGATTTCTATTCCCCGCAGGTTTTTGCAAACGAAGCCCGCCACATTATGATCGGTTGGGTTGGTATGCCCGATCTTACCGATACAGTCGAATCCGCCGCAGACGGCTGGCTCTATTCTTTGACAATGCCGCGTGAACTTACGATTCATCAAGGTAAAGTTCGCAGTCAGCCCGTCGAAGAAATGAAAGCCCTGCGCAAAACTCGTACCGACGTTGATGTTTCCAACGGACAAAATACTGTCGTCAAACTGCCCGAAGCCTCCGAAACAGAACTTACTCTTACTTTCGGAGCGGCTCGCAAGGCAGAAGTCGCCGTTAAATGGGGCGAAGAAAAATTCGTCATTAAATACGACCGCGATAATCAAATTTTGATGCTCGACCGCGAAGGCATGAAACTTGGCGGCAAAGGTATTCGTCCGTTCAGTGACGGCAAAAATACCGACGTCAATATCGGTACTCGCAAATTTAAGCTCTTCACAAATCTTGAACTCAATTTCCGTCTCTTCGTCGATAAATCCGTTATCGAACTCTTCCTTCAGGACGGCGAAGAAGCTTGCAGTCTCCTTGTTTATCCCGAAGAAGACGTTGCTCCGATTCTCGAAGTTTCGGGCGATAAGCCGCTCCAGAGAGTCTCCGGCAAAGTTTGGGAGCTCGGCGAGTTCTCCTACAAATAAAATCTGATTCGTAAAAATTTTTTCCCCTGTAATGACGCGGGGGATTTTTTTTGTTATCATGTAAAAAATTTTCTCGGAGGTGACTTGATGAGTCAAAAATATCGTGACAGTTTCTTCAGATTTTATTTTCTCGATAAAGTTCGTCTGTTGAGTTTGTGCAATGCTTTGACGGGCGAAGACTCCGACAATCCCGAAGAAATTAAAATCAATACGCTTGAAGAAACTTTTTTCAGCAAAAGGAAGAATGACATTTCCTGCGAATATCGCGGGCGGCAACTGATTTTGATTGAGCATCAAACAACATTGAATGAAAACATGCCTTTGCGTTTTCTTCTTTATTACGTAAAGTTGCTGGACAAGATTTATGAAAAAGAATTTTCCGGCAAACTCTACGCGCAAAAGTCGATAAAATTATTGCGTCCCGAATTTTACGTTTTGTATAACGGTTTTCGAGCGGCGGCAGAATATCGGGAAATGCGTTTGAGCGATTCTTTCAAGGAATTTACGGACAGTCTGGAGCTTAAAGTAAAATTTTACAACGTCAATCATCCTTACAACAAAAATTTAATCGAAAAGTCGGAGTCGCTGGAGGATTATTGCGTATTCGTCGAGCGAGTGAAGTTTAATAAGCACTTGGGCATGAATGACGACGAGGCATTTTATGAGGCGTACAAATATTGTATGTCGACGCGTACAAGCATGAGAAAATTTTTGGAGGAACACGAATGGGAGTTGAACAGCATGATAATCACGGAGTACAACGAGCAATGGGCAATGGACGCGGCTTTTAACGACGGTCTTGAAGAAGGCATTGAAAAAGGCATTGAAAAAGGTCGCGAAGAAGGTCGTGCTGAAGGTCGT
>CALFJC010000072.1 GCA_937877655.1 uncultured Selenomonadales bacterium
TTATTGCGGTTGAGATGGCTGTTCTTTCGTCAAGCGCGATTAATTTTCTTGCCGAAGCGTCGTTAAAAATTTTTTTCCAAGTTTCTCCGCTGAAAGACAGAATTTTTTTCTGCGCGGCGCGAAATTTTTTAATTTTCCACGTCGGGCGAGTAAGTCAAGCCGTTTTCTTCAAGCCGCTCAAGCAATCGCAGGAGTTTTTCGCATTGAAACGGCGCGGGAATTTTATTCGGGATTTTTATTGCGGTTGAGATGGCTGTTCTTTCGTCAAGCGCGATTAATTTTCTTGCCGAGGCGTCGTTGAAAACTTTTTTCCAAGTTTCTCCGCTGAAAGACAGAATTTTTTTCTGCGCGTCCACCTCAAAACTCGTCTGCTGAGTTTCGACGGCGGATTTTTTTTCGTCCTTGAGTAAATTTTTATCGGCAAGCCACCGCGAAAAAGTTTCGGGCAGTTCGATTTGCAGAAAATCTTTCATTTTCTCCCAACAAGCCGCCTGTTTGCACCATTGAGTTACATTTGTTATCGGTCGTTCGCCCGTTATGAAATTATTTACCGCGAAAGTTATCGTCTCGAAAATTTCTGCGAAATCGGCGGGCATTTTTTGATCTCTCCACACCGCAAGCAAATTTAATTCGTCGTTCGGAAATTTTTTCTTGAACGAGTGATGAAAAATCGCCAGCGAATACGTCACGATATTTGCGCGGTAAGAATTTTTGTACCAAGCCTGCGCGGAAATGATTTTTTCGACGGCGTGAAAGATAATTGCCAGCGCGACGGTCTCTTTGAAATAATATTCGTTGAACTGCGCGTGATTTTTCTCCCAAGCCGCGCCTATTTCCTTTGCAAAATCTGTAAAATTTGCCTGCGCACCTTTGCTGACGACTTCGGGCTTTTCCTGCCAACTCATGCGGAATTTTGCAAAGTCTGTTTTCGCCATGACTTGCGATTTAGGATTTTCGCGCTGAAATTTTTTTTGTTGAGCCTTCGTCATCTTGATTTGTTCTTGGACATATTGCCCGCGAGCGCGTTCGTAAAACCATTTTGTTTGATATTGAACGCCCGCTTGCGCCGGCGCGAAGATTCTCCGCGAAATTTTTTCCATTTCGACATGAAAAGGATGCGTCGAGAAAAAATCTGCCTCGCTGACTTTGTTTTGGCTGTTTGACGAGCGAGAAATTTCTTCAATCAATTTTTCCTGCGCGTCGGCGGGCATTTCGCCAATTTTGGTGAGTTTCATTTGGACAAAAACCTTTTCCAACGAAGATTTATCCTTAATTTTGGCGTGAAGGAGCAATGCGGTTGTTTGTCCGCCGTTTACGATTTGAAAATCGGTCGCCTCCGTGATAAAAATCCCGCCGTTTCGAGTTTTTATTTCGAGTTGCTTGGCGGTTGCGGCGATTCCGTTGTTGAATGCAAAAAATTTTTCGGGTTTGTTTAAAATTGTCCGCCGAATTTCTTTGTTGACGGCGCGTTTTGTCGACAAAAAAGATCTTACGTTGCCTTCAAGGAGACGGCTGCCGTATTTTTCATAAATATCGGCGAGAATTTTTCCGGGAATGATGCACAAAAAACTTTCGCACTCGTCGCCGGCATTTGCGGCTTTAAGGCAGGGGAGCCCGCCGCCGTATTCGGCGAAATTAATTTTTACTGGCTCGCGAACCTGCATTGAGTTGTAAACGTTGAAGATTCTTTCGATGTCCCAAACTTGACACTCAATTTCTTTGCCGCGAACGAAAAATTTTTTCAATTCCTTAAGCGTCAGACTGCGTTTGGCATTTGTAAGCAGGAAAAATTTAATTTTCTCGTCGCGACTTTGACTTTCCTTCAAAATTTCTGCGAGTTCGGCGGTTGAAGTAGATTCGTCGATATTTTTTTCAAGCTCGGTCGTCAAAATTGCGTCGGCGAACGCCTCCAGCTTCTTGAAATTGTCTTCCGCCAGAGTTTTTGTCATATTTTCGCCGCCGTCGGTGTGATGAACGATAAAAAGAATGATTGAGTTATCCGTTTCGTCTTGGAGCCAGCCGTCGACTTGAAATTTTTTCCGTTTGTCATTGGGATGATTGCCTGCAAAGAAAGATTCTTGAAAATCTCCGTTGAGATATTCCGCTTCCTGCATGAGTTTTGTAATTTTTTCCGCAAACGCCGTTGCCGTCCCGCTTCCGGAACTCAAAGCGGCATTTTTTATTTCGGATTCCAAATCTTCTCTGTATTCGTCAATGTTCATGAGAAAATTCCTCCTTCAGCCCGCGCAGATTTAATGAATAAGACGCCTCGACGATTGCGGGCGGCAAATTATTTCTCGTAAGGCGCGGAAAATTTTCATCAACCGTAAATTTCATGGCTTCCGCGAGCCGATAACTTTGTTCGCCGTATTCTTCGCGCTCGACGTAGCCCGTTTGAAACAAAAGCACTTCAAATCTCTGCGCGGCGGCAGGATTTTTAATCAAAAGCTCCGACAAATTTTTTACAAGGGAATTCAGCGTGAAATTTTCCAAATTAAAAGCCTCAACCGCGCCTGAAGTCTTCGCGAGCCGATAAACGACGAGTTCCCCGATTGTTTCGAGCGAAAGTTGTTCAAGCGAAGGTATTCTGACTTTTTCCGCCTGTTCGGAGACGGTTTTTATTTCAAACCAACCTTCGGGATAAGAAAAATCTTGATGTTCTTTCAGCGAACCGAGCCAACCCGCGACAGATTCTTTTAACGGACGCCCGTTTGAAATTTGTTCGCGCAAAAAAAGAAGTTCGCCGATTAAGCCGCGCTGTTTTTCGTCGGAGAGCAAATTATTTTGCGCGGCGGCGAAGAGATTTTGCCAATGTTTGTATCGTTGCCAAAATTTTTTCAAGGCTTCCGATTCATCCTGCGCATTTTCGGAAAAGGAGAGCAGATCTCTGCACATTTCGACAAAAACTGCCGTTTCGTTTTCCGAAATCAAACTCAACGACAAATTAAATCTGCCGTCCTTGCGTTTGCGCTGATTTATTTCGACGGTTTTTGACGACGGCGGGATTTTTGTTTCATGACGACTTAAAATCAAAAGTGTCCGCCGAAGTTTTTCGTCATAACCGATATGACATTCAAGCGGCGCGGTATCGACAAAAGTAAAACCGCGTTCAATGCGTAAAGTATTTTCCCATTGCCCGCGCAGATTTTCAAAATCAATCATTCTTCAATACCCTCCTCGTTTTCAAATCGGTTGCCAACCGCATTGATGACAAAATCGGCGGTTTTGATTTGCGACTCGGAAATTTTCGGATCAAGCGCGGGGAAACCGATACCGACAGCAAATAAAACTTTCGGAATATGATTTGCGGTTGAAATTTCGATTTTCGGTTGCACGGCATAAAGAATCAGCAAAGGTTTTCGTTCGGGAATCAGATAAGCGGTTGCGCGAAGTGCTTTGCCTTTATTTTTCTCGTCGGAGTAAAAATTATTTTCGACAGCTTTAATTTCGTCCGCCGTCAAGCCTACTTTTGCAATTTCGCGACCGATTAACCGCAATTTTGTTCCGCTCAAGCTGATTTGATTTTCATCGACCAAAAATTTTCTCACAACGGGATTGATGATAATTTTTTTTCCGCCGACAGTCAGCCCGTCATAAGGATCGCCTTCGCCTTCGGGAATAAACACGTCCCAAAGCTTATCGTCCATTTTCGTTGCAATGTATTCGCTTAAAGGTTGTCCTTGAAATATTTGTTGCCATAAGCCGACTTGAAATTTTAAAACCAATTCGGAGACTTTTGCTTTCGGGATGCCGCGCCAAAAATTTTTCCCGCCTTGTTTTGTGAAATTATTCAGCCCGTCGATGAAATTCAGAACAAGATTTTTATTCTCCGACAAAATTTTTTCGTCATTGACGAGGCGCGGAGTCTCGATAAAAATTCTGTTCAACTCGACGGGGCGGCGGGCAGAAGTTCCGTAACGCATTTTATTCCGCGCAGTGATCTCCAACGTGTCGGGATGGCGGCGCACTTTCAAGCCGAAATCTTTGGGCGTCCTGCCCGAATCATGCATGAAAGAAATTTCTCCTTTAAGTTCATTTGAAACGTTGGAGATATAACCGTACCAATCGATAATTTCTTGCGAAGTCCACACGCGACAAAGATCGCCGTAATTCGGGCGATAGCCGAACCAACGTCCCATTTGCATAAGCGTATCATAAGCTCTTGAATTTCTGTAAAAATAAGTGACGCAGAGTCCTTCCAACGTCAAGCCGCGAGTAAAGCTGTTGCCGCCAATGGCAATGACGCGCAAGCCGTCGGGATTTTGTTCGTAGCTGAAAGAATTTTTGCCGGTTGAATTTCTCAGCCCGACTTGAATCGGCTCGACGGCGCGGCGCAAATATTTCTGCAAAATTTTTTCCCAAGAAACCCCGCCGATTTTTTCAAGCCCGTGTTTGTCAAAAACTCTGTGCAAATTTTTTATATAAGAACTTTCGCGTTCGGCTTCGGCGGCGGGCAGGGCGGCATAAGCGCGCAAGTCATTTACAATTTCGTTGATTCGGACGTTGACGAGATCATAAATCTGCGCGTGAACATTTGTAAATCGGCTGACGTGAATTAACATTGTCCGATGACTTTTTTTATCTCCGCGCAGGTCTCGAATTGCATTTGCCAATAAAAAATAATCTGTCGCCTCGCAGAGACTTTCGGGCAAATTTTTTATCTGCAAATTTTTCTTGTGCCCTTTCGGAAAATAAAGTTCAACGTCGGGATCGTCGGCGGGCTTTATCGGAACGAGAATATTTTTACAATCGCCGTCAAAAATTTTTTCCGCGCCGATATAATTACTTGGCACGTCGAGCGCAAAAATAAAATCCTTCGGGAACAGGTCGTCGTTAAGCATTCCCTGTTCGTCGAAAGGATTGATAAAAATATTTGCAAAGGGCGTCGCCGTCACGCCGATATAAGTTGTTTGATTGAACAGATTCAAAATCGTTCGTATGCAATTATTTATCGCGGTGGGATCGGCGTCGGAATCGTTTGTGTTTATGGAGGCGTTGTCGGCTTCGTCGTCGAGCAACAGCAAAGGGTATTCGATTTTCTCTTTGCCGACTTCGACGGATTGATTGAGCCAAGCGATTAGATTTTCCAAAATGCGTTTGTTTTTCTTGACGACGAAAAGAACCGTGCCGTTCAAACTTTTCAAGCCGAGCGAAAGATTATCGAGCGTCGCGGCTTTGAAGTCGGAATTAACGGAAGTGAATTGCGGAATTTCTTTTCCCTTGCCGAATTTCGCCACGCCGATAAAATTTTTTGCCGGCGTTGAATTCTTGGTTAAAAATATTTGACTTGCACGCCCGGCGAATTCCAAATCCAAACGCGCTTGAGTTTGACGGCGAAGGTCTTCGAGCATTCCCGTCAAGACGATTATAATTTTGTAACCGGCGTCGGCAGCCTTCGCGCAGACGGCAGTATAATTTGCGGTTTTGCCCGATTGAACTTCGCCGATAATCAAGCCGCGTCGAGAAAAATTTTCTGTCGAGCGCGGATCTCCCATGAGATCCAAAATTTTATCTGAAGTCGTATTCAATGCGGCGGTAAGGACGGGCGACCAATTTTTATCGAGCCGAAGATATTTTTCGTAGCGCGTCCAGAAGAACCAATCGATGTCGCTTTTGGCGGCGTTCAACCATTTTTTATGCTCGCTGTTCTCAATAAAAGTTTCCGCGCCTTCCATTTGAACCGTGAAGTTTGAACGGATTGCGCGGATTATTTTTTCAAATTCGTTGTCGGATACATTCTTGCCGAGAATCGGGAGTATCTGTTTAACTTTATCGGCGGCGTTGCGGAATTCTTCGTAAGTCGGCGGGCGTTCAAGCGGATTTGTCAGGTTAACTATATTGGCGAAGACCAAAGATTTTAGATTTTCAAAGTCGGTCATAAACTTCACTCCTTCTGAATTCTTCAATCAACTGCGGATAATTTTTAAAGGTATCGTCTTTGGCGAGACCGTCGAGCAATTTATTGACTTCGCCGCCCAATAAACCGTCAACATAAATTTTCAAAAGTTCTCTTGCCATGTCTTCGGAATAAGTTGCAGGATTTTCTATTTCGACGTTGCCGCTTAAGTCAATCAGCAACTGATTCAGCGGAAGAGACGCCGCGATAAGTTTCAGCAGGTTTTTGAAATTTTTTTCGCAGGCGGGAAATTTTTCAATCAGCCGAAGGAAAATCGGATGCTTGTCGTTGATCTCATAAATGATTGTTTCGTCGCGAGTTTTGAGCCGTTGCCAGACGTGATGAAATTTTTTATCGCCTTCTGCGTTGCCGCGATGCGTCCATTTCTTTTTGCTTTTGCCGGCGAGGTTTTCGATCATTGTATCCAAATTTTGGCAGACGATTCTCGGCGGCACGGCGACAGATTTTTTTACGTCGAGCACCCACAAGCTGTCGAAGGCGGGCGGGATGTCGATTTGAATTCTGGCGAGTTTGGAGAGAACTTCTTTTTTGGCTCGTCGAAACCATGTGCCCCAAACGATTAATCTTTTGTTGCGATAAATATAAAAGCCCTGATTTTTTTGCATGTCCTCCGTTATTCCCAAAAGTTTGCTGTCGGCTTTGCTCAACTTCGACGGATAAGGCAAAATGTATGAACGAATTTTTATCGGCGGCATGTCGGAGATATTTATTTTTTCGTCGGGCAATGCCTGTGTAAATTTTTCTGTTAAAAAAGGATCGCTCGGCTCGACGGGCAGATTGTTCACGGCGATTGAAAGTTTTTTCAGCCCTTCTTCGCCCGCCAAATATCTGTGGAAGACAAGCGACAAATGATCTCGGACGGCGTTCATTTTTTCGGAGAAAATTCTTTCGATATTTTGAGTGCCTTGAAACATTCGGTCGAGTTCCTGCCAGACAATCAAAGTTCCGCTTGAAAAATTTTTTAACAGATCAACTTTTGGAATGGAATTTATTTCTTCGGGCGACAGCTCCATTAACGCCCAAAAATTCAGGCGGCGTATTTCGTTTAAATCCCAACGCCGCGCAGAAATTTCGCCGTCCTTTTTCGATACGACGGTTAAGACTTCGCATTGAGAGAGCGAGGCGGTTTTCATTCCCAATCCGAAGCGTCCCAAATCTTTTTCATGACGAATATCGAGCGGACTAATTCCGCCGTATTTCATGGCGCGATTGAGTTCTTCGCCGTTCATGCCGCTGCCGTCATCAAGAATTGCAACGTATTTTTCTGTCGGCGAATAAAAAATTTCAACGCGGGATGCTTCAGCCGCAATGCTGTTGTCTATAATGTCGGCGACGGCGGTCGGCAGTGAATAACCTATTGCGCGAGTTGATTCCATAATCGACGCGGCGTCGGGCGGCGTTTCGATAAATTTCATTTTGCTTGACTCCCCTCAAAAATTTTCGGCGAATAAATTCATTTCGTTATTAAAAATCATATTGCAGGGAACCGATTCATAATCGATGCCCGCGAAAGTTTTCAACACAGCCTCAAAAATAATTTTGGCTCCCGCGCAGGGAACCGCCATACCGATTTGCCGCCGAACATTTTCTTTCGAGCCTTCAAAAATAAAATCGTCGGGGAAAGTTTGAAGTCTGGCTCGTTCGCGATTGGTTAAAGCTCGCGGCTCGGCGTAATGATAAATATGAGTTCCGCCGCCGCCCGAACCCGTCACGGTATAAGCGGGCTTATCGGGATCCAGTCGGCGATAAATATTGCTCAACGTTGCCGATTTGACATGAAGTTGAAATTCGGGCGGCATGTCGGCGTTGAAGGCATTTTGTCCCGGCTTGATGAATTTTAATCGTTCAATGACGGCGGGAGATTGTTTTGTTTTTTCGTGATTGGGAGCGTCGGGCGGAATCGGAGGATTTTCGAGCGCGTTTTTGGCTGAAATATTTTTTCCGACAAAAAGTTTCGGCGACGGCGGACGAAAAATTTTATCGATGTCATTGCGAATGCCGACGACAATAATTCTGTGACGAGTTTGCGGCACGCCGTATTCTTCAAACTTGTAAATGTGCGGAAAAATTTTATAACCTGCTTCCTGAAAGCCGCGCAGAATTTTTTTATTCGCCGCGCCGTGATTGGCACTCAAAAGTCCGCGAACATTTTCCGCGACGAACCAAGCGGGCTGAAAAAATTTCAAAGCATTGACTGCGAATTGATAAAGCAAACCGCATTTGCCGTTCAAACCTTTTTGCTTGCCGACGACAGAAAAATCATTGCAGGGAAAACCGAAGGCAAGCGCGTCAATCTTGTCGAGAATTTTGAAGTTCAAATTTCTGATGTCGCCGCAAATAACTTTGTCGGGATTATCGGGGCAAATATTTTTTCTGTAAGTCGCGCAAGTTGTCGGCTCGATGTCATTTGCCCAAGCGGAAATAATTTTTCCGCAGTTGGTCTCGGCGTGAATTGCTCCCCAAGCGAGACCGCCTGCGCCCGCGAATAATTCACCGAGCCGAAAACTTTTCACGCCTCTCAAATCCTTTCTTCAATCGCTGAAATTTTTTCAAATATTCGTTATGCCAATACGTTTACCTTCAAAATTCTAAAAAGCCATCACAAAATTTTTTGTGCTCTCAAAACTTCTCTGCGAAAATTTTTTGCCCGCGCAGGGAAAAATTTTTTGGAAAAAATCTTGGAGTCGGGAAAAAATTTTTTGGGAAATTTAAGGCGGAGCTAAGAAAGTGGCGGTATAAAAGGAAAGTTGGTTTGAAAAAATTTTTTTGCGGGTATTGACAAAAGGGGA
>CALFJC010000073.1 GCA_937877655.1 uncultured Selenomonadales bacterium
TTGCGATTGTCGCCGAAATTATGGCGGCATTTTTCATTTTCAATCCTCCAAAACAGAAAATCTGCGCGGGCAAAAAACTTTCACGGAGCTTTTTCATCTCGAGGCGGAATTTTTATCGGCGGAACAAATCTTTTTTGCTCGACGAAATTTTTTCCCGAATCGATTTCAAAATCCGCCGCTTCGACTTCGCCCGCGATTAAAATTAAAATTGCGATTGTCGCCGAAATTATGGCGGCATTTTTCATTTTCAATCCTCCAAAACATGTAAAAAGGAAAGTCTGCGCGGGGCTGACTTTCCCATTTCCGCTATTTTGTTTATCGTTTTAATTACCATCTGTGCGGCGGAGGTGGCGGCGGTCTGTGACCGTGACGCGGTGGCGGAGGCGGAGGATTATCCCAATAATCGCCGTGCGGCGGCGGAGGCGGTCTGTGCCCCCAACGATCTTCTCTCGGCGGCGGTGGCGGATAATAATCGGGATGATGTCTTCTTGAAATTTCTTGTGACTCGGAGCCGTTTAAATCGATTGAAGAATTTTCTTCAGCCGCCTGCGCGTCGTTCGTCAGCCCAAAATTCAACGCGCCGCAAATCATCAGAGCAACCAAGCCTTTTAATATTTTTTTCAACGTAATCACTTCCTTTATACCAATTCTCTGATTAAAAATATCGCGAGCAAGCCGCCGACAATTTCGTGCGGAACATTCAGTGCGACTCCGATCAGTGCCAATATCAGCGGCATTTCAATCCCTCCTCCAAAAAATTTCCTTGTCCCATGTTGCAATAATTCTACAAAGTTTTTTTCCGTTTGTCATTAGGGAAGGATTAAAATTGCTCCCAAAAATTTTTTTTAGATTCCGGTTAAAAATTGTTGCATTCAGATTAAAAATTGCTCTCCGCTTATAGACAAGCCGAGAAAAAACGATTAAAATAGCGACAGGCAAAAACTTTCATTAATATTTCATTAGGGGGCTGGATTCATGAAAAACAAAATCACCGTCAACAAACTAAACGAGAAACTGCATTTCTATCTGAACTCCAACGGCAAGCGTTATTATCTGTTCACTCAAGATTTTTCAAAGGGAGTTTACCAATTTTTCAAGAGCGGGCGATCGGAGTCCGAGTTGCATAAGTACAACCTTTGGAGAAAAAATCCCCGTCTGGACAAGACCATTGAAAAAATCCCGATGTATATGCGCTACGTTTTAAAGGAAGACAACGCCGCATAAAATTATTTTTAAGCCAAAAATTATCTCCCGTCAAAATCGGCGGGAGATTTTATTTTTTTTCAGATTTACCAAGGCTGAGGAGTCATGGGAGTCACGACGCCGAATTTATATCCCCAATCGCGCAGGAAATGAATCAGTTGCGGCAAAGCCTTAACCGTCTCGGTTTTGTCGGAGTTTGAATGCATGAGGATAATCACGGAGGACGGCGGGTTGTCGCCCAAATATTTTAAGACATTGTTAATTTGAGTAGAAGCATTCGGTTTTGAAGGAGTGGCGTCTTCCGTCAAGGCGTTCCAATCGTGTTCGACGTAGCCGCAATCTTCAACCATTGTCCAGTAATTTGCGCCGAACATTCCAACGCCGCCGGGCGCACGAATTATGAACGGGCGCACGCCGATAACATTTTTAATCGCGTTGTCGGTTTGAATAATTTGCTCCATGAAACTCCACGGGCTTTTATAAAGTTCTTCGTAGCGATGATTGTAGCTGTGGTTGCCGATAGCGTGTCCTTCGTTGAAAATTTTCTTCAAAACTTCGGGATAATTTTCAACCATATTTCCGCAGACATAAAAAGTTGCCTTGACATTTTCTTCTTTGAGAATGTCCAAAATTTGCGGCGTAACTTTATCGTCGGGTCCGTCGTCGAAAGTCAGATAAACCGTCGATTCTTCGTAATAAGGATCAAGTTCGGGCAAAACAATCGGCAAATTTTTTTCCTGCCGCTCCCAAATGATATATTTATCGTAAACGGGCTTTGTCGGATCGTCGAGCTGAAGATTGGAAAAATCGTCCGCCGCCAAAATATAATCCGTGCCTTCCTGCGCCGTGATCTTCAAAGGTTCGACAAATTTTTTTTCGGGCGCGTTTGAATCATTATCAACCTGCGCGGGCTTATCGGAATTTTCTTCGGTTGCAATTACTGTCGGAATTTGATTCGGGTCTGTTGATTTTTTTTCCTCGCCGCAACCGATTAAAATTGTCGTGAACAGAATCAGAAACATTGAGCAAAAAATTTTTTTCATGAGATACTCCTTTGTTAAGAGATTTCTTTTAAAATATATCGCAACCTTAAATCAGAATCAAGCGCGGAAAAATTTTTTTATCGAATAAAAGGGTTGACGGGAAAATTAGGGAAATAGCACTTTCGAGGTGATTTGATGGTCGACAAAAATTTGTTCATCTACGATTTGGCGGTCGCGGCGATTTTCAAGGACGAAGGAAAATATCTCAAGGAGTGGCTCGATTATCATTTGCTTGCGGGCGTGGATCATTTTTTTCTTTACAACAACGACAGCACGGACGATTACGAAAAAGTTCTCGCGCCTTATGTCGAAAAAAAATTGGTGACGCTGATAAATTTTTCGGGCAAGGGAATGCAGACACCCGCTTATGACAATGCGATTGAACGCTTCAGATTTTTTTGCAGATATATGACGTTCATTGATCTTGATGAATTTATTTTCCCGAAAAACAATCAGAGCATTTCGGAAGTCGTTGACGAAATTTTATTTCAGGACGAACAAGCGGCGGCTCTCGGAATTAATTGGCAATGTTTCGGCTCGAACGGACAAAAAACGGCGGATTATTCTCGCGGCGTCTTGGAAAGATTTACGCGACGTGCACAGGATAATTGGATTGCTGTCGAAGGGAAAAATTATGCGGGAAACATTTACATAAAAACCGTTATGAATCCTCGTTGGTATGATTATTTTATCGGTCCGCATTACGCGACGTATTTTCAAAATTTGAAGTCGATAAATGCTGACGGCAGAAGAACTTACATGGCGGGCAGTCATCCAATTTCGACAGATAAAATTGTTATCAATCATTATTACACGAAATCCAAAGAAGAATTTTTTAAAAAGAAAATGACTCGCGGTTGGGCTTGTTCCGGCGAAGTTCCTTATGACGAAAAGAATTTTAAAGTGTGTGACCGCAATGAAGTTTTTGACGACGGCATTTTAAAATATCGCGCCGCCCGCGCAGAAAATTTTTCTCTCGAAAGTTACGATGAAAGAATCCGCCGCGCAGAAAAAGTTTTGATAAAAATTTTAACGCAACGTTCGCCCTTCGACGCGCCGCCCGAATTTTTTATCGGCAAGCTGGAAACTTTTTTGACGTGTCGCGCATTGGCAGAAAAACTTGGAACAAAAATCGGGAGTAAAACGGCGGAAGAATACGCGCTCGTCTGGATTTATCAAACATTAAACAAGAACAGAGTTTTGACTTATGCCGAGCTTCAACTTTTTGTAAATGCTTTGCCGGAAATTTTGGCGCGCCCGTTCCCGCTTGCGAAAAAAATTGTCCGCGAATTTTCGGCGCGAGTTCTACCCGCGATGATGAATGCCGCAAAAGATTTCCAAACGTGGAAGGTTTATAAAAATCTTACGCTGTTGCAACGCTTGCTTAATTCAATTTAGAGGTGATTCATATGATTGACAAAAATTTGTTTCCCTATGACTTGGCAATTACGGCGATTTTTAAGGACGAGGGAAAATATCTCAAGGAGTGGCTCGATTATCATTTGCTGGCGGGCGTCGATCATTTTTTTCTTTACAACAACGACAGCTCCGACGACTACAAAGAAGTTCTCGCGCCTTACATTGAAAAAAATTTGGTGACGCTGAAAGACTTTCCCGGCAAGTTGATGATGTATCCCGCCTACAATGACGCCATTGAAAATTATCGTTTCGAGTGTCGTTACATGGCGTTCATTGACATTGACGAATTCATTTTTCCGAAAACCAATCAAAGCATTTCGGAAGTCGTCGACGATATTTTATTTCTTGTACCGAGTGCGGCGGGCTTCGGAATTAATTGGCAAATTTTCGGCTCAAACGGACAGGAGAAGGCGGATTATTCTCGCGGCGTCCTTGAAAGATTCACTCAACGCGCCCCGAATAATTGGAGTACTTACACAGGAAAAGGCGGGAACATTTACAAAAAGGTTATCGAAAATCCGCGATTTGTTCGTTATCGTATCAATCCGCATTTTTCTTTTTATTTCGACGGAAAAATTGCCATAAACTCCGACGGCAAAGAGATTCCGAATTGGTATGGAAACTTCCCCGTTCTTTTCGACAAAATTGTCCTCAATCATTATTACACGAAGTCTAAGGAAGAGTTTGAAAATAAAAAAATGCCCAAGGGCTCGTGTTGTGTGGACGACGGATATGTTATGGAAAATTTTCATCGACATGACCGCAATGAGGAATTTGATGACGAGATTTTAAAGTATCGCGCCGCCCGTGCAGAGATTTTTTCTCTCGAAAATTATGAGGAAAAACTTAGCCGCGCAGAAAAAACCGTTATCGACACTTTAACGCAACGCTCGCCCTTTGACGCGCCCGAAGAATTTTTCATTGACAAAATGGAAACTTTTTTGGCGTGCCGTGCTCTGGCAGAAAAATTCAATATAAAAATTGATAATCTCTCGGTCGAAGAATATGCTCTTCTTTGGATATACCAAGCACTCAAAAAAATTTCGCAACTGACCCGCGCCGAGCTTCAACTTTTTATAAGCGAATTGCCGAAGATTTTAACAAGACCTTTTCCGATTGTAAAAAAAATCAAGATGTTGACTCAAGAATTTGCTATTCCGATTTTTTGCGAGGCATTAAAAAATGGCGATGTCTTTAAAGGTGGCAATGATTGGAAAGCTAGTTCCGATTTAATGTACATTCAAAAACTTTTGCGTTTGATAAATTAATTTGGAGGTGATTTGATGGTTGACAAAAAATTTTTCTTGCATGAATTGTCGGTTGTGGCGATTATCAAAAACGAGGCGCGTTATCTGGAGGAGTGGCTGAATTATCATTTGATAGCGGGCGTCGATCATTTTTATCTTTACGACAACGACTCAACCGACGATACCCGCGAAATTTTGGAGCCGTACATTGAGGCGGAGATTGTCGAATGTTTTCCTGTTTCGGGCGAGCCGATGAAAATTCCCGTTTACAACGACGCCGTGCGCAGATTTAAATTCGCTACAAGATACATGGCGTTCATTGACTGCAACGAATTTATTTTCCCGAAAAAAAATCAGAGCATTTCGGAAGTCGTTGACGAAGTTTTAACGCAACCGGAGCGGGCGGCATTGGTTGCAAATTGGCAAGTCTTCGGTTCGAACAATTTGGAGAAGGCGGATTTTGAGAAAGGAGTTTTGGAAAGATTTACGCGACGTGCTCCGCGAAAATGGTTTGAGCCGCCTAAGGAAGGAGTGCCGCCTTTCGGAAATATTCATGTCAAGACGATAGCCAACCCGCGTTTTATTCGTGCGATTGTCAATCCGCACTTCGCATTTTATTTTGAGGGGAAATATGCGGTGAACTCGGCGGGCAATCACGTTCCCTATTGGGGTTGCGACCCGCTGACCGACAAAATCGTTATCAATCATTATTTCACGAAGTCTAAGGAAGAATTTCAAAGCAGGTCGGACGATGAAAATCTTTTCGAGAAAAATGATCGCAACGAGGAATTTGACGACGACATTTTAAAATATCAAGAGTTGCGCATAGAAAATTATGTTCAGCCGCCGACTTTTGATAAGGAAAAATATTTCAAAATCCTTGAGGGAACATTAATCCCTGCCGTGCGCTTGACGGAATCGAACGATGAATTTTTTCAAGGCAAGTTGGAAACTTTCATGACGTGTCGGGCATTGGCGGGAGTTTTGAAAAAAAATTCGCCGAAGGACAATCGCGGAAAATTTATGGAGGAAACGGCGTTGCGGCTCGTGAATCGAACATTTTTTACGGAGATGTCGATTGCGGAAATTATGATGATGTTAAATTCGTTGCCGCCGATTCTTGGCTTGCCGTATCCTGTTGTCGGAGACATTCATAAAAGTTGCGTGAGTTTTGTTCGGCAGATAATGGAAGAGTTTCGCAAGAATTTACGGTGGGAAGAATTTGTTGAGCTGGGAAATTATTTGGAGATGCTTATGGCTTTCGACAACAGCCCCCAATCGTGAGAAGTGCCCCCCTTTTTTCTAAAGTGGGTTCGCAAAACCGATATTTAACCTACTTTTTCTTTGCTTGTCCAAAGAAAAAGTAGCAAAAAGAAAAGACCCCTCGCAGGGGCGTTTCCGGCAAAGAAAACATCCTGTTTTCGTTGCCGGCGGGCGCACGTCCTGTGCGCCCGTGTTTAACCCCGATTCTGTCTTCATTCCTAATTCCTCATTCCTAATTCCTAATTGTTAAAAAGGGAGATGATTTTATGATTGACAAAAAAAATGTCATGCACAACTCGCAAAACATTTACTATCGCTCGACCGTCGGCGCGGCGGAGGCGGGCTCGACAATGCGGCTCGGCATTCGCATTAAAACTGCTTCCGTTATCAAACAAGTTCTTCTTCACACTTGGGAAGAAGGCGCGGGCGAAAAATGGTCTAACCTTTCCACTCGCGACGGCGACAAGTCCGAAGAAAAATTTTATTCGCTCATCACCAAAATGCCCGATAAAGGCGGCTTGCTCTGGTACTACTTTATAATCGTCTCGGAAGGCAAAACTTATTATTACGGCAACAATCCCGAACTGCTCGGCGGCGTCGGCGAACTTTATGATCATCTGCCGCCCGCTTTCCAAATCACGGTTTATCAAAAGGGCGCGAAAACTCCCGATTGGTTTAAACACGCCGTCATGTATCAGATTTTCCCCGACAGATTTTATCGCGAAGGTAATGAAATTATCGAAAAGGAAGGCGCGGTTATTCATGCAAGCTGGAAAGATGATCCCGTTTACTTCAAAGACACCGTCCGTGACGAAATTATTGCTTATGATTTTTTCGGCGGCAACCTGCGCGGCGTCGAAAAGAAATTGGATTATCTGAAGGAACTTGGAATCAGCGCGATTTATTTCAATCCCCTTTTCGAGTCGGAGAGCAATCATCACTACGACACCGGCGATTATCACAAAATCGATCCGATTCTCGGCACCAACGAAGACTTCAAACATTTAATCGACACGGCGGCGGCGAAGGGCATTAAAATTATTATCGACGGCGTCTTCAGCCACACGGGCTCCAACAGCCGCTATTTCAATCGCAAGGGCAAATATGATACTGTCGGCGCGTTTCAATCGAAGGATTCGCCGTATTATGATTGGTACGACTTCAGAAATTATCCGACCGATTATGACAGCTGGTGGAATTTTCACACGCTCCCCAACGTCCGCGAGACGACTCCTTCCTACATGGATTTTATAATTCGCGGCAAGGACAGCGTTTTGAAACATTGGATGCGCGAAGGTATCAGCGGCTGGCGACTTGATGTCATTGACGAATTGCCGCCCGAATTTTCCCAAACATTTTTCTCCGAGCTGAAAAAAATTAATCCCGAAGCCGTCATGATTGGCGAAGTCTGGGAAGATGCGTCGAATAAAATTGCTTACGGAATTCAGCGGCAATATCTCTGCGGCTACGAAATGGATTCGGCAATGAATTATCCGTTGCGCGAACACATTTTTAATTTTATCTTGGGAAAAATTGACGGCGAACTTTGTATGCGGCGCATGGAGAGTTTGCGCGAAAATTATCCGAAAGAAAATTTCTACGCGATGATGAATTTAATCGCCAGCCACGACATCATGAGACCGCTGACGATTTTTGGCGAAGCTCCTTACTATGATCAAATGCCGTATTATGAACAAGCGCGATTCAAACTCGACGCGGAGGCTGAAAAACTCGGCAAGGCGCGTTTGAAAATGGCGGCACTTTGGCAGATGACTTATCCCGGCGTGCCCTGCATTTATTACGGCGACGAGATCGGACTGCAAGGTTTCAAGGATCCGACAAATCGGCGTCCTTATCCTTGGGGCGGCGGCGACCAAGAACTTTTGGCGACTTACAAAAAATTTATCGCAATGCGCAATGAAAATTTGGCTTTGCAGACGGGCGAACTTTTGCCCATGCCGTCGAAGGGCGACGTTGTGGCTTATGCCCGCGTGATCCGCAACGGGCATGACGTTTTCGGGCGCGAAGCCGAAAATGAAATTTATCTTGTCGCCTTCAACCGCGCCAAGACTCGCGCCAAAGAAGTTTCCTTCGACGTGAGCGATTTTGCCAACGGACTTTTTGTTGACGCTTTTGATCCCGAAAATCCCAAGAAAAAATTTCCCGTCGTCAGAGGAAAAGTTTCTTTTAAAATCGAGCCGCTTGAAGGAATTTTGCTCCGTCACGTTCCGCAGAAACAAAATTACGATCATCGCGCAGGCGTCATTCTTCACCCGACAAGTCTCCCGTCGAAATACGGTATCGGAGATCTCGGCAAAGAAGCTTTTGAGTTTGTCGATTATCTCAAGGCGGCGGGACAATCAATCTGGCAAATTTTGCCGCTTAATCCCGTCGGCTACGGCTATTCGCCTTATCAATCGCCGTCGGCTTTCGCGGGCAACCCGATGATAATTTCAATCGACGCGCTGATTAAGGAAGGTTTACTCGAAGAATCCGACATAAAAATTCCCGCAAGACTTGCCAAAACCAAACACGTCGAATTTGAAACCGTTTCCAAGCTGAAGGACGCGGCTCTCGCCAAAGCTTTTGAAAATTTCAAAGTCAAAATCAAAACCGATTCTGCGCTTGAAAAAGATTTTAAAAAGTTCTGCGCGGAACAAAAATATTGGTTGGAAGATTATGCGTTGTTCGCGGCGATTAAAAATAAAAACGGCGGCGCGTATTGGGTTGATTGGGATTTGAAGATCAAGCAACGCGACAAAAAAATTTTGGCGGCTCTGAAAAAGGAGCTTGCCGATGAAATTTTGTTCACGGAGTTTGAACAATTTATTTTCGCCGAGCAGTGGAATAAACTTCACAGCTACGCATTGGAGCGCGGCATTCAAATTATGGGCGACATGCCGATTTTCGTTTCTGCCGACAGCGCGGACGCTTGGGCGAATCAGCAAGAATTTCAGCTTGACGAGGAAGGGCATCCCGAAAAAGTTGCGGGAGTTCCGCCCGATTATTTCAGCGCGACGGGGCAACTTTGGGGCAATCCGCAATATGATTGGGAAGAAATGGCGGCGACGCATTACAAATGGTGGAAACTTCGTTTCAAGCGGATTTATGAATTGGTTGATATTGTTCGCGTGGATCATTTCCGAGCGTTTGAATCTTATTGGTCGATTGACGGCGACGCGAAGACTGCGATTAACGGCGAATGGCTTAAAGGTCCCGGCTTACATTTCTTCAACGAGATCAGAAAAGAAATCGGCGACGCGCAGATTGTTGCTGAAGATTTGGGGATAATCACGGATGCGGTTGACGAATTAAGAGAGGCTTGCGGTTTTCCGGGCATGAAGGTTTTGCATTTCGAGTTGCACTTCAACGAGGACGGGCGAATCGGTTTTGTGCCGCCCGAAAACAGCATAACTTACACGGGCACTCACGACAACAATACGACTGTCGGCTGGTTTATGGAGGATGTCGACAACGACAGCAAGGCGACGATAGCCGCGCTTATCGGAGCTGATGTCCGCCGTCCCGATGACGTTTGCAAAAAATTGATTGAGTTTGCTTATGCCTCGAACTCGCGCTTTGCGATTGTTCCCATGCAAGATATTTTGAAACTCGACAGCCGCAACCGCATGAACACGCCCGGCACGGTCGGCACGAATTGGGGTTGGCGACTCAAGGCGGATTATTTGTCGGAGGCGGCGGCTCCGCAACTTAAAGCTCTCTGCGAAAAATATCTGCGGTGATTTACAACTTTTCTTTTGCTACACCCAAAAGAAAAGTTGCCAAAAGAAAAGGGCGATAAACCGGCAAGAAAACATCCTGTTTTCGTTGCCGGCGGGCGCACGTCCTGTGCGCCCGTGTCTTCGCTCACCGTTATGTTTCAAAAATTTTTTAGGAGATTCTATGGCTGAAAAAACTTTTGTCGTAGAAAAAATTTGTCCCGTCTGCGAAAAGTCAACGCGAATTGTGATCTACAACTTTTCTTTTGCTACGCCCAAAAGAAAAGTTGCCAAAAGAAAAGGGCGATAAACCGGCAAGAAAACATCCTGTTTTCGTTGCCGGCGGGCGCACGTCCTGTG
This sequence comes from uncultured Selenomonadales bacterium, assembly GCA_937877655.1. GTDB lineage: Bacteria > Bacillota > Negativicutes > Selenomonadales > Selenomonadaceae > Quinella. The sequence continues at coordinate 10,255 of CALFJC010000073.1, forward strand.
CGCCCGTGTCTTCGCTCACCGTTATGTTTCAAAAATTTTTTAGGAGATTCTATGGCTGAAAAAACTTTTGTCGTCGAGAAAATTTGTCCTGTCTGCGAAAAGTCTACGCGAATTGTAAAGACGCGCTCTCGACTTACAGTTTTAAGTCACGACGAGGACGGTTGCACTCACTACGAAAATTTCAATCCCTGCTACTACACCATTTGGATTTGTGAACATTGCGGCTTTGCGGCGGACGAAACAACTTTCACGACGAAAATTCCCGACCGTCATTTGAAAATTCTGCGCGGAATTTTGCTCAAAAAAAATATCAAAATTCCCTTCGCCGAAGAACGCACGCTACGAAATGCGGAAACTTCTTTCAGATTGGCTTTGAAATATCTTGAATTGATTAACGGCAAGGCGTCGAAGCGGGCGAAGTATGCTCATCAGTTGGCGTGGATTTTTCGCGAGGCGGAAGATAAAGTTCAGGAAGAAGAATTTTTAATCAAGGCGGCAGAATTTTATGAAGAGGCGTTGTCGAAGGAGCATTTTCCGATTGGGCTCTTGACGGATAACGCGGTAACTTATATTATCGCGGCGATTTATTATCGGCTGGGCGATTCGCAAAAGACGACAATTTATCTTTCGCAACTGATAAACGATCAGGAATTGCGGCAAAACGATCCGCGAATTTATGACAGGGCACGGGATTTATGGCAAGAAATTCGTGCTCGAAAGAAAAAATAAAGAGGCTCTCCCCCCCTTTTTTCTAAAGTGGGCACGCAAAACCCTCGCGGCAATTCGTGACTTCGATTCATTCAAAAATCTTTTGTGTAAAGGATCAACTTTTTCTTTGCTTGCCCAAAGAAAAAGTAGCAAAAAGAAAGGGCAC
>CALFJC010000074.1 GCA_937877655.1 uncultured Selenomonadales bacterium
ATTACAAAGCTCGCGCCGCAATGTCTTTTCGATAATGCGCGTTGTCAAAATGAATGACTTCAACGCATTTATAAACTTTGTCGACAGCCTCGCGCAAAGTCGGTGCCTTTACCGTGACGCCCAAAACTCGTCCGCCGCTCGTGACAAGTTCGCCGTCTTTAATCTTCGTGCCCGCATGAAAAATCTTCGCGCCCAAACTTTCAGCCTTAATCACGCCGTCAATCGGCAAATTTTTTTTGTAAGCCTTAGGATAACCGCCGCTCGCCATTATCACGCAAACCGCACTTTCTTTGCTCCAAGAAATTTTTTTGTCGGATAAATCGCCTTCCGCGCAGGCGTTCATCAAATCCAACAAATCACTTTCCATAAGCGATAAAACAACTTGAATTTCGGGATCGCCGAAGCGACAATTAAACTCCACAACTTTTGCCTCGCCGTTTTGAATCATCAAGCCCGCATAAAGACAGCCGCGATAAGTAATTCCTTCCGCTTTGAGCGCGGCTATCGTCGGCTTGAGAATTTTTTCCGTAACCTGCGCGGCAATTTTTTCGTCAACAATCGGCGCGGGCGCATAAGCTCCCATGCCGCCCGTGTTCAAACCTTTGTCGCCGTCGTCAACTCTTTTGTGATCCTGCGCGGCGATAAGCGGCAAAATTTTTTCTCCGTCCGTCAAAGCCAAAACGGAAGCTTCTTCGCCGTTCATGAACTCTTCGACAAGGATTTTGTTGCCCGCATCACCGAAATTTCTCATCTCGTTAACCGCGTTCAAAGCTTCGTCAAGATTTTGCGCAACGATAACGCCCTTGCCCGCCGCCAAGCCGTCAGCTTTTATGACAATCGGCGCGCCCTTTTGACGAATAAAATTTCTCGCATCTTCGGGATTGTAAAAAATTCCGAAATCGGCAGTCGGTATGCCGTATTTTTTCATGAGACATTTCGCAAAAATTTTCGAGCCTTCAATCTGCGCGGCAACTTTTTTCGGACCGAACGCCTTAATTCCCGCCGCATTGAGAGCATCAACCAAGCCGTTTACCAGCGGAGCTTCGGGACCGACAACGACCAAATCAATATTTTTTTCTTTGGCAAAATTCACAAGCGCGGCGTTGTCGCTGATTGAAATATTTCCGACGCATTCGGCAAAATTTTTTATGCCGGGATTGCCGGGAATTGCGAAAAATTTTTCCAGCAAAGGACTCTGCGCGATTTTCCAAGCCAAAGCATGTTCACGCCCGCCGTTGCCGATTAATAAAACATTCATGAGAAAACTCCTCACTTAACGTCCAAAAGTTCAAACTCAATTACGCCTGCCGGAGCATGCACTTGAACGACTGCGCCCGCCATTTTGTCCAAAATCGCGGCTCCGAGCGGCGATTCGTCCGAAATTTTATTGTTATCGGGATCCGCCTCCGTCGAGCCAACGATCATATAAGTTTCAATTTGATCAAGTTCAACGTCGCGAACGGTTACCGTACTGCCGACCATAACCTTGCTACTCGCCGTCGATTGAATTATTTCGCTGTTGCGAAGTTTAGCCTCAAGTTCACTGATCTCGCTCTCAAGTCGCCCTTGTTCATTCTTTGCGTCGTCGTATTCGGAATTCTCGCTGAGATCTCCAAGTGCTATCGCCGCTTTGAGTCGCTCGGAAATTTCTATGCGGCGAACACTTTTCATATAATCCAATTTCTCGACAAGCTTATCATAGCCGTCCTGTGTCAGCAAAATTTTCTTTTCTGCCATAAATTAATCCTCCAAAAACTTTTCTCCGTCAAAAATGCGGCGTTCGCCCGGCTTTATCGGAGACCATATCGGGATGCCTTTCGATACCGACAAAAATTTCTGTGACGGCTCCCAAATCGGATAATCGACGCGGTGCATTGCCACGAAACTTTTTATCTTTGTTTTAGCTGCAAAGTCAATCGCGCCTTTTTCCTGCGAAAGTCCAAGCCGCCCGTCAACGGGGAAAAAGGCAACGTCCGCTTCCAAATCGCCCAGACGTTTCAACTGCCGCTTAAAAATTTTCTCCGCCAATTCTATGTTTTCGGGAGTATCGTCTTCCCAATCCCACCAGTTGAAGTCGCCCGCATGAAAAATCTTTTTGCCCGACGGCAACTCAACCAAGAAAGATACTCCGACATCCGTTGAATCAAAACTCCGAACCTTAATCGTGTCGTCCTGCCATTCGGTGTAACGTTTCATGTAAGTGATTTTTTTCGTCGGAAAAATCTTGACGCGTTTTGTGTGCTTTATGTCGTTACCGAAAATGTACCGAGAAACTTTCCGCGCATAAGCACGAATGTGAGTGCCGAAATGATCGAAATGCGCGTGCGTGGCGAAAATATAAAGATTGTCAAAATCTCCGTTGTCATAAGCGGCGTCCGCAATTCCAGCAGGGTCTTCGTAATCATCAAAAATCAACAAAGTTCTTTCGTCGCGGATCAAAAACCCGCTGTTCAACAAATAAATGAGTTCCATGAAAATTTTTCCTCTCTCGACCGAAAATTTATTTTCTCTAAGTCGGTCGTCCCCAATTTTTAAAAAGCATTACGAAGTTTTTTTAATCGCCTTCTCCACTCAGAAAATTTTTTTATTCCAATCGCCGACACGGATGAGTTGCCGCGCCGCCGAATTTAATTCATTTTTCATTAGGTGTTAGGTTTTTCCATTCCTAATTCCTAATTCATAATTCCTAATTGCATTTCAGTCGTCGCCCTTGTGCGCAAGAGCGTCTTGGATTTTTTGTTCGACTTCGGGATTTATTTTTTGATCGGTTCGGTATTTCACATTTTGACGAGCAGAACGGGTAAAGCCGCGCCCTTGAACTTCGCTTGCCGCCAAAATCAGCATGAAAGCATTTCTGTCGACGGTGTTGACGACGATTTTTATTTTTGCAATTTGCGTCATGCTGACGACGACCATAACGATTTTTTTCGGATCTCCCGTGTAAGCTCCCTCGCCGTTAAGAAAAGTCACGCCGCGCCCGATGTCGGCAATAATTCCTTCGGCAATGTCTTTAGCCTTGTCGGAGATAATCAAAATCGCCTTGCGCTGATTGAAGCCGTCAATAACTTTGTTCGTCATTTGCGAAGTGACATACATACAAATCAGCGTGAACATTGCGGAATTTACGCTGAAGAGCGCGCCGGCTATCGCGACAATCAAACAGTTGAAGCCGAAGATAACCGAGCCGATTTCCATTGAGTAATATTTTTTGAAAATCGCGCCGAGAATGTCGAAGCCGCCGGTCGAGCCGTTCATACGAAAAACAATTCCGTAACCGATGCCGTTGAAAATGCCGCCGTAAATCGAGGCAAGCATTAAATCTTCGACAGTCAAAATCCCGTTCAAAAATTTTGTGGCATCCAGCGCGAGCGAAAACATTACCGTTCCGATAACCACGTCGATTGTATATTTCTTGCCGAGAAGTTTATACGACGCGATTAAGAGCGGCAAATTATAGGCGAGAGTTTGAATTCCGATTGGCAAGCCCGCCAAAAAATAAAAAATAATCGCAATGCCCGTTACGCCGCCCGTTAAAAGACTGCTCGGCACTACGAAAATGTTAATCGAAGAGGCGGCGATAAGACAGCCCGCCATAATCCCCAAATACTTCAGAGGGTTTCGGTTGACGAGTATTGAGGTTAATCTCATTTAAAATTTTTTCCCTCCCTTCAAATAAACTCGAAAGATTATAGCACAAATTTTGTCTTTCGGTACAAGATTTTTTATTTTTTAATAGAAAATTTTTCTGTGCCTCCGACTTTTCGGCGATTGACTTCGCGATAAATTTTCAAAGCCAATTCTCCGTCCGAAGGTTGAAAAATTGTAAATTCCTTCTCCGTGCCTTCCGAAAATTATTTTCGTCAAAAAATTTTTCAAAGCTTTGCCTTCTTGTTCTCCAAAAAATTTTTCCGCAAAAAAATTTTACAACCTAAACGCGATTCTTGCAACGTTTACAAGGAAAAAATTCCGCCCGGAAAATTTTTGAAAATTTTTTTAACGGCAAGCAGGAAGATAAAAGAGGGCGGCGAATAGCACATTTCAAAAGGGTTGCCCGCAAGGGAGCCCGCCGTTGGTAATAATTTACAAAATGATAGGAGAGGGTCACTAATGACAGAAGCAACAACCACCATTGAAAACAAAACCGGTATTCATGCGCGTCCCGCCTCGGTGTTCGTGCAAAAGGCATCTTCGTTCAAATCGAAAGTTCAGCTCAAAGCAAAAGGCAAGACTGTCGACGCGAAAAGCATTCTTATGATCATGAGCATGGGCTTGGTTAAAGGCACCGAGATCACTATCGTTGCTGACGGTCCGGACGAAGCAGACGCAGTCGCCACCTTGAAGAAACTCGTTGACGACAAATTCGGCGAAGATTAATTCGCGCATCCCGTTGCAAATTCAGGGGAGGAGGTTAAAAATTTTTTCCGCCTCCCCTTTTCTGTAAGTTTTCGGAGGAAGAATTATGGCAGAGAAAATTAAAGGCAAAGGCGTAATTGCGGGTATTGCGGTTGGCAACATTTTACTCGCGGGACAAAATCTTGACGGTTACATTGCAAAGTATGAACCCGGCAAACCTGCCGCAGAGAAGAAAAAAGCAGCGGACGCACTCGTCGCCGTTGCCGAAAATCTCAAAAAGAGCATCGACAGTTTCAACGAGCAGGGACTCAAAGAACAAGCGGGCATTCTCGAAGCGCATCGCATGATGGTTGAAGACCCCGCAATGAGCGGCGCGATTGATGAACAAATCGACAAGAGCGGCTCCGCCCCCAAAGCTGTTATCGACGCTTATGAATCTCAAGCGCAGATTTTCGAGGCAATGGAAGACGAATATTTCCGCGGGCGTGCAGTCGACATGCGCGACGTCGGAAAACGCATTGCAAAATATTTGCTCGGCATCAAAGATCCCGAAATCGTCGGCAAAGTTATCGTTGCGGGCAAAGACATTGAGCCGTCCGTTATCGCGGGACTGCCCACAGACAAAATCGCGGGCGTTATTCTCGGCGTAGGTTCCACAACCGCACATGCCGTTATCATTGCGAAGACTCGCGCCATCCCGACAGTTGTCGGCGTCGGCGACGGCATCAAACAAATTGCCAACGGCGATCCCGTCATCCTCGACGGCGAGACAGGCGAAATTTTGATTCGTCCTTCCGATGAAGAACGCGCTTCCTATGACGAAAAGATTAAGAAGCAGGAAGAACTTAAAGCCCATTATGCACAGCTGAAAGATAAACCTGCAATTACTCTCGACGGCAAAGAAGTTGAGCTCGTTGCAAATATCGGCTCGCCTGCAGACGCCAAAGCCGCTGTCGAAAATTTCGGTGCAACAGGTGTAGGTTTGTTCCGTTCCGAATTTGTCTTCATGGGCAAAACCGACGTTCCGAAGGAAGAAGATCAGTTCAAAGAATATAAAGCGGCTGTCGAACACTGCGCAACCGTAACTCACGGCGAAGGGCTCTGCGTTATCCGCACAATGGACATCGGCGGCGATAAACCGTTGCCCTATATCCAAGTCGGCGTTGAAGAAAATCCGTTCTTGGGCTATCGTGCAATTCGTATCAGCCTCCAGCGCAAAGATTTGTTCCTGCCCCAGCTTAAAGCTATTCTCCGCGCAGGCGTCTACGGCAAAGCGGCTATCATGTTCCCGATGGTTATCAACGTCCAAGAATTCCTCGCGGCAAAACAATTCGTTGAAGATGCCAAGATGGAACTCGTTCACGAAGGAAAAGAGTTCTCGGATAACGTCCAAGTAGGTATCATGGTTGAAACTCCGGCGGCGGCAGTTATGGCTCCCGCTCTTGCAAAATACGTTGACTTCTTCTCAATCGGCACCAACGATCTCGTTCAATACACTTTGGCTGTCGACAGAGGCAACGCGCAAATTTCTTATCTGTACAATCATTTCAATCCTGCAGTTCTCCGCCTTATCAAGCGCACTATCGAGTCCGCCAACAAGGAAGGCAAATGGGCAGGTATGTGCGGCGAAATGGCGTCCGACCCGAACGCGGCAATTATTTTGATGGCTATGGGCATTAAAGAATTGTCGATGAGTGCGCCCTCCATTCCCCGCGTCAAAGAACGCATTCGCAATATCACCTTCACGAAGGCGAAAGAAATTCTCGACAAAGTTATGGAGATGGAAGACGGCGACAAGATTAAGGATTATCTTGCCACACTCGGCTGATTCTTGAAACCTTTGTCCGTCTTGCACGGTTCAAAAAAATCCTCGTCGAAGTTTTGGCGGGGATTTTTTTAATGCAATTAGGAATTATGAATTAGGAATTAGGAATGAAGGAACAATTATTAATTCCTAATTCTTGGGGGTTTGTTGGTAAATTCAAGTAAAAAAACACAAGCAATTCTCTGATACAATAAGTTTGAAAGGGTAAATGCTTATGGCAGATTTATTTTATCACAAAGATTTAACGGATACGCAGCGGAACAAGATAAAATTTCTGTTCGAGAAGTCCAAGAAAGAGGGACGCCCGTCGCTTAACCCTCGTAAGTTTTCAACGGCATTTTGTGGATATTGAAAAGCGGAGCACATTGGCGAGATTTATCGCCTTGCTACGGCAACCGGAACAGCATTTATCACAAATTCCGTCTTTGGTGTGAGAGTTGTTTATTCAGACTGCTGTTGCAAGCTATCAACACCGAAGCTCACAACGCGACTCTGTTTGAACTTTTTGTCGACGTTAATTTTTCAGGGAAAAATGTTCTTGCTGATTGTGCTTATTCAGATCAATCAATCCTTTCAGCGTATTAAGAATTATCGTCATATTGCCACCCGTTACGATAAGTTAGCTTTCTGCTTTAAAAATTTCGTTCCGTCAGCTGTTTTCGCCATTCACTTTTAATTTACCAACAACCTCTAGAAATCAGAAATGAAAAAAGCCTCCGAATTTATCGGAAGCTTTTTTTGTTCCGCGCAGGTTTTATTTTGTAGCGAAACTCAAAACTCTGTCAGCCATTTCGTCTTTTTCGCAAACGTCTTCGTGCAAAATTTTTGCATCGGCAAGTTCGGAAAGATTTCTTGGGATTTTGGCGTTCGTCAAGTTGTTAAGGATTTTCAGTTGCGCAAGATCGTCAACGCCTTCAATATTTTGTCCGAGAGCCGTCAAAACCGCGCTTGTAAATTTGTAAGGGCTTGCCGTCGAGGCACTCAATATCGGAGTAAAATCCTGCGTCTTGCCGCGATATTTACTCAACGCGCAGATTGAAACGGCGGTATGAGTATCGATAAGGTAGCCGAAAGAATCATAAATGCGCTTAATAAATTCCCGCGTCTCGTCTTCGGTCACGTATTCCGCATAAAAAATTTTGTCGAGCCGCGTCTTCAATTTCTTGTCGATTTTGTATTTGCCGAGCGTGTTCAATTCGTTCATGTAGCGCGTGACGATTTTAAAATTGCCGTCGGTTTCGTGATAAAGAAGTCTTTCAAGGTTGCTTGAAATTAAAATGTCCATTGAAGGCGTGATTGTCTTGAAAAATTTTCTGTTGCGATTGTAAATGCCCGTCGCAAAAAATTCTGTAAGAACGTTGTTAATATTCGACGCGCAGATTATTTTTTTGACAGGCAAACCCATTTTCATTGCATAGTAAGCGGCGAGAATGTTTCCAAAATTGCCCGTCGGCACGCTGATAATTATTTTTTCGCCGAGTTTGACTTGATCCGATTTCATGAGTTCGACGTAACCGGAAAAATAATAAGCGATTTGCGGAACGAGTCTCCCCCAGTTGATAGAATTTGCGGAGCTGAGTTTGACATTTAATTTGTCGAGTTCTTCGCGAATTTTTTCGTCGCCGAAAATTTTTTTAACGCCGCTCTGTGCGTCGTCGAAATTTCCTTTAACCGCCGTAACATTTACATTTTTCCCGCGCTGAGTGACCATTTGGAGCCGCTGAATTTTGCTTACGCCTCCGTCGGGATAAAAAACCATAACTTTTGTTTGCGGGACGTCTGCGAAGCCCGCCAATGCCGCCTTGCCTGTATCGCCCGAAGTCGCAACCAAAATTAAAATTTCTTTTGTCTCGCCGACTTTTTTTAACGCCATGCGCATTAAGTGCGGCAACATTTGAAGTGCAACGTCCTTAAATGCGCTTGTCGGTCCGTGCCACAGTTCCAGCGATCCGACGGGCGCGACGGGATTTTTCGGGTCTTGAATCAAAATTGCAACAGGTACCCGCGCAGGAATGTCAAACCAGTTATAAGCCAATTCTGCGCATTCGCCGAGCTCGTATTCCGTGTAATCCGTCAAATATTTTCCGAGAAGCCACGCGGAACGTTCTTCGTAACTTTTATCTTTCAAGCCGTCAATTTCTTCGAGCGTGACTTTCGGAATTTTTTCGGGAACAAAAAGTCCGCCGTCTTCCGCCAAACCTTGTAAAATCGCTTCCGCCGAATTTATCGGCTGAATTTTGGAACGTGTACTCGTGTATTTCATAAAAATTTTTCTCCTTTGATTGTTAATCGCCTTTGAATTTTACCACACAAAACATTTAATGCAAAATTTTTCCTGCCGAAAAAAATTTTTTACAAAGCACTTGATCAGCACGCGTTGATCAGTCAAAATAGAAAAAATTATTTTAAGGAGAGGATTTTCTATGGCATATTTTGAAAACGAAGAAAGCGGAAAAGTTATCACAGGGACGGCTGAGGCGGACGAAATTTACAACTACGGAGACTCGGTCACAATCGACGCGGGCGACGGTGATGATTTCATTGATAATTGGTATAACATCGATCCTGTTACAGTAAATGCCGGCTCCGGCAACGATACCATTTTGAACGGCGGAGACAATTCCTCAATCGACGGCAACGCAGATAATGATGAAATTAATAACGTCGGTTGGTATTCAATAATCGATGGCGGCGACGACGCAGATACCATTTTCAACGGCGGATGGGGTTCAACAATCATCGGCAACGCAGGTGATGACTCAATTAAGAATGGTTCTGACTCAGTTACAATCGAGGGTGGTACGGGCGATGATTATATAGACAACATTGATGACTATGATCTCAACGAAGACGGTTTCATTGGTGACAGCAAGAATGTTTTATTCATTTACAAGGCGGGAGATGGCAACGATACTGTAAAGGGTTTCAATGAAACTTCAACGCTGTTAATTTCAAGCGAAAATTATTATTCGCAAACGAGTGGTTCTGATGTAATTGTCACAATTGGCACGGGCTCCATAATTTTAAGAAACGCGGCTGAACTAACAAAAATAAATATCGTCCATTTTGTCTTGACCGAAGGTGACGATTTTCTTAACAACACTTTAAGCGGCGTCACGATAAATGCACTCGGCGGCAATGATATCATTTCTAACGGCGGAAACCATATGATGATTGAAGGTGGTTCCGGCGACGATTCGATAAACAACAACGGCACGAATTCAATAATTAAAGGTGGCGCGGGGGCAGATTATATTTCCAACACCGGCGCAAGCGTTTCAATCAATGGCGGAACAGGTAACGATTTAATCGTCAACCGGGGCTCCAATATTTCAATCGAAGCGGACAAAGGCGACGATTCTATTTCAAACTATGACTCGAACGTCACAATTACAGGCGGCACGGGCAACGATTCTATTTACAACATCGGCGACACTGTCACAATCAATGGCGGAACAGATAATGATTCAATCGTCAACCGGGGCTCCAATGTTTTAATCGACGCAGGAGAAGGCGAAGGTTCTATTTCAAACCACGGCTCGAACGTCACAATTACAGGCGGGGCGGGCAACGATTCAATCATCAACACCGGCGCAAGCGTTTCAATCAATGGCGGTGATGGTGATGATTATCTTAATAACGCCGTTTATCTCCATGATCTTTCGGTCACAATCGACGGCGGGACAGGTAATGACACAATTTACAACAGCGCGGGAAACGTGACAATAAACGGCGGCACAGGTGATGATTTCATTGGAAACTTGGGTATCAGCAGTGACAGCGTGACAATCGACGGCGGCGAAGGTGATGATTACATTTACGACAATCCTAACGTCTCCTATGGTTCAATGAACGGCGGCGCGGGCGATGATAACATTGTTACCTATGGAGCAAGTTCGACAATCAGCGGCGGCGCAGGCAACGATACCATTGAGCTTTTGGGCAGGAATACTTTAATTCAATACAAAAACGGTGATGGCAACGACTTGATTCAAAACTTTGACCCCTACGACACAATAAGCATCGTAAGTGACACCTATTCTTCCGAGCAGGTCGGTAGCGATTTAATTTTAACCATCGGCGAAGGCTCGATAACTTTAGAAAATGTCGCGCGCCTTGAAGCAGTTAATGTCATCAACACTTCAGGTGAAACAACTAAAATTTCTTTGACGCCGATAAATTTAATTGCCGACGACAAAACAGATTCAACCGTAATACTCGGCTCCGTGACGGAAATATTTGACGCCTCAAAACGCACAAAGCCCATTAACATTACGGGCAACGATCTTAACAACACAATCACGGGCGGCAGAAAAAATGATACGATAAACGGCGGCGGCGGCGAAAATCTTTTGACGGGCGGCAAGGGAAAAGATTTGTTCCTTTTCAGCGAAGGCAACGATACCATTACAGATTTTTCCGCGCAGGATAAAATCAGCGTCGCTTCCGCTTATGAAAATTTCTCCGTCAACGGCTCCGACTTAATTTTCAACTTCGGCGAAGAAAATTCCTTAACAATCAAAAACGGCGCGGGCAAAGCTTTAAATTTAAATTCTGTCGTCAATATTTACTCGGCGGACGGGATTTTTGACGCAACAAAAAAATCCGCCACTCTTGCAAGCACGGCAGAAAATTTCTCTGCTAAAAATTATTCCAACCTCACGACAATCGACGGCTCGCAGACAAATTCAGTTTCAATCACGGGCAACAGCAAGGCTAATTTTATCCGCGCAGGTTTCAACTCCACAATCGCGGGCGGCAAGGGTAAAGATACAATTTTTGGCGGAGACGGCGCAGATATTTTCGCTTATGCAAAAGGCGACGGCAAAGATACTATTTTCAATTTCGGCGAAGGAGATAAAATCAGTCTCGGAAGCGGCGCGGAGATTAAGGATGTCAAAATCAAAAAAGGCGACTCGATTATAAAAATCGGGAGCGGCTCAATTACAGTCAACGACACGACGGAAATTATTTTTACTGCGAACGGCGAGGATACAATTTTCAGCAACGGAATTTTTATCGGCGAAAGCTCGGCAAAAGTTCTCGGCTCGTTCAGCGGAGAAATTAATCTCGGCGAACTTGGAGTTTCAACGGCGGATGCTTCGGACGCCAAGAAAAAAATCTCAATCATCGGTTCCGATTCAGATGATTTGCTTATCGGCGGCAAGGCTAAAGATACTCTCAACGGCGGCGCGGGAGCAGATACTCTCGAAGGCGGCAAAGGCAATGACATTCTTTTTGGCGGCGAAGGAAACGATTCGCTCTGGGGCGGCAAAGGAAATGATACACTCACGGGCGGCGCAGGCGACGATACCTTTGTTTTCCGCGCAGGAGACGGCAACGATGTCATTACAGATTTTTCAAGCGGCGATATGTTGCAAATCCTGAACAAAAAAGGCACGGGCTTTGTCGATTATAAGAAAGCGACTTTCAAAAACGATACCTTGACGCTCACAATCAACGGCGGCGGCAAAATTATTTTGAAAGATATTTTGGACTCGACTTCGATAAATATCAACGGCATGAGCCGCACTGTCAGCAGTATGATTTAAAACTCTGCGCGGAAAATTTTGCGGAAAAAAATTAATCCCGTCGAAAAGTTCGGCGGGACTTTTTTTTGCCGAAAGAAAATTTTATGCTATAATCGACGGCAAGCTTAATTTTTGGGAGTGGTTGAATGAAACTTCAAACAGTCGAATATTATTTCCGCGAAGTAATTTTGTCCATGATAAGAAATCGTTGGATGACATTTGTTTCAATCGGGACGGTGGCAGTCGCGCTTTTCGTGCTCGGAGTTTTTTTGATTATGGTAATGAATATGAATAAAATGGCGTCTTCGCTCGAAAGTCAAGTTCAAATTTCGGTTTACATAAATGACGAATTGCCCGAAGAAGGGCGCAAGGAAATTGAACGCATGACGCGGGCAATGAAAAGCGTTTCAGCTGTCGAATTTGTGCCCCGCGAAGTTGCTTTGAAAAAATTGCAGGAGCGTCTCGGCGAAAATAAAAAAATTTTGGACGCACTCGGCGACTCCAACCCGCTCCCGAATGCTTTTTTGGTAACCGTTGCCAATGCCGATGACGTAAAAAAAACCGCAACGGCTATCGCTGATCTTTACGGCGTGGACGAAGTCAAATACGGACAGGATGTCGCCGCAAATCTCTTTGAAATTACGCACTTGATGCGACTTTTCGGATTGATTTTGATGGGGCTCCTGCTCGGCGCGACGGTTTTTATCATTTCAAACACAATCAGATTAACCGTCTTCGCCCGCCGAAAAGAAATTGCGATTATGAAATATGTCGGCGCAACCGATTGGTTTATTCGCTGGCCTTTTATCTTGGAAGGCGTCGGGCTCGGAATTATCGGCGGCGGCGTCAGCGCATTTGCTCTGCAAGAATTTTATTCCGCAATGACAGAGAAAATTTATGAAACACTCGCCTTTTTCCCGATGGTCGAGCAATATCCTTTCATGCATTACGTTTCAATCGCTTTAATCGGCGCGGGAATTTTTATCGGCATTTTGGGTAGCACAGTTTCTCTCAAAAGATTTATGGAAGTTTAGGTTTTAGGTTTTAGGTTTTAGGTTTTAGCTGTTAGGATTTTTCCTATAAGCTAAGGAAGGAATGAACAGTTTGAAAAAAATTTTTATCCTGATGGCGGCGATAACCTTGCTGAATTTCTCAACCGTTTTCGCCGACGACGAGGACGATTATTACGAAGAAGAATATTCCGAAGAACCCGCCGACGTTGAATACAACGAAGAAATTGATGAACTTGACCGCCTCGACATGGAAATTGAACAGCTCGAAGAAGAAAAAATTTCCTACGAAGAAGCCGCCGAAAAAGCTCGCGCAACCGCTGAACTGATTCAAGGCAAAATCGATTCGGTTTCGGAATTCAAAAGGCAACTCGACGAAGAAGCGGCGGTGGCAACTGCCGACTACGAAGAAAAACAAGCCGCCCTTGATGAAACTCTTTCGCGCATTGCCGAAAACGAAAACACTCTCGCCGAAGTCACAGCCGAGCTAAATGAAAAACATGCCGTCCTTGAAAATCGCGTCCGAGATATTTATATCAACGGACAAATTTCTTATCTGGACGTTTTGTTCGGCGCGCAGGACTTCGGAGATTTTTTAACGCGAATGGATTTGTTAAAGCGCGTCATTATTCGTGATTCGGAACTTGTGGCGGACGTCTTGGCTTATCAAACCGAAATAAAAGAAGTCGGCAAAAAACTCGAAGCCGACAGACAAATTCAAGAAGATTTGGCGATTAAGGCGGAGGATGCAAAAAATCTCAAGCTCGAAAAAGTTGCGCAACAACAAGCACTCATAGATTTAATGCAAAACGACAAGGAAATTTACAATCAGCAATATGATGAAATGATGGCGTCGTCCGCCGAAGTGGAGCGATTGATTCAGGAAAATAAATATAAAAAAGCCGCCGAAGAAGAAGCGCGGCGGCGGGCGGCTGAAGAAGCGCAACGGCAAGCCGAAATGGAAGCTCGGCGGCAAGCACAGTTGGAGGCGGCGACTCAAGCCGGCAATGTCGACGTTGTGGAATTCGGCGAAGAAGAATATATCATGCAAAGTTACGGCGGCGGCATGATTTGGCCAATCAGCGGTCCCATAACTTCAGAATTCGGTTGGAGAACTCATCCGATTTTCGGAAATGCTCGTTTTCACAGCGGCTTGGACATCGGCGGCGATTACGGCATGCCCATTCACGCCGCGCAGGGCGGTATCGTCATTGAGGCGGGCTGGATTGGCGGCTACGGAAATACCGTTATGATTGATCACGGCGGCGGCATCGTCACGCTTTACGGGCACAACGAGAGCTTAGCCGTCAGCGTCGGGCAAAGCGTCAGTCAAGGGCAAGTCATCGCCTATTGCGGCTCCACAGGAAATTCAACCGGTCCGCATTGTCATTTTGAAGTTCGACTCGGCGGCGAGCCCGTCAGCCCTTGGGATTATCTTTGATTAGGAACTAGGAACTAGGAACCAGGAACTAGGGATTAAAATAAATTTCCTTGAACGGGTTCTTTCTTCTGCAAGAAACTTTCGCAGGTTCTCAAAATATCTTGCCACTCAATCACAAAATCATTGTAAATCGTGCCTTCCCGCGCCCAATTTCTCTTCTCGCAAATGTCATAAAGCCGATAAGCCAAATTTCTCAGCGAATCAAAGTCGCCCGTCCATTTCGACAAAAGTTCTCCGCCGCCTTGATAACCTTCCTTCCTGAACGCCTCAACCAAACTTTGTACCCAAAGCCACGCACAATCCGCGTCGGCTAATTTTTTTATCCATTCCTTGTTCAGCTGATGTTTTTCTGCCAAAATCGGCATCTCGTCACGGTCGCGCAACCGAACTTGTCCCCGCGAGGAAATTACCGCGCCCATGTTTTCTAAACTCCCGACAGAAATATTTTTCGCCCGCGCCAAAACGTCCGCCTCGCCGAAAGTTATCTCGTTGAAGGCGCGTTGCGTAAATAAATCCACGCAAAATTGACTTGCCGCGTCCAATCGCCCCGTCTGCGTTCCGAAAAATTCCGCAAGCTCCGTATTGATGATTTTCAACGCCTCGCGGACAGAAAGTTCGTTGTCGTTCCTGTCGATGATTTTTTCAAAGCGCGAATAAACCGAGATGCCCGGACCGATTGCCGCCTGCGCCATGTCGACCGGCGCGATATTCGCCTGTTGCATGATTGACAAAGTTTCTTTCAGCTCCGACTTCAAATCACGCAGAAATTCATTCTTCAAGCACAAATCGTTTTCCAACGGTCTTTTCCGACAAACCAAAACGATTGACGACGCCAGCGCGTTTGATTCGTGCGAGCGCATTCGACTTTGCATTTCCGTTCGCATTGGGAGAGTAGCGGTAATTTGGAAGCCTGCGCGGATTATCGAAGTCAACATTGTCTCCCAGCCCGTCGAAGCTGTTCCGCTCGAATCAGAATCTTGTTGTTTGAAGGCGTAATAAATTGTTGTCGGAAAATCTTCGCAAGCGACGTTGTAAATATTTTTCAACGCCTGAAACATTCCGTCTTCAAAAAATTTTTTCGCCTCTGAACTGTCGCCTTCATGCCGCGAAGGCTCCGCGATTAATTCTTCGGCTTTTTGAAAAGAAATTCGCCCGAAAAGTTTAGGATAAATATTTTTCAGCGGGCGACGCATCCAAACATAAAAAAACTCCGATAAATTTGCGTAGCCGATATTGTCGTAATAAGGCGGGTCGGTCGATACCATAACATTTTTTATCGGAAAATTTTTCAGCGCGCTGTGATTAAAAGTTTCGCCTTCAATCTGCGCGGGCAATTCTTTTACACTTCTATAAATCCAGTCAAGCATATTATCAAAGCAACCGCTTGAATTACTGAACGGATTAGCTTCCGCAAAATCCCAAGTCATTTGAATAGCTTGACGCCCAAATATGTGAACAGGTATATCTCGTGAAGGGTTCCACAAACAAATAGAATTTCCATAATCAGCCAATTTATCAACCAAAAAAGTCAAGTACACAGCGAGGGCGTCTGAATAATTTTTATCGCCGCCGTCTTCCTGCACTTGACTTTGAATTTCGGGAATGAGATCGCTGAAAGTCATCAACGCCTTCAACTGTCGATTTGTAAAAAGTTGGTGCCACTCGGTTATTCCGTATTCCTGAACTCGGAAGCCCAGAGCTTTTTCGGGCAGTTCGCCGCTCGGATAATCATCTGGCTTTTCAATGTCGGCAATTTTTTCGTGCTCGTCGTTCGGCGGGAGATAAATTCTGCCGTGTTGTCCTTCGGCGACAATCGCCATGAGTTGCGCGGACATTTTTCCGGCTTTTGCTTCGGCGCGAACATGAGCCAGCGGAACATTTGCGCCGCAGAAAAGACATTTTGCGCCGTTGCGGTTGACGGTTCCTTCGGGAATATTTTTTTCGTTTTCGTAGCGAGAAATTTCAAAGCGAATTTTATTTCCTTCGACAATCGGACGGGCGAAAATTTTTTGTTTGGTCGAGAGTTTGAATGAATGAACAAGCGGCATTCGACAAGAGCAGGCGGGGTTTGAACATTTTACTGTGCGCGTCCACAGCCACGCGATAACTTTTTTTCCGTCGATTTCGGGATAAAGATTTTTCAGTTCGTCGAAGGCTTTTTCCTTGAGAATTTTTCCGTAGTACAAAATATCGGCGGCGAGTCCGTTTGCTCCGTGCCAATCGGTTTCACTGCCGATAGAATTTTTTGCTTCGGGATTAATCGGCGGCTTGTCTTTGAATTGCGCGGGGATTTCAATCATTGCCTTGTTAATCATTACGGCGACGGGATTTAAATCTGCGGCAAAAGTTTTCAAGCCGAGCCGTTGCGCCTCAAGCGGGATTGTGCCGCCGCCCGCGAACGGGTCGAAAATTGCGGGCAAATCATTTCCGACAGATTTTTTAATTTCGGCGAGTGCTTCGGAGAAAATTTTTTCGTTGGAAGAATTTTCCCACTTGACGAGTTCGCCGATGATTTTAAAAAGTCGTTCGCGCTCTGCCTTTTGAGATTCGGGCGTAGAAAATTTTTCGGGATGCTCGGCGGGGTCGTCGACAAGCGAGGCAAAAATAACGGCGCGGGCAGTTGCTAGCGGTCGCCTTGCCCACCACAGATGGAGCGTCGAGGGGTGTCCGTGCCGAATCGATTTTTCTTTTGCCGACGCCTTGTTAATCACGTCGAGCGGCAACGCCGTTTCAA
>CALFJC010000075.1 GCA_937877655.1 uncultured Selenomonadales bacterium
CGGAATCACTGTCGGAATCGGAATCACTGTCGGAATCGGAATCACTGTCGGAATCGGAATCACTGTCGGAATCAGAATCGCTGTCGGAATCCGAATCGCTGTCCGAATCGGAATCACTGTCTGAATCGGAATCGCTGTCGGAATCCGAATCGCTGTCGGAATCAGAATCACTGTCTGAATCGGAATCGCTGTCGGAATCCGAATCGCTGTCGGAATCGGAATCGCTGTCGGAATCAGAATCAGAATCACTGTCGGAATCGGAATCACTGTCGGAATCGGAATCGCTGTCGGAATCAGAATCACTGTCCGAATCAGAATCGCTGTCGGAATCGGA
The DNA here is from genome assembly GCA_937877655.1 of uncultured Selenomonadales bacterium. Taxonomy (GTDB): domain Bacteria; phylum Bacillota; class Negativicutes; order Selenomonadales; family Selenomonadaceae; genus Quinella. Next base: position 335 of record CALFJC010000075.1, read on the forward strand.
ATCGCTGTCCGAATCAGAATCAGAATCGCTGTCTGAATCCGAATCACTGTCTGAATCCGAATCGCTGTCGGAATCCGAATCGCTGTCTGAATCCGAATCGCTGTCTGAATCCGAATCGCTGTCGGAATCCGAATCGCTGTCGGAATCGGAATCGCTGTCGGAATCGGAATCACTGTCGGAATCGCTGTCGCTGTCATCTAAAATTTTTGCTGAATCATCATTTTGTCCCGTACCGATAACTACACTGCCTTCCGAAAGTGTAAGCGACGAGCCGTTGACGGTAAGAGAGCCTGTTAAATCTGTCGTGAGCGTCGAGCTGTATCCGAGACCTGCAACGGCAGTAACCGCGCCGCTTTCATTAACCGTAAATGTCACGCCGTTTTCGTCCGAGCCGTCGATTGTAAATTTGTTACTGCCAATCGTGAATACGCTTGATGCACTGCCGTTATCAGCCGTCGAGAAATTTGTAATACCGCCCGCTTTGGAAACTTCATCGCCGCTGACCAAGCCGTCGACAGTTTTTTCTGCGCCGCCAATGTAGGTGAGCACCGTTGCATTTGTAGTAATGTTGACTTCGCTGAGATCATCAGTCATCTTCAAAACTTCCGCAATGTCGTTGCCGCTAAATTTAATTGAGCCGCCGCCCGAATTTATGCTTTGAATATCGCCGTAAGAATCAAAGCCGACAGCACCGCTTGCAGAACCAAAAACAACCGAGACAAATGAAACATCAAATTCCGTGCCCGCCGCAAATTCGCTGATTTCAAAAAGCTCCTCTTCGGCAGAAGTCATTTCGATTTTATATGCGCCTTCGACTGTGGGATAATAAAGATCGTCTTCGCCCGAGCCGTAAGTCAAAGCAAGCGAGGAGCCCGCCGCTTGTTTAATGTAATCGCCCGTCGCAACGAAGTTAAACGCGTATTCGTTTGCATTCACCGCGAAATAGGCGGAGACTGCTCCGAATTCATATTTTTTATCTCCGAGAGTAATGGACGAACTGCCCGCAAGCGGAGTAATTCTTCCAACGTCTCCAATCGCTTCGACGGTATCATTGTCTTGCAAAAGTTTCAGCCCGATATAATCTTCCTGAACTTCATAAACAAAATTGCCGCTGCCGATTTTTATGGCGTTGTCGTCAATCGTAATGCCGCTTGCGCCGACCGCGCCCGTAACTTTTATAACGTCGCCCTCGTCCGTGCCGTCAATATTTGTAATTGCTCCCGCCTTGTCAAACGATACGGCGAGATTTTCTGCAGAATCCGCGCTGTGAATCGAACTGAATTCAACTTTGCCGACGTTGCTGTCGACAACAGAGCCCGCACTGAATCCGCCCGTTACAACAATCTCATCAACTTCGCGAGAAAATCCTATGCTGTCGCCTACAAGGTTTTCAAAAGTCGGAGCGACAAAATCCGAAATTTCAATACTCTGCGCAGTCTTTGCATTCGTAGAAAAACTGTCGGTATCATTCAGAATAACGCTCGTGACAACAGAATTTTCCACAACAAAAGCACTTGAATCACTGAAAGATACTTCCTTGAAAACCTTGGCATTGTCGCCCGCGCCGATTGTTACAGAATCTCCGCCGATTGCAACCTTGGTTGCGTCGCCCGTCGAAGAAAGATTTATGCTGTCGGCACTGTCGACAGAAATTAGAATGTCGCTTGCGGAAGTGTAAATGTAATTGAAATCTTGATCGGCAGTGATTGTCCCGTCGTTGATGGCGACACTTTTATTTTCGGTTGAACTTAAACCGTCGGTAGAAATTGTCGTGCCTTCGGTTGCAGAAATTTTTTCTATCGTTCCTTCCGCGTCAAAAACAACAGACGCTTTGCTTGCGCCCACTCCGTCAACCGAAATAGAAAATTCATCGAAAGAAACTCTGTCTTCAGCGATTAAACCTGTCAGCGCAAAAAGATTTTCGGCTTGATAAGTAAGCGTTGCATTTGAACTTGTGACTTCGCTGAAACTTACGCCGCCAAGTTGTGTCTTGCCGCCAAAAAGAGCAGTCTCTTCGCCGTCAAGATTGGACAAGTCGCCGGAAATTGCGTCGCCGATTGTTGAAAGTTTAATCGCCGTGAGATCGCCGTTATTGTCGATTGTAAGAATATCGCTTCCGCCGCTGTTTTTGAGAGTAAGAGAATCATTCAGCTGAAGTTCGGAGGCATTGGGAGAAATATCGACAGTATAAGCCAATGACGCGCCGCCGACTCCGCTTAAACTTGTCAACTGCGCAGTGTAACCGTCCTTCGACAAATTTTCAAAATTCAAATCGGAGCTTACAACGTTAATCGCATCATCCAAATATCTGACGCCGAAATAACTTCCGCCCGAATAAATTACTTTGTCATCAATTTTTCCGAACGCAAATCCGCTGATTTTTCCTTCTTCAAGAATAATCGCCGCCGAGCCGCCGCTCGTGTAAGTGAATTCTTTTTCCGCAACAGAAAGCTTTTCGCCATCTGCCGCAACGGGAACAATTTTTGTGGCATGATCATATTCGGCAACGGAAGCATCGTTTGCGGAAAGTTCAATAATGGCTTCGTCGCCCGTAACTTTGTAAGTAAAACTTTGATTGACGCTGAGCGGCAGAAAACCGGTGTTATCGGCAATGCTGATTGAAACACCGCCCAAAGCTCCGTCAACGTTCATTGCGCCTGCGCGGAGCACGATACTTGCAACGGAATCATTTTCGGTGTCGAATATAAATTCATCAAGCGCAACGGAAAGTCCGCCTGTGCCTTCGTTGTCGGCGGAAGGAATTGAGGCGAAGGTATAAGTTTTTCCGTCGCCGAGTCCGCTGAGAGTCAAAGGAACTTCGGAAGAAATTGCTATCGAAGTTCCCTCGCCCGCCGAAAAATTCGTGAAGGCGGCAACAGCCGAAGCCGAAGTATTCGGAAAATCTATCGCGGAAACGTCGGTTATAAGATAGTAAGCACTGCCGCTCGCGTTGGTTGCGGTTGTATAGGTAACGGAAAGTTCGGCTTCTCCGCTGACGGTTCCGGCAAGAAGTGATTCACTGCCGCTCCAATAATAACCTTCGGCAGTTGCGGTATCTGAAGGTGAAGTTCCCTGAATCTGTGACCAAAGAACGGTTCCTTCATCAAAACGCTGTAAGTCAAAAGGAAAATTTTTAAGCAAATCGCTCATACGATACAAAACTCCTTTCTTTGGAGTTTCGCTTTTTGTCAGTCGAAACTCTGTTGAAAAAAATAAATTATGATTCATCGGACAGGCGCGGATTTTTTAATAAAAAAATTTTGCGCCCTGCCCTTTGCGAGTCTGACTTACTCGAACGTTCCTCAAAAAGTCTGCAAAACGAAAACTAGCGTTGAATTTGCAAACCGGGTTGCCGAATTCAAACGCCACAAAAAATTTGACTTTAACTTCTGTCCCCCAACGTCAGCTAAAATCCCCCTTTGACGAGCCGGCGTCCACCAAACGCTTTTGACTGTCAAGCAAATAATATTGCAGGCAAAAATTCTTGTCAAGCTTCAAATATTGAAAAAAATTTACATAAGCCGCGAGAAAAATTTTTCCGCGCAGATTTTTTCGGCGAGAGCGGCGGAGATTTTTTCCGACCGACAAAATTTTTATTGCAGAAAATTTTTCAAGCCGCGCAGATTTTTTTCTCCGAAATTTTTTTCCGCGACGGCTCCGCCGACATGAAAAAAATGATTCTTGACATTTTGTTGAATTGGGATTATGATACCGCCTGTGATTCGGCAGGAAAGCCGAGCAGATTTGAATTTCCTATTGGGAGGCAGATATTTATGATAAAGCCACTTGGAGACAGAGTTATAGTTGAAGTTGCCGAAGTCGAACTTAAGACCAAAAGCGGCATCATCATGCCCGAAACTTCCAAAGAGAAGCCGCAAAAGGGCAAAGTCGTTGCCGTCGGCACGGGCAAACTCCTCGATAACGGTTCGCGTGCGGCTATGGAAGTCAAAGTTGACGACGAAGTTATTTTCAACAAATACGCGGGCAGCGAAGTCAAAGTGGACGATAAAGATTATCTCGTGATTCGCGAGAGTGACATTTTGGCAATCCTTTAATTCAATTCGTAATGCGCAATGCGTAATGCGCAATGAAGTGCAAAGTTCATTCGGAGGTAATTAATTTATGGCAAAAGAAATTTTGTTCGACGAAGAAGCTCGTCGTGCTCTCAGTCGCGGTGTAGATGCTTTGGCAAATGCGGTTAAAGTTACGCTCGGTCCCAAAGGTCGCAACGTCGTTCTTGAAAAAAAATTCGGCGCACCGTCAATCACAAATGACGGCGTGACAATCGCCCGTGATATTGAGCTCGAAGATCATTTTGAAAACATGGGCGCGCAACTCGTTAAAGAAGTCGCAACCAAAACCAACGACGTTGCCGGCGACGGAACCACAACCGCTACTCTTTTGGCACAAGCCATCGTTCGCGAAGGTTTGAAAAACGTTGTGGCGGGCGCGAACCCCATGATTATCAAAAAAGGTATCGAGGCGGCTGTTGCAAAACTCGTCGACGAAATTAAAAACAGTGCTCAAAAAGTCGAAGGTAAAGAAGCTATCGCGCAGGTTGCATCCATTTCTTCAAGCGACGTTGAGATCGGACAACTTATCGCCGACGCAATGGAAAAAGTCGGCAATGACGGTGTTATAACCGTTGAAGAATCCAAGACAATGACGACCAATCTTAAAGTTGTCGAAGGTATGCAATTTGATCGCGGATACATTTCGCCTTACATGGTCACCGACGCCGACAAAATGGAAGCCGTCCTTGACGATCCTTATATCCTTTTGACTGACAGAAAAATTTCTTCGATACAAGATATTCTTCCGATTTTGGAGCAAGTTGTTAAGCAGGGCAAATCGCTCGTTATCGTTGCTGAAGACGTTGACGGCGAGGCATTGGCAACAATCGTTGTCAACAAACTGCGCGGAACGTTCAAAGCATTGGCGGTTAAAGCTCCCGGCTTCGGCGATCGTCGTAAAGCGATGCTCGAAGACATTGCAATTTTGACGGGCGGCACGGTTATCAGCGAAGAACTCGGACGCAAACTCGACAGCGCGACTTTTGCGGATCTCGGACATGCTCGCCAGATTCGTGCAACCAAAGAAGAAACTACGATTGTTGAAGGCAGCGGCGATAAAGACGAAATTAAAGCTCGCGTCGCGCAGATTCGCAAGCAAATTGCGGAAACGAAGAGCGATTTTGATAAAGAAAAACTTCAGGAGCGTCTCGCGAAATTGGCGGGCGGCGTTGCAGTTATTGAAATCGGCGCGGCTACCGAAGTCGAAATGAAGGAAAAGAAACTCCGCATTGAAGACGCTTTGAATGCAACTCGTGCGGCTGTCGAAGAAGGAATTGTCGCGGGCGGCGGCACAACCTTTATCGATATTCTTCCCGCGCTTGACGAAGTCCAAGCTGAAGGCGACGCCAAAGTCGGTGTTGAAATTGTCAAACGCGCCATTGAAGAGCCCGTTCGTCAAATCGCCAACAACGCGGGGCAAGAAGGATCCGTCGTTGCCGAAGCCGTCAAGAAGTCCGAAAAAGGTATCGGATTCAACGCGCTGACAAATGAATATGTCGACATGATTAAAGCGGGTATCGTTGACCCGGCAAAAGTTGTTCGTTCGGCTCTGCAAAATGCGGCGTCGATTGCGGCAATGATTCTTACAACAGAAACTTTAGTTGCCGACAAACCCGAACCGACTCCTCCTCCGCCTGCAGGTATGGGCGGCATGGGCGGTATGGGCGGCATGATGTAAGCCGTTTTACTGAATAGAAACTTCAAACCTTCGTCGAAAAAAATCGGCGAAGGTTTTTTCGTGCCCAAAGCAACTTTTGAAATTAATTATCAAAAAGCTTGACAAGAAAAATCTTTGGGATTATCATTGCGGCGGCTTGAGGGAATTTGAGAAATAAAATCATTTGAGGAAACACGGCAACTCAATTTGAACTGCTTCTCAAAAATCCGAAAGTCACAGGGAAAATTTTTCTTGACAGAATTTTTTGGGAGGATGTTCAACATGAAGAAAACATTATCGGCGGCTTTGACGGCGGCATTTGTTATCGGCACGGCGTCAACCACATTTGCGGCGGCGAATCCTTTCAGCGACGTTCCCGCAGGACATTGGGCTTATCAATCGGTTGCAAAGCTCGCGGCGGCGGGCGTCGTCGAAGGTTACGGCGACGGAACTTATCGCGGCGACCGTAACATTACCCGCTACGAAATGGCGCAGATGGTTGCTAAAGCTATGGCAAAAAATCCGACGGGCGCGAACAAAGCCGAGCTCGACAGATTGGCGGCAGAATTCAGAGATGAATTGGATGCGTTGGGCGTCCGCGTCTCCGAGCTTGAAAAATACGCCGACAAAGTTATTTGGACAGGCAAAATCGAATACACTTACGAGAGCGAACGAACCGACCCCGATAAGACGGGACATAAGCACAGAGAAAATTCCAACGGATACGTTTTCCGCCTTGAACCGAAAGCTGAAGTCAATGATCATTGGACGGTTAATGCCCGCATTGACGCGGAAGGCGATATGAAAGACGATACCACTACAGATTTCAGTTTGGTTCGCGCTTGGGCGGAAGGCGATTACGATAAATTCAATCTCAAAATCGGCAAGTTTGAATTTTGTCCCGAACCGGAATTCGGGCTCATGTGGGATACCGAAATTTCAGGCGCGTCGTTGACTTTCGGCAGTAAGTGGCAATTCAACGCAACGGCAGGTCGTCTTTCCGATGACAAAGTCGGCACGGGAGATCTCGAAAACGATCCTTCGACGGCTGTCGGGCTCGGCGTCCAATATGATCAAGGCGAAACAGGTTTCTTCGGCGGCGGCGCATGGTATTATCTTAAAGATGATGATTTGATTTGGCAAAAGAAAAACGGCAACGGCGATAAAAAGGCGAACATTTGGACTGCCAATCTCGGCTACAAGTTTACCGACATGTTGAGCGTCAAGGGCGCATATGCAAAAAATACCAAAGCCAACATCGAAGATTATTCTTGGCACGCCGAAGTTGACTACGGCAATTATGACGACGCCTCCGAAAAGGGACAATGGAGCATTTTTGCGGGCTATCGTCGTTACGGCTCCAATGTTTCTTTCGCCCCAACGGAAGATGACGCAATGAAAGGAACTCGCGGCTGGGTAATCGGCGCGTCTTGGGCTCCGTTTAAAAATATCGGACTTCAAGCGAAATATTTCAACGGCAAGCACATTACGGGACATGGCGACGCGGAAAAACTTTTCGGGCGCGTCGAGTTCTTCTTCTGAAAAAATTTTTTCCGACATAAAAAAAGCACCTCTCGCAAATCGGGCGGTGTTTTTTGTTTGAAAATTTTCCGAGAAAAAAATCTTCCAAAATCGTGAGAAAAAAGTTTTTCGGGCGCGTCGAGTTCTTCTTCTGAAAAAATTTTTTCCGACATAAAAAAAGCACCTATCACAAGCGGGAGGTGTTTTTTGTTTAAAAATTTTCCAAGAAAAAAATCCCCTCCGTTTTTGGAAGGGATAAAATTTTATTCCGCGCTTTTATCAATTAGGAATTATGAATTAGGAATTAGGAATGAAGACCTTTCCTTCATTATTAATTCCTCATTCCTAATTAATTTAGTTCCACTTATCGAGTAGGAGTTGCCGTTGATGTTGAAAGTTGTTGCCTCAAAGTTTTTGAAGGTTATCGCCTTGTTTGTCGAGCCGACTTTCAAATAAATTTCCGTGCCTCTGCTGTTGACTGTGCCCGTTATGTCTGTGACGCCCGTTATCTCAAGCAAGTCATCGTTGCCGAAGCCGTTAATGACATCTTTACCGTCGCCGCGAGTGTAGAAAATTG
>CALFJC010000076.1 GCA_937877655.1 uncultured Selenomonadales bacterium
ATAGAAACATCCTGTTTCTGTTGCGGGCGGGCGCACGTCCTGTGCGCCCGTGTCTTCACAACCCGCTACAAATCTTTTCATTACGAATTACAAATTACGCATTACTCATTCCTAATTGCTTTTCGGAGGGATTTTATGTCTAAGCTCGAAATGAAATTTGTTAATGACATCACAGGAAATTTTTTCGTGCCTTCTTATCAGCGCGGCTATCGTTGGGGAAAACCGGAAGTCATTCGTCTGCTTGAGGACGTTTATAATCTGGTTAATTACAAAGAAGATCTGCGCGGCTATTGCCTTCAACCGATTGTCGTAAGAAAAAATTTCGCGGAAAATTATTTTGAAGTCATTGACGGACAGCAACGCTTGACAACTTTATTTCTGATTTACAATTACATGCACAAAGCAAGCAACGGTTTTATTGAGAAGCCGAAATTTTCTTTGGACTACGAGACGCGCAAGGGCTCAAAAAATTTTTTGGAGAATATCAATTTCAATTTGCGAAATGACAACGTCGATTTTTATTTTATGGCACAGGCTTACGAAAATATCAAAGATTGGTTCTCAAAAAAAGGCGAGATGTCTCTGACAATGCCGACTTTGAAAAATTTGTTGGCTAAGAACGTAAAAATCATTTGGTATGAAGTCGACGATAGCGAAGACGCAAACGCAATGTTCACGCGGCTCAATATCGGCAAAATTCCTTTAACAAGTGCCGAGCTCGTCAAGGCTATGTTTCTAAGCAGTGAAAATAAAAATATGGATGCCCGCCGCCAAAACGAAATTGCTTTGCAATGGGACAATATTGAAAAGGAATTGCACAATGATTCGCTCTGGTATTTCTTGACAAATAATTCCGCCAAAAAATATCAGACGCGCATCGATTTAATTTTGGATTTGATGGCGGGCAAAGAAAACACATTTTCTTATTTCGATTCCAAGCGGCGCGGCGAAGATTTAAATGACATCTGGGAGAAAATTGTTCGCAGCTTTTTGCTTCTGAAAGATTGGCGCGAAAATCACGAGCTTTATCACAAAATCGGCTATCTTATCGCTTCCGGTTACAAAAATCTTTCCGACATTTACAAAGAAGCGCAAGGACTTTCCAAGAGTAAATTTTCGGCGCGGCTTGACAAACTCATTAAGGCGAGCGTTCGTTTGGAAGAGGACGAAAATTATTCCGATTGGAATTACAACGACAACAAAGACAAAGAAAAAATTCGCAGGTTGTTGTTGCTTTTCAATGTCGAGTCGGTGCGGCAAAACGGCGAGCAGTCCCAATGGTTTCCTTTCGACAAATATAAATTCGGCGGCAAGGAGAAAAATTCGTGGAGTTTGGAGCACATTAACGCCGTCAATTCGCAAGAAGCGGGAACTCAAGAGCAATGGCGCGAGTGGTTGAGTCTTCATAAAAGTTCATTGAAAAATTCTCCCGAAGAAAATAAAAATCTTCTCGATGAAATTAACAAATTGCTCAATCTGAAGGAAATTAAAGGGCGACAATTCAGAGAGTTGCAGGAAAAAATCTTTAAAAAATTTTCTCCCGAAACTCTCCGCGAAGAATCGAATGATTCTATCGCCAATCTTGCCTTGCTGAAATGCGAAGACAATTCCGCGCTGGGCAATTCGATTTTCGACGTGAAACGCAACGAAATTATCAAACTCGATATGAAAGGCGCGTTCATTCCCTTTTGTACGAAGATGATTTTCCTGAAGTACTACACCAAGTCGGAGAAAAATCAAATTCATTTTTGGAGCGCAAATGACCGCCGCGCTTATCTCGACGCGATTAACAAAGTGCTGGAAAATTTTTTGACGGAGAAAATCAGAATTTCGGAGCGGGAGGGATAAAATGTTACAGACTTTCATAAATATTTTTCAAGGCGACGTTCGGCAAATAATTATCCCGAAAATTCAACGCGACTACGCGCAGGGCAGAGATACGGCGGAAATTCGGCGTGTGCGCGAAAGATTTTTGGACGCGCTTTATAAAGCCGTCACGACCGACGAAAAAGTTAAACTCGATTTTATCTACGGCGAATTGTGCGACGGAATTTTGACGCCGCTCGACGGACAGCAACGCCTTACGACACTTTTTCTCCTGCATTGGTACGCCGCCAAAAAAGAAAACATTCCGCCCGCCGAATTTGAGTTCCTTAAAAATTTTTCTTACGATACGCGCCCCGATTCAAGGGATTTTTGCAAATTTCTTGTCGGTTGCGAAGTTTCTTTCGACAAAGAAAAATTATCTGCCGAGATAGAAGATGACGCCGATTTTCCTTTGAGTTGGAAAAAAGATCCGACGGTAAGTTCAATGCTCGTCATGCTTGACGCGATTAACGAAAAATTTTTCCGCGCAGAAAATTTATGGGAGAAACTCAAGGGCGGCGCGATTTCGTTTTATTTCCTGTCGATTGAAGACATGGGCTTGACGGACGAACTTTACATTACGATGAATTCTCGCGGCAAGCCGCTGACTGATTTTGAACATTTCAAGGCGGAGTTCAAAAGGCGGCTCGATGAAATTGACGCGCAACTTTCCGACAAAATCGTTTTGAAAATCGACACCGTTTGGACTGATTTGCTGTGGAATTATCGGGATAAAAATATGGTCGACAATTCTTTTCTAAATTATTTCGGTTTCCTGTGCGACGTGATTTTGTATTGCAAGGGAAAAACTCCGCAAGGCAAGAGCCGCGAGCCTTTCGATTTGTTGGAAGAATTTTTCGGCGGAGACATTCAAGAAAATATTGACTTCATGGAAAAAAGTTTTGATTGTTGGTTTGAACTTTCCAAGCGCGAAGAAATTCCCGGCTTTTTCGCCGACAGAGTTTCAAATGGCAGTCGAAAGGATAAAAATGTTAATCAACACGCGGCGGGAAAAATCATAACTTACTTTGACGACGCAGATTTTTTCGGCGATTGTTTGAAGTCTTACAAAAATTTTTCGCTCGGAAAAGTCATCATGCTTTACGCCTTTCAAACTTATCTTTTGAACGAAGAAAAAATTTCGGACAAAGATTTTCGGCGGCGCATTCGCATTGTGAATAATCTGGTAACAAATTCGCGTGATGCCGAGCTGAGCAACAGCGAAAACCGCAACAACGGCAACAGAATTCCCGCCATGCTTGAACAGGTTGACAGCATAATTATTCACGGGAAAATTCTTCAGCGCAATGAAATTCAAACCGACAATTTCTATAACTTCAACGAGATTCAGCTTAAGGAAGAGCGAGAAAAACTTTCTTGGACGCAAAAAAAATCCCGACAAAGCCGAATCGCTTTTTGAGTTGGAGGATCATTATTTGTTGGGCGGGCGAATCGGGATTGTCGGCTTGGAAAATCCCGAAAACTTTGCGCGATTCATTTCGTTGTTCAAATGCGATTACGATAAAATTTCTTGTGCACTGTTGATTATGGACGATTATCATCAAGTTGATAACAACGGAAAACGCTGTCAGCTCGGCTCGACGGATCCAAAATCTTGGCAAAATCTTTTTCATGAAAGCTCGTTGGTTAAAGGTTTTGAAAATACGAAAGAGGCTTTGGAATTGCTTTTGTACGGCGAGGAAAATTTCTCCGACACTTACCTTGAAAAAATTATCGAGGATTATCTTGCCGATTGCGAAAAAAAATCGGAGTTTGAGTGGGCGTATTACTTCATAAAGTACAAAGACTTTCGCCCGCCGCGTTACGGAAAATATTATTGGGAAGATTTTAAAGACGCGCCGTATTGTTTCGCCGCGCTGTACACGGAGCAGAAAATGTCGGTTAATTCTTATCAACCCTTTTTGAAGGCGGCGGCGATTGGTGAGATTTCGCGTGATGAATTGGGAATGCTCCTTGACTTCGGAAATTTTTATGTCGAGTGCGAAAATGATTCTTACGTTGTCAAAAATTGGAATGGCGGCGCGGAGCAAAATCGTTTGACGATAAATCAGCGCAACGGCATTGACACGGAAGACAGGATAAAAAAATTCAAAACATGGGCGGCAGATAATTTTTGGTGAAAAATTTTGCGGCTGTTCCGAAAGGATCGGCTTTTTTGTTGCGTAAATCTGCGCGGCGTTGTAAAATTTGACGCGGCACTTTTAATTTGAACTTTATAAAAATTTTTGAGGTGATAAATTTGAAGTATGAAGCGGTAATCGGTCTTGAGATTCACAGCGAGTTGAAGACTGCGACGAAAATTTTCTGCGGATGCGCAACGACTTTCGGCGCGGAGCAAAATACTCACGTTTGCCCAGTATGTCTCGGACTGCCGGGCGTTTTGCCGACGATTAATAAAAAAGTTGTCGAGTTCGCGATTAAAGCGGGGCTCGCCACGAATTGCAAAATCAACAAGTACAGCAAATTCGACAGGAAAAATTATTATTATCCCGACCTGCCCAAAAATTGGCAGACTTCGCAATACGATTTGCCGATAGCTTATGCGGGGCATGTTGAAATTGACGTTGACGGCGTAAAAAAAATTGTCCGCCTTACGCGGATTCATATGGAAGAGGACGCGGGAAAACTCGTTCACAGCGGTACGACGATAAAAGATTCTGCAAGTTCCAACGTCGATTATAATCGCACGGGTGTTCCGCTGATTGAAATTGTCTCCGAACCCGACATGCACTCCGCCGCCGAAGCCCGCGCTTACATGGAGAAAATCAAATCGATTCTCGAATATATCGACGTCAGCAACTGCCGCATGGAAGAAGGAAATCTCCGCGCAGATATAAATGTTTCGTTGCGCCCCGTTGGCAGTGCCAAGCTCGGCACTCGTACCGAAATGAAAAATATAAATTCGTTCAAAGCTCTTGAAGACGCGATTAACTACGAAATTGAGCGGCAGGCTGAAGTTTTGGACGACGGCGGCGAAATTATTCAGGAGACGCGCACTTGGAATCCCGAAAAGGGAATTACTCAATCAATGCGTTCAAAGGAAGATGCGCATGATTATCGCTACATGCCCGAACCGGATTTGCCGCCGATAATCACGACGGACGAAGAAATTGCGGCGTTCAAAAAATCTCTGCCCGAATTGCCCGATGCCCGCCGCGAACGTCTGATAAAAAATTTCGGACTCAGCGAATACGACGCGGGGATTATCACTAGCTCGCGAGCTATGGCGGAGTATTTTGATTCTGTCGTCGATAACGGAGCCGATGCCAAAGCCGCCGCGAATTGGATCATGGGCGATCTCTCAAAAAATCTCAACGCGGACAATTTGACGATTGAAAATTCTCCTGTCGACGCAAAACGTCTTGCGGAAATGATTCAGCTTATTGCGAAAGGAACCATCAGCGGAAAAATTGCCAAAACCGTTTTCGCCGAAATGTGGACTTCGCCCTTATCTCCCGCGCAGATTGTAAAAGACAAAGGGCTTGTGCAAATCACGGACAGCGGCGCGATTGAAGGCGTTATCGAGGAAGTTATTGCAAAAAATCCCAAAGCCGTTGAAGAATATCGCGGCGGCAAGAAAAAAGCTCTGGGCGCGTTGGTCGGGCAGGTTATGAAACTCACGAAGGGAAAAGCCAATCCGCAACTCGTTAATCAACTCCTCGCCAAAAAATTGGAGGCATAAAAATTGAGCGCAGAATTTATAAAAATGATCTCCGAACTTCACGAAGAAAGATTTAAAATGCATTTGGTGGAGCTGGTAAAAAATCAAACACCCTGCGGAGTTTTCTTCAGTTTCGGATTCAATTCAAGCAGGGCGGCAAAAAATGTTCAAATGATTATCAAAGCGAAGGTAAACCTTACTTGCGCAATCGTGCTCGATACCGTCCAGGAAGAACAGCTGAAAGATTTAATTGAATTGCCCGTCGTGACATTGGATAATGTTCCTTTCCTGAATGAAAAACCCAAAACAGTTCTTATCTTAAACGAGCTTAGAGATCCCGCCTTTATTCCTTATTTTGCTCAATACGGAATCAAAATGATTAAGTTCATACAGAACGACAATTTTTCTCCCGTAATGAAACATTTGCCCGAAATTTTTTCTGTCTACGAAATGCTCGGCAGTGATGAATCCAAAAAAGTTTTTCGTGCGGTGATTAAAGGACGACTTACAGGCAGAGTCAGCGAATATCGTTTTGCGCCGGAGCCGCAATATTTTTTGAAAGGATTCACTCCGAATATGGGAGATATTGCGATTGACGGCGGAGCTTACGACGGAGCGACTGCTCTAAAATTCAACAGATGCGGCGCAAAAGTTTATTCCTTTGAGATGGACGCTAAGAACTATCAAAACTGCACAGATAACCTTAAGTCTTTAAAAACGGACATTACGCTTGAAAATCTCGGCTTAAGCGATAAGGAAGGCGAAGAAAATTATTATTCGTCCGGAACGGGAAGTCGTAAGAATGTAAAAGGCACGGTAACGGGAAAATTTATCGACCTTGATACTTACGTTTTGAGAAAAAATTTGCCTCGCGTCGATTATATCAAGCTTGACATTGAAGGCGCGGAACTTGAAATGTTGCACGGCGCGGCGAAGACCATCGCTCGTTGCAAGCCGAAAATGGCGGTCAGTGCCTATCACAAGTCCGAAGATTTATGGACGCTTGCACCTTATATAAAGTCTCTTTGCCCGGATTATAAATTTGAGTTCCGCCATTACCTTAACGATTGCACAAATTATAGTTTGAATGACAACGAACGCGCAGTATTAAAACGCTTCGGTTTGAGTTATCTTTTGCCTTCACATTGTGAAATGGTTTTGTACTGTCGGTAACTTTCTTTTCGCGCACAAAGAAAGTTTTCATAGAAAAAGCTTATTAACTTACTTTTCTTTTGCTGCCCCAAAAGAAAAGTAAGCAAAAGAAAAGGGGCTTTAACCGGCAAGAAAACATCCTGTTTTCGTTGCCGGCGGGCACACGTCCTGTGTGCCC
>CALFJC010000077.1 GCA_937877655.1 uncultured Selenomonadales bacterium
TATCTTTCGCCACGTCAAGTTCCGTCGCAATGCGTTCTTTTTCAGCCGTGACTTTCGTTAAATTCGCCATGTAAGTTTGGAGCTCGTCCGTCATTGCGTTGAAACAAGTTGCGAGGTGTTCGATCTCGTCGCCCGTTTTAATTTCGAGCTTTTTATTTAATTCGCCGCTCGCAATTTCCCGGACGCCGTCTGAAAGTTCATGTATCGGCTCCACAAAACTTTCCGACACCCGCCGCCCGATATAAGTTACAATCAGCAAAAGAATCGAGACCGCCGCCGCCATGAAAATCATCGTCTGGAATAAATGTGTGTTGAGTTTTGAAATATTTTCCGTCGTGATTTTTCCTATAATCTCCGAGTTTTTCATTACGGGAGCCATAACTTCCGCTTTGGAAATTGCCGCCCCGAACGACCAATTTGCTCTTTCTATCGGCGCATATGCTATGTAATAATTTTTTCCGTCCAAATCAACTTCCGATATTCCGATTTGCCCGCCGAGCATTTCTTTTGCCAGTAACGACAATTTTTCATTCTCCGAATCGCGAATATCGTTGTTGAAATTCACGGCAAGTTCTTTCGGAGCTTCTTCCGAAGAATTTAATATGATGTAGCCGCGATTATCCGCCACAAAACAAAAGCCGTTGTTGTGAAGTTCGACTTCTTTTATTATCTCGGTTATCCTTTCGAGCGTCGCTTGGGCGCAAGCCGCACCGATTAATTCATTTTCAAGATAACACGGCGCGGCGCAAAACAATCCCAACTTTTTGCTGAAAATATATTCTCGGACATTCGTAAAGATTAATTTCTGTTCGCCGACAGCTTTTTTGTACCAATCGCTTGCAAGCGCGTCATAAATAAGTTTCGGCGGCTTAAAATCTTCCGCCGTTGTTTTTCTGTAATCATCTGCCGACAACGTGTAATTTTCTTTTGAAGTGACGAATATCGCATTTATCATAGAATTTCTTTGGACGACTCCGATTAAAAAATCTTCCATGTTCGCCGTCAAAGCAATGTCGTCCGCGAATCTTGCTCTGTCGAAGTCCGCCGAGTGTTGAATATAAAATTCTATGCCGCCGGGCTGTATTTCATCGGGATTTTTTACTTGATGCGGAACAAATCTTGAAGGCATTCTTTTTATTTTTGCCATCTCCGCCGCGATGCTCTCGACTTCATTTGCCAAATCGTTCAGCCTGTGATTTATATCGCCCGCTTTGTCTTCTGCCAGCTTTGTAAGTTCAGCTTTCGTCTGCTCTTCCAAAATTTTGGAACTGTTTTTTGAAGATTCTTTTCCGATCTCGTCGCTCGTTTCTATCGCCATATCTTTTGAGCCCGTCATCCCATAAAATGAAATGACGCTCGATATTATCAGCGTCATTATTCCGATTGATAAAACGATTAGCATCATTCGCTGGCGAATTTGCAATTTCTTTCCGGATTTTATTTTCCTCAGCAAGTCAATCATGATTTAAATTTTCCACTCACATATTTATTGCGGAATTCACCGAAAAAGTGAAATAGGTATCGGGATAAGGTTCGTTCTTCAAAGTGAAGTGCCACCATTCTTCTTCAAGCGGCTTGAAACCGTGCTTAATCATGACGTTGCGAAGAATCATTCTGTTGTTGTATTGTTTCTTCGTGATTTTTTTGTAGTCGGGATGAGATTTTTCGCCGAAATAATCGAAGGTGCCGCCCATGTCGACTTCCTTGCCGGTTTTCATGTCGAAAAGTGTTAAGTCAACCGTCGAGCCGCGAGAGTGCCCGCTTTTCACTGCAACATAACCTTCGGGAATAATCCTGTCTTTAGCGATTTCGGGATAGAAATATTTCTTCATGCTCGTATCGCTACTTTCAGCCCAGCGCATGAAATGATCAACGCCTTTTTGCGGACGATAGGCGTCGAAAATTTTTAAGCGATAGCCCATTTTCATAACGTCATCGGAAACTTTTTTGAGAGCTTCGGCGGCTTCAATCGTCATCAATGCGCAAGGTTGTTCGTAGCCGTCGATTCTTTCTCCGACAAAATTATACGTCGAGTAGTAGCGAATTTCTTGGATAATGTCGGGAATAAACTCGCCCAAAACCACAAAGCCCGTCGGATCATCGGCTGATATAGATCTTTGCGCATTGACTGTCGAAAACGCGAAAATCAACAGAGCCGCCAAGAACGTTGAAAAAATTTTTCTCATAAAAATCCCTCCGAAATTTTATTTATTGAACTTGTCGGGCGGCTTCGGAATGTAATTCGTGCCTGCCGCCGCCGCGCAGTCTAATTCTTCATCCGACAAAATATTTCCTGCAAAAAATCTGCGGCTGTTCCTTTTGTTGCGGCGCATAGCCAATAAATCTTCCAATAAACTCTCGCGAACTTTGCTGAGCTTCGAGAAATCGAAGCCCTTCAAATCTTTTTCCAAATCCATTTCTCTCAACCTCCTTTCGTTTTCAATGCATTATACGCCAAAAATTTTAAAATGTAACATGCCGAAAAAAAATTTCCCTCGACTTCGTCAAGGGATTTTTTCATGGTTCAAAGTGAAAATTATCTATTCGGAGCTCGTTACAATTTGCCGCAACAATTTCTTTTGTCTCTGAAGAAATGCCGTCGGGAACGGAAATTTTCACGGAAAGATGAATTGAAACTTCCGCATTGGGCAGATTTATTAACTGTGACAAAATTTCCGAATTGCATTTGTTGATTTCTTTGACGATTCGCGTTTTGTCCAAAGAAATGTTCATTGAAAAACGTTTCGGCAAAGGTTCTTCTTCGGGCGGAGAAGTTTCTTCTTCCGAACCGCCTTCGGAATCAGCGGGAACAGTCGGAGTTTCGGGCGGCGGCTCGTCTATCTTGAGTTTTTTCTCGGCAACGGACGCTTTGACCAAAAAATTTTCCATAGAAATTTGTCCGAGAGCTATGTCGCCGAATTTAAGTTCATCAAGGTTTTCATTTTCCGCCAGAGCAAAAGTTTTCGACGCAACGCCCTTGCGAACTGTTTCAAGCAAAACATTCACATCGACAAGGCGCGGCATGTAATAATATCTCGTGAAACTTTCCCACAGCCGCTCCAATTTGACGGATTCACTTTCGCGCCAAATGTTTTTGTCCAACAAATTTTTCAAATTTCCGACGCCGAGCCCGCCGAGCATCATTTCGGTTGCAAAAAATTTTTCCGCCGCCGCCGAAAGATTATCTTCCGTTGTGCAAGTGAGCTTGTCGATTTTCCATTCCCAATTTTTCATGTCGGTATTTTCGCGATTGTCGGGCGCAAAAATCTTGCTGTAGGCTTGAGAAATTTTCATGGCGAAATTTTTTTCCGCTTCGGCAAGTTTGCTTTTGGCGTCTTCGAGTTGCAAAGCGTCCAAGTTCAAAACCAGCTTATCGGCAATGACCGCCTGCCACGCCTTGTATTCGCGAACAGTTTTTTTCAAAATCTCCAAGTTCTTGGTGTCCGCCGCCATGAACAACAACATATTTTTATGACTGCGCGGAATCGTCCCGCGAGTGTCCAAAATTTTTCTCGCAAACTCCGTCGCCGAATTATTTTCTTTGCCGTCGTCATAGGGAAATTGCGGCGGCAAAATTACAAGCCGCGTCTTTTGCTCGTCGGCAATGTCCTCTGATTTCTTCGGAGAAAAATGCACGCCCCTAAATAAATTTTTGCCCTGCCATTTCGCAAGCCGCTTTTCAATCTCAAAATCAATGTCGTCTTCGGGAAATTGGTTGCTCTTGTCTTCAACAAATTTTCTCAACGTCGGATTGACGCCGAACCAAAGCCGCGTCCCCCGCGAATACAGATAATATAAATTTTCCTTGAGTTTGTTCAGCGCGTCGTTGAAAGTTCCAATGTTCTCCAAATCCTGCGGCTGAATCGTCCCCAAATGAATTTCAATCTCCTCAATGCCGCGAACGTCACTTAATCGACTGCTCGGAGCCGTGCCCATGAAAATTGTCCGCGCCATTTTCCGCGCCGCCGCAAATCGCCCGAAGCGCGAACTTTTTTTGTCCAGTTCAAGTGCCTTTGATTTTTCGCCGTCAATCTCCGAATTTATTATCGTTTCCCAATTCCCGCCGAGTAATTTTGTCAATTCGGAGCGCACGGGATCAAAATCCAACGGAATATTTCCCGGCATTATCATTGCGCTTTGATCATTTTGATACCAGAGGCGATAAATCACATTCGCCATCAACCGCAAAACGCCCCGCGTCTTTTGAAAACCTTCAAGGCTCGTCCACTTGTCATAAAGATAATCAAAAAGTTTCGGGTGAATCGGGTAGCACGACAACAATTTTTCCCTGTAAGAATTTTGCCGACTTTCATTAGGAAAATCATTCGGGTTGTTGACATACATTCCGAAAAATGCCGCGCAGGTTTCCTCTCGTGCCTTTGTGTCTCGACAAGGCTTGAAAAGTCTTCGGCGAACAATTTCGTAACCTTCAACCACACCGACGGGCGTCCAAACAAATTCAATGCGCCCGAAATATTTTTCAACCTTCTTGAGAACTTCGCGCCCCAAATCGTCAACAACCTCCGCGTCCGATTCGGGAATTGAAACCACAACCGCACAATTCTTGCTTGCCTTCGCCGCCTCCGTCAATTCTTGAATGAAACTCATCAAATTTCCGAAAGTCCCGCCGTCAACTTCGCCCTTGTTGAGCTTGCGACCGTAAGCAACAATTTCATCAATCAAAATCAAGCACGGGCTCGCCTCGTCGAAAAGTTGTTTCAAGACGCCCGCGCCCGGAGAAATTTTTTGTTCGTCATTTTCGCGAACCAGTTCATAAAGTTCCGGCTTGCCCGTCGCCCGCGAAAGTTGCGCCGCTATTTCGCCCCAAAACGTCGTCTTCAAAGGATTCGTCCACGTCCCGACAACCGTCGCCGTGTGAACTCGCGGCAAAAAATCCATGTGCGCGGCGTTCAAAATTTCTCGGACTGCCGAAGATTGCTCCGCACGAATTTTCCCGCCGAATAAATGATACAACGCAAGCAGGCTGTGAGTTTTGCCGCCGCCAAAAGAAGTTTTTAATTGTATGACGGGCTCGCCGTTGCCCGAAGTCAGCCGCTTCAACGTCTTGACCAAAAGTTCTTTCAAACCGACCGTCAAATATGTCCGCGAAAAAAATTCTGCAGGGTTTGAATATTCGGCTGTGCCGCCGCCGTTTGCTACCGCCGCCAAATCTGCCGCAAACTCCGATTGTCTGTAATTTCCGCGTGCCACGTCCTCATTCGGCTCTATCACGTCCCGCCACGATTTTAAATTGCTCATAAATTCACCTCCCGCGAAATTTTTTCTACCGCAATGAAAAAATCCCTGCTTTTTTTAGGAACTAGGAACCAGGAACTAGGAACTAGGGATTAAAACAAATTTTCTTGGAAAGGTTTTTCGCGCTTGAAGTTCACGCTTTCGTCCAAAATTTCCTGCCACTCAGCCACAGGTTCATTGTAAACTGTTCCTTCCCGCGCCCAATTTCTCTTTTCGCAAATGTCGTAAAGTCGATAAGCCAAATTTCTTAACAAGTCTGTATCGCCGTCAAATTTTGAAAGCAACTCTGCCGCGCCGCTTCTGTAATTTTCTTTGTTCATGTCTTCCGCCTTGCTCACGCCGCCGTTCCTGAACGCCTCAACCAAACTTTGTACCCAAAGCCACGCACAATTCGCGTCGGCTAATTTTTTTATCCATTCCTTGTTCAGCTGATGATTTTCTATCAAAATCGGCATTTCGTCCCGGTCGCGCAACCGAACTTGTCCCCGCGAGGAAATTACCGCGCCCATGTTTTCCAAACTTCCGACTGAAATATTTTTTGCCCGCGCCAATACGTCCGCCTCGCCAAAAGTTATCTCGTTGAAGGCGCGTTGCGTAAATAAATCCACGCAAAATTGGCTCGCCGCGTCCAATCGCCCCGTCTGTGTCCCGAAAAATTCTGCAAGCTCCGTGTTGATGATTTTCAACGCCTCGCGCACAGAAAGTTCGTTGTCGTTCCTGTCGATGATTTTTTCAAAGCGCGAATAAACCGAGATGCCCGGACCGATTGCCGCCTGCGCCATGTCGACCGGCGCGATATTCGCCTGTTGCATGATTGACAAAGTTTCTTTCAGCTCCGACTTCAAATCACGCAGAAATTCATTCTTCAAGCACAAATCGTTTTCCAACGGTCTTTTCCGACAAACCAAAACGATTGATGACGCCAAAGCGTTTACAGATACTTTTAATCCTGTCGGACGTTCCGTTCGCATTGGTAAAGTTGCCGTGATTTGAAAGCCCGATTTAATTAACGAAGTCAACATTGTCTCCCAGCCAGTCGAAGTCGCACCGTCCGATTCTTTATCCTGTTGTTTGAAGGCGTAATAAATTGTCGTCGGAAAATCTTCGCGGGTGACTTCATAAATATTTTTCAACGCCTGAAACATTCCGTCCTCGAAAAAATTTTTCGCCGCAGATTTATTTCCTTCGTGACGATAAGGCGATGCAATAAGTTCTTCGTTTTTTGAAAAAGAAATGCGCCCGAAAAGTCTCGGATAAATATTTTTCAGCGGACGGCGCATCCATACATAAAAAAATTCCGACAGGTCGGCATAACCGATATTGTCATAATAAGGCGGGTCGGTCGATACCATGACATTTTTTATCGGAAAATTTTTCAGCGCGCTGTGATTGAAAACTTCTCCTTGAATCTGCGCGGGAATTTCTTTCAGATTTTCATAAATCCAGCCGAGCATATTATCAAAACAGCCGCTTGAATTGGAAAAAGGATTTGCCTCTGCAAAAAACCAAACCATCGGGATTGCTTGACGCCCAAAAGTTTGTTCTATTTTTTCGCCCGGAACATTCCATACGCAAAAGGAAGAATATTTGTTTGCAAGTCTATCAACCAAAAAAGTCAAGTACACTGCAAGGGCGTTTGAATAATTTTTATCTTTGCCGTCTTTGAGTACTTGACTTTGAATTTCGGGAATTAGATCGCTGAACGTCATCAAAGCCTTCAGCTGTCTGTTGGTAAAAAGTTGGTGCCACTCGGTTATTCCGTATTCCTGAACTCGGAAGCCCAGAGCTTTTTCGGGCAGTTCGCCGCTCGGATAATCGTCGGGCTTTTCAATGTCGGCAATTTTTTCGTGCTCTTCGTTGGGCGGGAGATAAATTCTGCCGTGCTGTCCTTCGGCGACAATCGCCATAAGTTGCGCGGACATTCTGCCGGCTTTTGCTTCGGCGCGAACATGAGCAAGCGGAACATTTGCGCCGCAGAAAAGACATTTTGCTCCGTTGCGGTTTACCGTGCCTTCCGGGATATTTTTTTCGTTTTCGTAGCGAGAAATTTCAAAGCGAATTTTATTTCCTTCGACAATCGGACGGGCGAAAACTTTTTGTTTGGTTGAGAGCTTGAAGGAATGAACGAGCGGCATTCGACAAGAGCAGGCGGGGTTTGAACATTTGACGGTTCGCGTCCACAACCACGCGATAACTTTTTTTCCTTCGATTTCGGGATAAAGATTTTTCAGTTCGTCGAAGGCTTTTTCCTTCAAAATTTTTCCGTAGTACAAAATGTCGTTGGCGAGTCCGTTTGCTCCGTGCCAATCGCTTTCACTGCCGATAGTTTTTTTCGCAGGCGGATTAATCGGCGGCTTGTCTTTGAATTGTGCGGGGATTTCAATCATTGCCTTGTTAATCATTACGGCGACGGGATTTAAATCAGCGGCAAAAGATTTCAAGCCGAGCCGTTGCGCCTCAAGGGGGATTGTGCCGCCGCCCGCGAACGGATCGAAAATTGCGGGCAAATCTTCTCCGACAGATTTTTTTATTTCGGCGAGTGCTTCGGAGAAAATTTTTTCGTTTGAAGAATTTTCCCATTGAACAAGCTTTTCGATAATGCCGAACAATCTTTTGCGCTCTGCCTTTTGAGATTCGGGCGTAGGGAATTTTTCGGGATGCTCGGCGGGGTCATCGACAAGCGAGGCAAAAATAACGGCGCGGGCAGTTGCGAGCGGTCGCCTTGCCCACCAGAGATGGAGCGTCGAGGGGTGTCCGTGCCGAATTGATTTTTCTTTTGCCGACGCCTTGTTAATCACGTCGAGCGGCAACGCCGTTTCAATCAATTTTTTCAATCAAATCACCTCGTGTTAATGCATCAAAAAAGAAGCGATAACCACAATAACTATGCTGACAATCGTCGAAGTTAAAATCTGGCTGTGTTGCGCCGTACTGCGAATATCTTTTTGCGATTGGGCGACGAGGTCGCGAACCTCTTTCATTGACGAATCGAGTTTTGCATTCATTTCTTTCATTGACGAATCGAGCTTTTCGGAGAGTTTGTCGACTTTACCTTCCAATCTGTCCATGCGCTGATTCAATTCACGGCGTGTCGTCTCCATTTTTTCTTCCAGCTTGTCTTGCCGCTGTTCCAATCTGTCCATGCGTTTGCTGAGATCGTCCATGCGCTTATCAAGTTGATCCATGCGCTGATTGATGTCCTTTTTGAACTCGCGGGTTTCTTCGCGGGCGGCTTGCACATTTTCCAAAAGATATTCGTTAAAGTTTTTGGTTTTCTCTTCAGACATTTTCAATCACCTCCGAGCGGAATATTTCTTTTAAGAATAACTTTTCCCTTCAAAAGCGGCGAGATTTTGTAAGTTACGCTGACGGCGTTTAAATCGGGCGGCGAAGTGAAAGGCGTTTTGATATAAAATGCGTGCGCCGAATTTTTTTCGACAAGGACAATCGCAAGGATAAAATTTTCGGGGGAGTTCAGCGCGGTTAAAATTTCGTTTTTGGAAACAGTGACGGTCTCGGCGGCGGCAATTCTGCCCTTGACTTCGATAAAGCGCAAATGCCCGCTTGAGTCGGCAGATTCAATGTCGTAGCCGCATTTCTTTTCGCTGACATCGACGGGCGCATTTCCAAGTTCGCGCTCGATTTTCATGACGGCTTGCATTGCGATTTGTTCAATGCGCGGGCGATTGTCGGCGGGCGGCGATTCAAAAAATTTTTTCGGGACGATTAAAGCCCTGCCGATAATTTCAATCTGCGCGGAAATTTTTCGTTGCAAAGAAATTTCCTCAAGCCGCCGCTTCAAACGTTCTTCCAATTCGTCGGCAATTTTGGTTGCCTGCGCGGAATTTTTTTCTGCCGCCTGCGTATCCCAAAAATTAATTTCACTCTGCAGACGAGTTTTAATTTCCCGCTCCAATTTGTCAAGAAAAATTTTTTTATCGGCTTGAATTTTTTTAAGGAGCGGCGCGGAGAAATTTTTCTGAACAAAATCAAGCGCATTTTTGTCGAGAGCAGAAAAATCTTTTTCGATTGATAAAATTTTTTGGCGTTCGTCTTCGTTTGGCGACCGATAGTCGAGATAAGGCGCGTGATTCGCGGAAAAAATTTTTTCGTCCTCCGAAATTTCCAAGAAGTTCAGTTGCCTTGAAAGAATTTCCTTTCGTTCGTCTTGAATTTTAATTTCCGTCATAAAAAGCACGCGGGAATTTTGTTCGTCGGAATTTTCGTCGATAAAAATTGTTCCTTGCCGGAGCGCGTCGCCGAAATTTTCAAGCGTTTCTTCGACGACGGCATTTAAAAGCGGGTGTCCGATTGAAATAAATTCGGCGTCCGCGCAGGTTTTTGAAAAGCAAATTTGTTTGTAAGGCGGGAAATTTTTTGGCGAATGGGAAATTTCATAACGCCCGCCGCCGCAAGAAAAAATATGTCCGCCCAATTTCCAAAACGCGGCGATAAAAAAATTTTCAACGCAATAGGGCTGGAGCTTGCGAATTTCATTGCGTTCAATGTTCAAATTGATGTCGGAAACTTTTTCCGCGCCGAGAAAATCATTTGTCAAAGCGCGTTCGCGGAAAATTTCTTTCAATTTATCGGCGTCGAAAGTTTTATCCATAATTTTATCCAAGCGTTGCGAGTCGCTCCCGTTGCGAATCGCCTCAATCAGAAGTTCGCGCAGGGGTTTGTTGTCGAAAGAAATTTTTCCGAGAATGTCGAAGACTTTACCGCCGAGCGCAAGGCGTTCCGTCTCCAATTTTTTCAGCAGGCGATTGAAAACCTGTCCTTCGCGAGTTTCGGCGGCAACGAGATTCCACAGGTAACAAATTTTTTTCTGCCCGATTCTGTGAATGCGCCCGAATCTCTGCTCCAAACGATTGGGATTCCAAGGCAAATCGTAATTAATCATCAAGTGCGCGTTTTGAAGGTTGATGCCTTCGCCCGCCGCGTCCGTCGCGATTAAAATCAAAACATTTTCGTCCGATTTAAATTTTTCCTCAACCCTGCGCCGTTCCCTGTGATTCAAGCCGCCGTGAATTGTCGCGATTAAATCTTCCTGCCCGAAAAGCGAAGAAATTTTTTCCCGCAAATATTCAAGGGTGTCGCGGTGTTCGGTGAAGATGATTAATTTTTCGCGGCGCAAAAAATGATCGTCGGTCTGCAAAAGTTCGGAGAGTTCAAACCATTTTTTATCTTCACCGCTGAATAAAACTTTTTTGGCGAGCGCGGCGAGTTGTTTAAGAATTTTAATTTCCTGTTCGAGCTCCGCGATTGTCCGCGCAGAAGTCACGCGTTCGGCAAGTTCGTCTTCTGCTTCGGGATTTTGAAAATCTTCGTATTCGTCCAAGTCTTCGGCGTCGAGAAAAATTTTATTGTCGAGTTTGATTTTTTGAAGGCGTTGCGCCCTGCGCTCCAACGATTTATAAATTGCACGCGGCGAAGAGGCAAGGCGTCTTTGTAAAATGGTCATGGCGAAACCGACAGAATTTTTCTTGTCGCCCGTCAAGCGTTCGGCGCGATTGAATTCATTTGCAACGTAACTTGTCACCTGTTCATAAAGATTTTTTTCCGCCGCCGAAAGTTTGTAGTTGACGGTGTAAGCGATTCTTTCGGGGAAAAGGGGCTTGGCGTCGAAAGTGAGCAAATCTTCTTTGACGAGCCGCCGCATCAAATCGGAGACATCAACATTATTTTTCAGACGTTTTGCGCCTTCAAAGCGGTCGGGATCAATCAGCGACATGAAAAGATGAAAATCTTCTCTTTTGCCGTTATGGGGAGTTGCGGTCAGCAAAAGAAAATTTCGCGCAATTTTTCCGAGCAATTTTCCCAAATGAAAACGCCGCGTGTATTTGATTTTATTTCCCGAAAGAGTGGCGGACATTTTATGGGCTTCGTCACAAACGATTAAATCCCAAGCCGAGCCGCGCAGATTTTCCTGCAAATTTTTATTGCGCGCCAATTTATCGAGCGGAGCAATGCAAAAGTCGGAGAAATTTTCATCGGCGAGGATTTTGAAGTTGAGAAAAAATTTTTCGTGCAATTCGTCCTGCCATTGTTCGGCTAAAGTTCCGGGGCAAATTATCAAGCAACGTTTTAAAACTGCGCGGGCGATTAATTCTTTGACAAACAAACCTGTCATGACGGTTTTACCTGCACCGGGGTCGTCGGCGAGTAAAAATCTTAAGGGATTTTGCGGAAGCATTTTTTCATAGACGGCTGAAATTTGATGCGGCAACGGTTCAATCCTTGACGAATGAATTGCAGAATACGGCTCGAAGAAGACGGCGAATTTTATTCTGCAAGCTTCGGCTGTCAATCGGAAAATTTCTGCGTCCGCGACAAAATTTTTCATGAAGAAAACTCCTTTTGCCAATAAAAAAATGACGGCGAAGAAAATTTCCGCGCCGCCGAAAATTTGATTCATTAAATTTTAAAAGATGGAGCGATAAATCTCTGCAATTTGTTCCTTAGTCACGTCGCGGGGATTGCCGGGCGTGCAAGCGTCCGCAAGAGCCGATTCAGCCAGAAAATCAATATCTTTTTCTTTAACGCCGAGCTCGGAAAGTTTTGTCGGGATTCCGACATCGGTGCTGAGTTTTGCGACGGCGTCAATCGCGGCTTGCCTGTAAGTTTCTTGATCCATTGCGTCAACATTTTCGACGCCCATAGCGCGAGCAATTTCGCGATAACGTTCGCCGGTAGCGGGCGCGTTGAATTTCAAAACGGGCGCGAGCAAAATTGCGCAAGCTGTTCCGTGCGGAATATCATAAACGGCGGAAAGCGGATGCGCCATAGAATGATCAATTCCGAGCCCGACATTTGAAAAGCCCATGCCCGCGATATATTGTCCGAGAGCCATTTGTTCACGCCCAATCGGATCTCCCTTGACGGAGCGGCGAAGATTTTTTGAAATAATTTCAATCGCTTTGAGATGAACCATGTCGGTTAATTCCCACGCGCCTTTTGTGATATAACCTTCGATGGCGTGAACGAGCGCATCCATACCCGTAGCCGCGCAGAGTTTCGGCGGCATTGACGCGCACATTTCCGAATCAACGACGGCAACAACGGGAATATCTTTCGGGTCGACGCAGACGAATTTACGATTTTTTTCAACGTCGGTTATGACATAGTTAATCGTGACTTCCGCCGCCGTCCCCGAAGTCGTCGAAACCGCGATAATCGGCAAGCATTTATTTTTTGTCGGAGCAACGCCCTCAAGACTGCGCACGTCGGCAAATTCGGGATTCGTCATGATAATTGCAATCGCCTTGCTGGTATCAATCGCCGAGCCGCCGCCAATCGCAACGATTATGTCCGCGCCGCATTTTTTGCAGAACTCGACGCCGCTTTGAACGTTTTCGATTGTCGGATTTGCCTTGACGTTGTCATAAATCTCGAAATCAATTCCGTTCGCCGCCAAAAGTTCCGTTACCTTCGTTGCAACTTTGAACTTGATAAGGTCTTTGTCCGTGACGACCATAATTTTTTTACAGCCGCGCCCTTTAATTTCCGTCACAATTTCTTTAATCGCGCCGGGTCCGAAATAAGAAGTTTCGTTCAAAATAATTCTGTTAGCCATTTGAAGTTCTCCTCTCCCAAAATTACACATAAAATCCCTGCTGAAAACGTTATTTGCCAATAAATGAACATTTCCTGCCGACATTTTGCAAAAAAAATTCCCTCCGAGTTTGGAGGGATTTTTTATTCGATAGCGGAAATTTTCAAAGCCTTGTCGGAAGATTTTCCTTCCCGCTCGGCTGAAATATATTTCGGGACATCAAATTCCGACGGGAATTCCCGGTGCCTTTTGCAGTTGCGCTTTGTACAAATTTTTCTTGGACATTTTGCAAAAAAATTCCCTCCGAGTTTGGAGGGATTTTTTATTCGATAGCGGAAATTTTCAAAGCCTT
>CALFJC010000078.1 GCA_937877655.1 uncultured Selenomonadales bacterium
GATAATCCATGCCGCCCGACGCCTGCAAAGTCGCCGCGATAACGACGACCGTCATAATAATCATGATAACATCAATGGCGGGATTGCCCGGCGCGAGTCCGAATCCGAAAACAAGACACGCAATGGCAACGCCGCTCGACATGCCGAGAAAAATTCCACCGTAGCGAGCCCCGATAACCAAGCTCACCAATACGACCAAAAGTTCAGCCCAAAACATAAAATCCCCCTCCTTCGGTGATAAACACCTGTTTTGTATACAAAATGCATTGTGATTTTAGCTACTTGCCTTCCGCTTGTCAATCAAATATATTTTTATGGTTGATTATCAAATTGCAAATAGGAGCATGAAGTTGCTTGAAGTTGCAACAGAAAATTTTTCGGGTATAATGACGGCGAAAATTTTTGGGGAGGCTTTATCTTGAAAAAATATTTCCTCTACCAAGTCGATTCTTTCACGAAAGAAATTTTCACGGGAAATCCTGCGGGCGTTGTCTCTAATGCGGACGGGCTCGATGAAATTGCCATGCAGAAAATTGCTCGCGAAATGAATAATTCCGAGACGGCTTTTATTTTTGAAGGCGGCGAAGAGTGCGACGTTGCAGTCAGATTTTTCACGCCGACAAACGAAGTTCCGATTTGCGGGCACGCAACCATTGCCGCGCATTACGTCAGAGCAAAAGAACTTAAACTCAAAAATAATTCTGTCGTTCGCCAAAAAACCGGCGCGGGGATTTTGCCCGTCACAATTCTTAATGACGGCGAAGATTATAAAATCGTAATGGAGCAGGGGAAAATTTCCGTCGAAGAAATTTCCGCCGCCGCGCAGATTAAAATCTTTTCCGCACCGGGAATTTCTTCAGATGACAGAAATAAAAATTGCCCCGTTGCCGTCTCTTCGGCGGGACATTCAAAAGTTATGATTGGCATTAACGATTTGGAAAAACTCCACGCGCTCGCGCCGAATCTTCAGGAACTCGCCGCAATAAGTCACGAGATAAATTGCAACGGATATTATGTTTTTGTCTTGACGCCCGGCGAAGAATTTTTGGCGCACGGGCGAATGTTTGCGCCGGCAATCGGTATCGCAGAAGACCCCGTTACGGGCAACGCAAACGGACCTTTGGGCGCGTATCTTTGTCACTACAAAATTTTGGATACTCACGGCAAAGACGAAATAAATTTCCGCATTGTGCAGGGCGAAAAAATCAATAGGCGCGGAACAATACGCGTTGAAGTTTCTTTGCAGGACGAACAACCGACAAAAGTTAAAATTGTCGGCAATGCCGTTGTTGCTTTCAAAACGGAGATTGAGGTTTGAAGTTATGGACATTTTCAAACTTTTGGAGGAGCTCGGAATAAAATTTCAAATGTTGGAGCACGCGGCGGTTTATACGGTTGAGGAGTCGCGGCGGCTGAGGATTTTTGAAAAAATTTCGGGGCAACCTTGCAAAAATCTTTTCCTGCGCAATAAACGCGGCGAATATTTTTTGCTCGTCCTGCCCGCCGATAAACGCGCAGATTTAAAACTTGTCGCGAAACTTTTGAACTTGCCGCGATTGTCTTTTGCGTCGGAAGAAGAGTTGGAAAAAATTTTGGGCTTGCATACGGGAGCCGTTACGCCGCTCGGAATAATCAATGACGCACAAAAAAAAGTTCGACTCATAATCGACGCCGAACTTCAGGGAAAAAATCTTTTGCTTCACCCGAACAGAAACACCGCGACAATTTCTTTGGCATTTGAAGATTTAACGAAAATAATTTTCCGCTCGGAACATGAATATTTTCTTTTGCCTTCTCGCCGCTCGAAATAATCAATGGAAAATAAAAAAGTTCGGCTGATTTTTGATGCCGAACTTTTTTTAAAACGTACAAGTGCAAGGAAAAATTTTACAATTCACCGCGCCGCAACTTTGCGTAATTCCGAATTAAAATTTCTTACAATTCGCCGCGAGCCTCGCGCTCCGCCAAATCGTTCATAACTTGCGGAGCCGCTTTGAAAGCGGCGGAACAGTTTTCGCGTTTTGTGTCACGGAAATTTTTAACTGTTC
>CALFJC010000079.1 GCA_937877655.1 uncultured Selenomonadales bacterium
TCAATAAGCACGTTGACGGCGCGGAGCAATCCGATGATATAACCATGTTGGTTTTAAAATTTAACGGTTGATTAATTTTTGGCGGGAAACATTTAAGGAGAATTTATGCGAGAAAAATTAAAAACGGTGGCGGAAATTTTTCTCGGACGCGGCAGGTTCGACATAAGAAAAAAATTATTGCGGTTGGTTTTATTCGGCAGCGTTTTAACATTTTCGGCATTGAGTTTAATTTCGTTGATAGGAATGTTTACGACGTGGCATTTTCTGGAAGTGGAAGGCGAAGAATTGGGCGGGTCGGTGGCGGATTACACAAAAAATTTCATTGAGGAAAGAGCAAAGAGCAATTTACTCGAATCAACGCAACTGCGCGCCAAAATGATGAACTGCGAATTTCAAAATATAATCGAAACCATTCAGGTAATGTCGGATACTTTGTCAAACATAATGCGTTCGCCCGAAAATCATACTCCGCGCCGCTTGCCGAATGCGCTTTACGAAACGGTTTACTCCGCGACGCCGTATATCCATTACAGCAAAGAACTTTTGGAAAAAGGTTTGACGGACGAAATTATTCGCGAAGTTGAGATCACTTCAAATTTTGCGGATTTGTCTCAGCCGTTGAGCAAATTTTATACTTGCGTAATAATCGGCTCGCGAAAAGGTTACACGGTGACGCTTGACGTTATGCCGGAAGATGATCCTGTAGTTCCTCTCAGCAACGAACCTGCGCGGACGGAATATGATCCTCGAACCAAAAGATGGTATAAAATCGGCGAGACGGTCACGAAGCCGACTTTTACGGACATTTATTTGGCGACGGGCACAAACGAACCGTGCATTTCTTGCGTCATGCCCTATTACGACAACGACGGCTTTGCGGGCGTGACGGCGATTGACAGGCGGATAAGCGACATTTACCAACTGATAGGCGAAACAAAACTCAGCGATACGGGCTTTTGTTTTATAATCAATGAAAACGGCGATGTTTTGTATTCGACGCAGGAAGAAGGAATTTTCAAAGCGGGAGAAAAAAATTTAAGAAATAGTTCGGACATTGCTGTGGAGAACATAGCGCGGCGAATGATTAACGGAGAAAATTCTGTAATGATGACGCGCTTGGACAACAAAGATTATTTCATAGCATTTGCCCCGATGGATTCTGTCGGTTGGAGCATAGCGTCTGTGGTTGAGAAGGACGAAGTATTTGCGCCGGCTGAAATTGCTCGCGAAAATGTTTTGCTGCGCATTGAAAATTTCAAAACAAATTTCGGACAACTTTTTGTGCTGTTGCTGATTCTGGGAATTATTTTATTGCCGATTTTGTTAAGTTTACTTTTCAGAATGGGAATAAAAATTTCCGGCAGATTTGTGGAGCCGATACAGGAATTGAGCGACGGCGTCCGAGAAATTGCGAGCGGCAATTTGGATAAAAAACTTGACATAAAGACGGGCGACGAGATCGAACACCTCGCAACTTGTTTCAACGCAATGACGGACGAACTCCAAACTTACATGGCGAATTTAACTAAAGTCACGGCTGAAAAAGAACGCATTGCGACGGAACTTGACGTGGCGAAAGATATTCAAACAAGCATGTTGCCGAATATTTTTCCGCCTTTCCCCGAACGAAAAGAATTCGACATTTACGCGACGATGAATGCGGCAAAAGAAGTCGGCGGCGACTTTTACGATTTTTATTTGCTCGATGAAAATCATTTGGTTATAACAATCGCCGACGTTTCGGGCAAAGGAATTCCTGCCGCGCTCTTCATGATGATAAGCAAAACCATTTTAAAAAATTTTTCAATGACGATGACGAA
>CALFJC010000080.1 GCA_937877655.1 uncultured Selenomonadales bacterium
AAAAATTTTTCGCGCCTTGTAATTCGGCAAAAGTCGCTTGACTTCCCGCCGCCGCTCCGAAATTATTTTTAAGCCCGCGCCGAAATTTTCATCAAGCTCCGATTCCAACATTTGCCGCACGAATTTTGAAAACGCAGGGGAATTCGCGCCCGTCGAGATTGTCAATAAAAATTCGCCGCGTCTGATTTTGGACGGTACATTGAAATTGCCGCCCGCCTCGTCCACGACGTTTACCAAAATTTTTTTCGCCCGCGCAATTTCCGTTACCCGCCTGTTGACTTCGGGATTATCGGTTGCCGCGATTAAAATTATTTCGTCGCCGAGCATTTCTTCCGAAAATTTTTCTCTTACCAAAGAAATTTCTCCGCGCAGAAAAAGTTCCTCAATGCCCGCGCAGATTTCGGGAGCAATGACTTTGACTTTCGCGCCCGCCTCCAAAAGCCCGCGAATTTTTCTAAGTGCAACTTCTCCGCCGCCGACAACGACGACATCTTTATTTTCTATGTGAAAATTAATCGGATAAAGTTTCAAACCCCAAAAACTCCTTAAAAATTATGAAGAAACAGCGGCGAGCGAAAGCACGGGCGCACAGGATGTGTGCCAACAACAGAAACTTTTCCCGTTTCCCTTGTCCTTTGTCCCTTCTTTTGGGCGCAACAAAGAAAGTATGAATACGCTTTTAAGGTTCAGTGGATAAAGTTTCATTTGAATTGCCTTCCAAAACTTTTGCCGTCAACAAAATTATAAGTTCGGATTCCGATTTACTTTTGCGATGATTTCTGAACAACGCGCCCAAAATCGGCAAGTCGCCCAAAAAAGGAATTTTGCTGACAGATTTTGACTCCTCCGCGCCGATCAGCCCGCCGATAATCATCGGCTCGCCGTTGCGAACGGTTACCGTTGTATCAGCCGAGCGCGTGTTGAATCGATAAGCTTTTAAATCTTCGACGTATTGCGGCGTGCTAACCTCCGTATGAATCTGCGCGGTTATCGTGCCGTCGGAATTTATTCGCGGCGTGTATTTCAAAATAATCCCGGCGTCGCGATAATCAATCGAAGTCGTCACAGTTGAGTTTGTCGTTGAAGTTGTGGGGACGGGCACCGAGCTTCCGACATTGATAACGGCTTCTTTTCCTTGAATCGTCGTGACATTCGGGCGAGATAAAATTTTTGCCTTGCCGTCTGTGACAAGCGCATTAATCCTCGCGCCGTAATAAAATTCAAAAGGATAGCCTTCGTGACTGCGCCCGAATCGAATAATTCCGTAGCCCGTCGAATCGTTTGATTTGCGGGTGTAAGTATTTTCTTCGTAATGAGTGACAACGCCATCGCTGTTTGTTCGCGTGTAAGATTCGCGGTCGTGTTCGGGATATTGCGGAATTCCCGACCAAGTCCACTCGACGCCGAGATTTTTTGTTGCGTTCTTGTCAATCGCCAAAATTTTCGCCTCAACCGAAACTTGCTTAAGTTCAACGTCAAGAGTTTCCAAAAGTTTTTTGACGCGCTCATATTCGGCGGGCGTCCCGAAAAGAATCAGCGCGTTGACTTCGGGATTGACAAAAACTCTGTCCGCACGCTTGATATTTTCCGAGTAATCATTGTCGGAGCTGTCGTCGTCGCGATAAGTGTAGCGATAAGTATAGGAGCCGTCGGAATTTCTTATGCGCGTCGTTTGATTCGGAAGTTTTTCCGTGTCGGGGTCGAGCGACATAATCACTGCTTCTTTTAAAATTTCCGCGTCGCCGAATTTTATCGGGAAAACATAACTTTGCATGGCTTCGACGCTTGACGCCGTCACGATAAAAACGCCCGATTCTTTCAACAGCTGAAGACTTTTTGTCCTTGAAATGATCTCCAAAATTTTCAGCGGCTCGACATTCGTCAGCGAAATTGAAATTTTTCCTTTAACCGAATCATCGATTGAAACATTTATCCCGCCGGTTTTTGCCACGAGCATAATTGTTGCGCGTAAATCGGCGTCGTGAACGCTTAAAGTCATCGGGGCGGCTGAAAGGGGCGCGGGCATAAAAAAAATTGCCGAAGCAATCAGCGGCAGAAATTTTTTCAGCAATCAGTTCACATCCTTTTGAAAGTAAATGCGTTCTCCGTCCTCGAATGTCACGAAGTCGGGCGTTATGTCGGAAATTTTTTTCCCGCCGATCTCTTCGCCGATTGTCAAGAATAAAGTTTCGTTTCCGCGCAGGAACATTGCCGTTTTATTTCCGCCGCTTATCGCCGTGCCCGTCAAAAGAATTTTTTCTGAAGGTTTTTCAATCTTTGGCGCGGGCGGCTGAATCACAATCGACGGCGCAAGGATTTTCGGCAAAGGCGGCGTCGGAGGAGCCGGCGGCGGCTTGGATTCAATTTTTTCTTCGACCGCGAACGGGTCGCCGATAAAAAGTTTGTCGGCATTTGCTCCCAAAACAATTTTGACTCCGTCCGAATTTTTTTCGGCGGGCAAAATTTTAACGGGCAAATCTTTCGTAAGCGGCGGCGGTTCGTTCAAAATAATTTCTTCGTCAGAGTCTTCGTCTGTTATCGAAAAAATTAACAGAACGACGAAACATATTGCCAACGCGCCGACTCGAATTTTATTTTCCTTAAGCTCGTCAAGTTCGCGGCGCAAAATTTCTTTAAATTCATCGGGCATTTTGAAACTCCCTGAAAAATTTCTTGAAGTTTATCATACGCCCGCGCAGTTTTCAACCTTGAAAAAATTTCCGTTGATGATAGAATCTCCACAACATTTGAATCAAAAAATTTTTAAGGAGTGATTCAAAATGGCAACCATCAAATATATTTACGGCTCGGACGACGCGGACACAATTTCCATCGGCTCCAAATCGGATGTGACACTGATAGTTACTTACGGCGGCGATGACACAATCAACGTCGGGCGCGGCGGCGTTTATGTTGACGCGGGCACCGACAACAATTTAATTTATCTTGCCGCAGCCAACAGCAACACAGTAATTGCAAGCGGCGGCAACGATACCGTCAGTGCAATGTCTTCCGGAAATCATTATTACAACTTTATCAACATGGGCGGCGGCGACAACTCCATCAACAACGGAAACATTCAGCACTCCACAATTTCGGCGGGCGCAGGTAACGATACAATATCTTCGGGCGGCTGGTATTCTTCCATTGACGCAGGCGACGGCAACAACAAAATTTCAATCGTCGACGCAAACGGCGGAAATTCGATTTATGCAGGCGCGGGCGACAATGCCATTTCTATAACGGGTTCTTCGGGCGACAATTACATAAAACTCGGCGAAGGAAACAATACGGTTATAGGCGGACTCGGCACGGGAAATAAAGTTATTGCGGGCGACGGCAACAGCAGAGTTTCAATCGGCGGCGGGTTAGTCAGTCTCGGCGACGGCGCGGGCAATGAAGTTTCTTTGGGCTCACATAATAGTAGCTCCGTTATTTCGGGAAATGGCAACGATACAATCAACGTTGCCACTGTCGAAGGATACAGTTACTACAGTTTTATCAGCATAAGCGGCGGCGATAACTCCATCAACAACGGAAACATTCAACACTCCACAATTTCAGCGGGTGCAGGAGCAGATTCAATAAGTTCGGGCGGCTGGTATTCTTCCATTGACGCGGGCGACGGCAACAACAAAATTTCAATCATCGACGCAAACGGCGGAAATTCGATTTATGCGGGCGAAGGCGACAATGCCATCTCGATAGCGGGCTCTTCAAGCGACAATTACATAAAACTCGGCGAAGGAGATAATACGGTTATAGGCGGGCTCGGCACGGGAAATAAAGTTATTGCAGGCGACGGCAACAGCAGAGTTTCAATCGGCGGCGGACTCGTAAGTCTCGGTTCGGGCAAAGGAAATGAAGTTTCGTTGGGCTCACATAACAGCTCAAGTGTTATTTCGGGAGATGGCAACGACACAATTAACGTTGAATCGGTTGCGGGATATAGCTACTACAGCTTTATCAGCATCAGCGGCGGAGATAATTTCATCAACAACGGAAATATTCAACACTCCACAATTTTGGCGGGCGAAGGCAACGATACAATAAGTTCGGGCGGCTGGTATTCTTCCATTAACGCAGGCGACGGCAACAACAAAATTTCTATCGTCGACGCGAGCGGCGGCAGTTCGATTTATGCAGGAAAAGGCGACAATGCCATCTCTATAGCAGGTTCTTCAAGTGACAATTACATAAAACTCGGCGAAGGCAACAACACGGTTATAGGCGGGCTCGGCACGGGAAATAAAGTTATTGCGGGCGACGGCAACAGCAGAGTTTCAATCGGCGGCGGACTCGTAAGTCTCGGAGACGGCGAAGGCAACGAAGTTTCATTGGGCTCACATAACAGCTCAAGTGTTATTTCGGGCAACGGCAATGATACAATCAACGTTGAGTCGGTTGCGGGATACAGTTACTACAGTTTTATCAGCATCAGCGGCGGCGACAACCTCATCAACAACGGAAATATCCAACACTCCACAATTTCGGCAGGCGCAGGCAACGATACCATAAGTTCGGGCGGCTGGTATTCTTCCATTGACGCGGGCGACGGCAACAATAAAATTTCTATCATAGACGCGAGCGGCGATAATTCCATTTATGCGGGCGAAGGTGACAATGCCATCTCGATAGCGGGCTCTTCAGGCGACAATTACATAAAACTTGGCGAAGGAAACAATACGGTTATAGGCGGGCTCGGCACGGGCAATAAAGTTATTGCGGGCGACGGCAACAGCAGAGTTTCAATCGGCGGCGGACTCGTAAGTCTCGGAGACGGCGAAGGCAACGAAATTTCTTTGGGCTCACATAACAGCTCAACGATTATTTCGGGCAACGGCGACGACACAATCAACGTTGAATCAATTTCGGGACATAGCTACTACAGCTTTATCAACATAAGCGGCGGCGATAACTTTATCAACAACGGAAATATTCAACACTCCACAATTTCAGCGGGCGCAGGCAACGACACAATAAGTTCGGGCGGCTGGTATTCTTCCATTAATGCCGGCGACGGCAACAACAAAATTTCTATCATCGACACGAGCGGCGGCAATACGATTATCACGGGCACAGGCAAAGATACAATCATTTTCGCGAGCGGCAACGGCAGTAACGTGGTTTCTTTGGGCGGCGGAAAAAATTTGATTAAAAATTGGGCGTCAAGCAACAAGCTTAAGATGGACGGCATTGTCGCTGCTACGATAATGAATGACGACGTTATTCTTGCCTCCGCAACTGCGATTGCCACTCTGCAGGGCGCGAAAAGTTTTTCCTCAGTGAAAATCGATTCGACAGAGACACTCCCCGTAGAAAAAACTTTAGCCGTAACAAATATTACAACTTCGCCCGTGACGCTTGCCGCCGACTTTAAATCAGCCAACGCGATTAATCGGACAACTAAAGTTCAAATCACGGGCAATTCTCTCGACAATTTTATTATCGGCGGAAGAAACAACGACACCCTCAACGGCGCGGGCGGCAACGATACTTTGACGGGCGGTAAAGGAAGCGACGTTTTCATTTTCAGCGGCGGAAAAGATGTTATCACCGATTACGAGGCAAAAGATAAAATCAGCGTTGCTTCTGCTTATGAAAATTTCTCCGTCGACGGCTCCGACATAATTTTTAACTTCGGCGAAGAAAATTCTCTGACAGTCAAAAACGGCGCGAGTAAAGCTGTCAACTTAAATTCGGTCACAAATTTTTATACGGCGAATGAAATTTTTGACAGCGGAAAAAAATCCGTGACGCTCGCCGCCGAAGTAAAAAATTTCAACGCGAAAAATTATTCAAGCCTCGTGACGATTGACGGCTCGCAGACAAGCTCGGCTTCCATTACGGGCAACAACAAAGCCAATTCGATTAGCGCGGGCGCGGACGGCTCAACATTAAACGGCGGCAAAGGCAACGATACAATTTTTGGCGGAGCAGGCACGGACATTTTTGTTTATGCCAAAAACGACGGCAAAGACATTATCCAAAATTACGGCGCGGGCGATAAAATCAGCTTGGGGAGCGGCGCAACCCTTAAAGACGCTTCGATAAAAAAGAATGACTCGATTATAAAAATCGGGAGCGGCTCCATAACCGTCAAAGACACTTCGGAAA
>CALFJC010000081.1 GCA_937877655.1 uncultured Selenomonadales bacterium
CTTTGTCGACAAGCCAATCGTCGATTGAAAAGCCGAATGAAATTTCTGCTTTGGGCACATGACGTTTAAAGAGCTTGAAAAGTTTTTGTCCTTCTTCCAACGAAAGATTTCCTTTGGCGACCGCATTTCATTACGAATTATGCATTACGAATTAAAAAAATCCCCGCATTTTTGCAGGGAAGTTTTTTCAAGTGGCAAGGAGCAAAAATTTCACTTTGTCGACAAGCCAATCGTCGATTGAAAAGCCGAATGAAATTTCTGCTTTGGGTGCGTGACGTTTAAAGAGCTTGGAAAGTTTTTGTCCTTCTTCCAACGAAAGATTTCCTTTGGCGGCTGTCACGTTGAATAAAATTTTTGTGACGGCTTTGAAATTTTCCGTGTTGTTTTCGACGTGTTCAAGAGCGGCTTTGGCGGCTTTGACGACCGCATTTTTGCCGTCGCGCTCGCCGTAGCCCATAACCGCCGCAGAATCTTTCACAAGCTCGGAAATTCTTTTGACATCAAGTTTCGGTTGCCCCGGCAAAGTCACTGACTCAACAAAATTTTTGACGACTTTGCAGGAATCAAATTCAAAATTTTTACTCGGCAATTTTATCAGCGCGTCGAAAATAATTTCATCTTCCGCATCCTCGAAATTTCCGCCCGCCATGAAAATCACGGGCACGCCGATTTTTTTTGCACAATGCGCCGTGAGTGCAACCGCCTTTATATTTTCCCAAACTTCATCTGCGACTATAAAAATTAAATCTGCTCCGCGCAGATTTTCAACCAAATTTTCTTCATCCGCCGCGTCCAACAATCGAAATTTATGAATTGCCTTGCAACCGTCAAGATTTTTTATGTCCTGCCTGTCGACTGCAAAATAATTCACGCCCGACAAATTTTCTTCCAACATTTGATTGACCGCCGCAAGTCCGCCGGAAAAATTTTCTTTGGTGTTGACGCCGATGACTTTAACTTTTACAAAAAGATTATCTATGCTGTTTTCAAACATCATCAACCCTCCGTTTAAATTATTTTCTTCTGCGATTCATGAAGGGAGGAATTATATTCGAGAGGATATTTTTGGATTGTTGCGGCTCTTCGGGCTGATTTTGAGTTGTTCTGTTGTAAGTTTGAATGTCTTGCGCGGGTTGAACAGGTTGACGGCGATTTTGTTGTTGTGCGTTTTGATTCGGCGGCAAAAATTTAGTCGGCGGGATTACTTTTTCGGCGGGAGAAATTTCATCTTCTTCGCCGAAGCGCGTTGCAATAATCGTTACAATAATTGTATCGCCCAAAGTTTCATCGACGCTGACGCCCCAAATAATTTCCGCGTCGGGATGCGCAGCCTCTTGAACAGTCGTTGACGCCTCGTTTACTTCCATCATGGAAAGAGAATCCGTCGCGCCCATGAAGTTCAAAAGAATTCCGCGAGCACTGTCTACGCTTGTTTCAAGCAACGGAGAAGCTATCGCCTTTTTGACAGCCTCGACGGCGGCATTATCGCCCGAAGCCTCGCCGACACCCATAAGAGCCGAGCCCGCATTACTCATTATCGATTGAACGTCCGCAAAGTCCAGATTAATGACGCCCGGCACGGCGATTAAATCCGAAATGCCTTTGACGCCTTGACGCAAAATATCATCGGCTATCACGAACGCTTTTGTCATCGGAGTTTTTTTGTCGACAACCTGCAAAAGTCTGTCGTTGGGAATTGTGATAATCGCATCGACATTCTGTTTCAATTTTTCAATGCCCGCGTCGGCATTTTTTTTGCGCTTGGGTCCTTCAAAAGTAAAAGGGCGAGTGACAACGGCGACTGTCAAAGCGTTGACTTCGCGAGCACACTCCGCCACAACCGGAGCCGCGCCCGTGCCGGTTCCGCCGCCCATGCCCGCCGTGATAAAAACCATATCCGAGCCGCGCAGGGCTTCCAAAATATCATTTCGACTTTCTTGCGCTGCGCGTTCACCGATATCGGGACGAGCTCCCGCGCCCAAGCCGCGAGTCAATTTCTCTCCGATTTGCATTCTCTTGGGCGATTTACTCATCAGCAACGCTTGAGAATCGGTATTGACCGCTATAAATTCCACGCCCTCCAAGCCCGATTCTATCATTCTGTTTACGGCATTCGAGCCGCCGCCGCCTATGCCGATTACTTTTATCTTCGCAAGTTGATCCAAAGTATTTTCGTCGAATTCAAACATACACTTTCCCTCCGTGAAAAAAATTTTCTACGCAAGCTTTGTAAGTTTAGCACAGCTTAATGAAAAATTTTTGTAATGGAAAATTAATTTTCGGCAGAGAGTTACTCGAAAAAAAAATTGCCTCGCCGACTGCCGAAAAAGACAATCGCGAGACGAAATCAGATTTTTTTTGCCCGAAAAAAAATCCCCCGCAGACGAAAAATTCGCCTTGTGCGGGCGAAGATTTTTTATTGACATTTCTCCGCCCGTCTGCTAAAATTTAACTTGTAAACAACAACACACAGACGCGAAACACGCCAAGGGTCTAACCTTGTCTAAATTTTAGCAAAGCCCTTGCCGATTGTCAAGCGTCCAAGAAAGGAGTAATGTTTTATGTTGACTGACAAACAAAAACGCAAAGTTGAAAACCGATTTTCATTTTATCTCGGCTTCGCTAAACAATTCGGCGTAAATTCTGTACCGAAATATTCTGAGCCCGAATTAGCATGTGTTTATGCCTTTGAAATGTCAGACAACACTGTGAAAATCGGTGTAACGACCAATCCCGACAAACGAGTTAAAAGCGTAAAAAGTGCCGTTTATCTTGACGTATTGCGTTCACATTGTACGGGCTTTGCGCCTATCAATTTTATGCGCATCATTGAGGCTCGTTGCCACGCCGCTTTTGCCGGGCGTTGTGTTCGCGGAGAATATTTCTCTATCACATTTGAAGAGGCAGTTGTTGAACTTGATCGTCATGCTGATGAGATTGCCGCCGTACTTCACCAAGCGGATGAAAATTTCATTGACGAGTTTAACTATTACGAAGAATTGAAAGAGAAGCATTTTCCATCTCAAAAAGCCGTCAAATCTACTCCCACCGAAACCTCGCCCGTTCCTGTAAAGAAGACTCGTCGGCAATCTTCTGCTTTAAATGATATGGCGTGTATTAATGTTTTCCTCGTGAGCAATGGCAACGTCAAAATTAGCAGTAGTGATAACATGAAGAAGCAGGTATTCGACATCAAAGGGCAGTATGGGGTGACGGTCGAAAAATTTTATCAAACGTCTTTTATTCCCCGCGAAGTTGCTCGTGCCATTGAAAAGGCTTGCCTTAAAATTTTTTCCTCGTCCAAAGTGGAAGGGGAATTTTTTTCTGTCGATTTCGATTTGGTGTGCGCAACTATCGATGCCCTTGTGGAGCTCGTTAATAATTTGCCTTTGCTCTCCAAATTTGAACGCGCCGAAAAACTTTTGGCAATCGCGGACAGAGTGAAAGAACTTCCCGAAGATAAAGTTGCGGAAAAATCTCTCCTCCTTCAGACGGCTTATCTTTTCGTCGGCAAAGAACTTGTTTAAAGTTTTGTCGGCGAATTTTTTTTGTCCCGAAATAAAAATTCCCCGCAATTTCGCAGGGGATTTTTTAATTCGTAATTCGGAATGCTCTTTGAAAAACGGAGAGTAAATTTCTGACGGCGCGACATAAAATTTCATCGATACATTTAAAAGCCATCGTTATCGGAGTTTTCGGATCAAAGATTTGCAAAATTTTATCGTTGCGAATTTTTATAACGGCGTCGGCGTGCTTAGATAAATTTTTTAAGGCAACTTCGGCTCTTGCAGTTCGTCTCGAACCTTCAAAAGTGTATGGATGAGTGACAACCGCGACAGTCAACGCGCCAATCTCGCGAGCGCATTCGGCAATGATTGGAGATGCGCCCGTGCCGTCACAGCCGCCCAGACATGCAACAATGATGACTGCGTCCGCGCCGCGCAGTGCCGATAAAATTTCTTCGCGACTTTCAATCGCCGCCTGTTCACTTCGTGAAGGCGAACTTCCGTCAAGACCATATCGCATCATTTTTTTGCCGAGAACAATTTTTTTATCAGCTTTCGACATTTGCAAAAGAAGTTCATCTCTACTGCACGAAATAAATTCTGCGCCCGTCAAACCCGAATCAATCATATAATTTACGGCATTCATCGCGCCGCCGCCGACTCCGACAACTTTTATATCAATCATTTCAAATCCCCAAAAGTTTTTTAGCATTCAAGCCGAGAATTTTATTTTTGTCGCCTTCGGCAAGCGGCAAATCTTTTATGAACTCTATCGAACTTCGCGCAGATGTCCAAGGGCTGTCCGTCCCGAATAAAATTCGCTCCGAGCCGAAAATTTTTACAAACTTCATGAACTGCGCGGCGTTTAAAAGCTCCAAGTCTTCTTCTTGCCAATGAAAATCTGCTCGCGGAATGATTTTGCCCGTCGAAAACGAAGTGTCCAAAAAAATTTTCTCGCCGCCCAAAATTTCCAAAACCTCGCGCCAATTTTTCCAGCCGCCCATATGCGCAAGGACAAATTTAAACTCGCCAACCGTGTCGATAACTTTTTTAGCCATTTGCGGACTGCAACGCACAATTCCCGGAAATCCTATGTCCAAACCCGCGTGAGTCACTACGATTAAATCATTTTCAGCCGCGCAGTCGATTATCCGCAAAAATTTCACGTCGTCCAGATTTATATCTTGATAAACGGGATGAATTTTGATACCCTTTAGCCCGTAATTTTTCACGCGGCGCAATTCCTCCCGATAATTCGTAAATTCGGGATGAATGCAACCGAAAGAAATTATTCCTTCGCCGAAATGCTTTTCATTCAGCGCGGCGGCGGAAGAATTTATCTTCTCAACCTGCTTTGCAGTCGTCGCCACAGGCAATATCACCGAATAATTAATCTGCGCGGCGTCCATAGATTTTTTTAAGCCGTTCAACGTGCCGTCACTGAAATTTTTCGTCCGACTTACGCGACTTAACTTTTCTACAACGTCCGCGGCTATTTTTTCGGGGAAAATGTGCGTGTGCATGTCGATTATCATTGTTTCAGGCTCCTTTTCAATTTTGTTGGAGGTTTTTTTATGAAAATTGTTTTACTCGTCTTGTATTTCGCTGTTTTAATCGGTATCGGGCTTTATTGTCGCAAGCACGCAACCGATGTTGACGGCTTCGTTCTCGGCGGACGCTCCGTCGGACCCTGGTTGACTGCCTTTGCTTACGGCACAAGTTACTTTTCTGCGGTTGTTTTCGTCGGCTACGCGGGACAATTCGGTTGGAAATACGGTATCGCCGCTACTTGGGCTGGTATCGGCAATGCTTTAATCGGTTCTTTGATGGCTTGGTTCATTTTGGGCAGAAGAACTCGCATTATGACTCGCCATCTCGATACCGCTACCATGCCGCAGTTTTTTGAAAAGCGTTTCGACTCGCCGTCACTCAAAATCGGCGCGGCGATTATCATTTTTATCTTCATGATACCTTATACCGCCTCGCTTTACAATGGACTTTCAAGACTTTTCGGTATGGCGTTCAGCAATTTCTTGGATTATTCTGTTTGTATCTTGCTTATGGCGGTGCTGACGGCGGTTTATGTCATCGCAGGCGGCTATATGGCAACCGCTATCAACGATTTTATTCAAGGAATGGTTATGCTCGTCGGTATTTCAGCCGTTATTTATGCCGTGCTCGAATCAAAAGGCGGTTTCACTGCCGCGCTCGACGGCTTGGCAAGAATTTCAGACGATAAAATT
The DNA here is from genome assembly GCA_937877655.1 of uncultured Selenomonadales bacterium. Lineage (GTDB taxonomy): Bacteria > Bacillota > Negativicutes > Selenomonadales > Selenomonadaceae > Quinella. The sequence continues at coordinate 5,750 of CALFJC010000081.1, forward strand.
TCTTCAACACCCGGTATTTTCGCCTCATTTTTCGGAACCGATCCTCTGAATTTGCTTTTCGTCGTGATTTTGACTTCACTCGGCACTTGGGGCTTGCCGCAAATGGTTCAAAAGTTCTACGCCATTAAAAATGAACAGGCAATTCAAAAGGGAACTGTCATTTCTACTCTTTTTGCTTTCGTCGTGGCGGGCGGCTGCTATTTTCTCGGCGGCTTCGGCAGATTATTTTCCGATCAAGTCGATATTGCGGCTGAAGGCTACGATTCAATTATCCCGACTATGCTTAGCGGCTTATCCGAAGGCATGATCGCCCTCGTCGTCATTTTAGTTTTATCCGCGTCAATGTCAACGCTCTCTTCTCTGGTCATCGTTTCGGCTTCAACGCTCACTTTGGACTTAATCCGCGATAATTTTGCTCCAAACATGTCGACGGCGCGCCAAGTTTTGCTGATAAGAGTTTTGATCGTCGTTTTTATCGCAATTTCGGCGGTGCTCGCACTCGTTCAGTACAAAAGTTCCGTGAATTTTATCGCGCAGTTAATGGGCGTTTCGTGGGGAGCAATGGCTGGCGCATTTTTAGCCCCTTTCATGTATTCCCTTTACTCAAAAAATGTCACAACCGCTTCTTGTTGGGCTTGTTTCCTGTTCGGAAGCATTTTAATGACGGCGAACATGTTAATTCGTCCGATGTTCCCCGCGATTTTGCAGTCGCCGATTAATTCGGGCGCGATAGCAATGCTCGTGGGCTTAATTATCGTCCCGCTTGTCAGCGCAATTACTCCAAAACCCGATAAAAAGTTGGTCGACGACGCTTTTAAGTGCTACGACGAAAAAATTACGGTGCCTTTAAGCACTTCTCTTAACTCCGAGAAATAAAAAAGAATGTGTTCACGGTAAATTTTCCTCTGTGAACACATTTTTTTATTTGACAGAAAGGATTTCAAAGCCATGTATGATCTAATTTCAAAATTCGTTCTTACAGTGATTTGTCTCATTGGTATGTTTGCGTGGTATCTGCCGGCAAAGAAAAAATTTGAACGTTACATTGAAGAAAATCCGTTCGGAGACTATGAACAACCTCGCACGGCGTCAGTTTTGGGCGTTTTATTGCCGTTGAATGCCTTTTGGAGTGGCAAAAAAATTATAAAGTGACGATTGAACGAGTTACGGAAAATTTACAAGCGGCTGTTAAAGGAATTGACGCCGTAAAGAATTCTGTTGCCAGAATCACTGCGAACGGCTTATCCTCAAGTCAACCCGTGACTTTTGACGACGGAAAAATTGATTCAAAGCTTTCAAGGCGGGTAGATTTCAGAATTCGTACCAAAGCCGATGAAAAAATGAACGAACTGGCAAAAGGAATTAATCACAATGGGAAAAATTGACTTTTTAAGTTGCGACGAGTTTAAATTGATAAAAAAGCTTATGGGAATATCAGATGACGACAAAACGGAATTCACTATCGTTATTTCTGCCGACGATCCAAATCTTAAAAGCACTTCTACAGGCTTTACTTACAGAGGGCGCAGAGTAATTTTGTATATTCGCGACCAAGTTCAATACGGAGACAAAACTAGCGAATATAAATTCCATTTAGTCGACTGCACGACGCTAAAAATCATGCGGAACCAAAATCGCTACGGTAAATATGTCGTTTCGACTTCGACAAACGGAAAATTCAAAGTCAATCGAATCATAAATAACCGTCCGACAGAAATTGAAGCAGAATTACACGTTTGCAAGAACTGTCTTAAACAATTAAGGCGTCGAGGATATAATTTTGCCTACAAAAATTTTTCTATCGAAGAATTTTTCAGGATTATGGAAGATAACAGCGGAAATTTTCATTATTTGCCGACTGAAACTGATTCAACAGCTCCGACAAATGTTTATCCTAAAGATTGGGACAAAATTGCTCGCCGTTTTAAGGAAAAACATAATTACACTTGCCAAGAGTGCGGCAAAAAGTCTCCGTCGGTTGAAGTTCATCATAAAAATGAGCTTAAATGGGATTGCAGCGAATCAAATTTGGAAGTTTTATGCCGTGACTGCCATCAAACTAAACATAGTCACAACATTCATCCCGAAAAATCATAACGTGATAAAAATTTTATCTTTGCAAGCGGCTTTTCTTAACATCGAGAAATAATTTTAGGCAAAAAATTAACCGACAGGGGAAAATTCCTTGTCGGTTTTTGTTTTGAAACGATTTTTCTTACTGATTTTTCTTTTTGAGTTGTGCGCGGCGTTTTCGTTCGCGATTTCTGCGAATTTTTTCGTTATCGAGTTGCATACGGCGGCTCCACTCGGCAATTCGGGCTTCGCGGTCTCCATTATTCATCACGATATACGGATTGACCATAAATTCCGATTCATAAACCTGTTTAATCTCGCTGACGACGATATTTTCCTTTAACCAGCGCAGAGAGTTAAAAAAAAATTGTTCTTCCGAGCTTCAAATCGTGTTGAAGTTGAGTTTTGTCGATAACATAGCCGCGAATGCCATCTTCGGGCTGATGAAAGGCGAGATAGAAAAAAATTTTGATGATATGCGGGTTTGGAGCCTCGTTAATCGTTCTTAGAGTGCGTCTGTCGTCGAAAATCATGTTTGAATCACCTCCGCGAGCAATTATAGCACAAAAAATCTGCTGTGAAAGGCTCAAAATACAAAATTCGCTATTCTGAATTTCTGCAATCGTGAAAATGGCGTCCTGATGCGGCTTCTTCGGGCATAAAAAAATACCCCGTGTTTTTCGGGGGTAATTTTCTGTCTCAAAATACAAAGTACGAAATACTGAATTTTGTAAAACTGTTTAGAAAAAACCCTCCGACGAGCCGCCGAAGGGATTTCGATGAAGTTTATTGTTCATTTATTGAAGATATTCATCAGTTGTTCGTGAGAAATTTTGTTTCCTTTCGGCGTGTAGTACTCATTTGCTTTTTCGCCTATACCTGTTCCTTTAAATCCTACGTCTACTTTTGAATTAACTCCAAAACTAGCTAACTCGGCTTCCAATTCACTTTTCAAGTAAACATTTACGTCTGCCGCGCTCAAATCTATTCCGCTTATGTCTAAATTATAAACTTTTTTGTACACCGCCTTAATCAATTCTTGAGTTTCGGCGCGAGTGCCGCCAACCACGCCGTCAAGTTCCTCGTCGGTGAGCATTTCGCCAGCGAATTTGTCTTCCTTTGCCATATTATCAATCTCCTTTCTGTTTTCAATCCTTTATACGTCTAAAAATCAATTTCGTTACAGATTCTAGCAAAAATTTTTTCCGCCGTCAAAGAATTTTTCATTACTCATTACTAATTGCTAATTACTAATTAACAAAAACCCTCCGACAACTGCTGAAGGGCTTTTTATTTGACTGCAAAGTAGCGAAAATCTTTCGACGCAGTATTTTTATTCAGAATCTGCGCGAGTTTGTGATTGATAATCGGATTTTTAATTTCGTGAATCATTTTTAAGACTCCTCGAAATTAATTCCGGCTGATTGCGCGAGTTTTTTAAGGCGATAGACGGGCAGACCGACGACATTTGACCAATCGCCGTGAATTTTTTCGATAAATTTGGTTGCGCCGCCTTGCAAGGCATATGATCCAGATTTATCGAGCGGCTCGCCTGTTGCGACGTAATTTTTTATTTCTTCAGCCGTCATTTCGCCGAAAAATACTTCGGTAACTTCAAAATCTGTAAAAATTTTTCCGTCCGCGCAGATAATTGCAATGCCGCTTATGACTTCGTGCTTTTTATCGGCGAGTTCAGCCAACATTTGCTCGGCGTCGGCAGAATTTTTAGGTTTACCGAAGATTTTTCCGTTCAAAACTACGATTGTATCTGCGCCGATAACAATATTGCCGGGATTTTTATCGGCGACGGCTTTAGCTTTGATTTTTGCATTTTCGACGGCTAAAAGTTTAGGTTCGAGGTTGTTTTGAACTTCGACAGCGTCGCTGACTTCGATTTTAAAGTTTGAACAGAGTTTTTTAAGGAGTTCGTGCCTGCGCGGCGAGCCTGAGGCGAGAATAATCATCAAATCATCTCCAAAAAGTTTTTCGGAGCGATTATAACAAAAAAAAATCGCCAGTGACAGGCGATTTTGAAAAAAATTTTTATGTTCGTTTTTGATTTAAGAGAGTTTTGAACTTCATTTGCGTCGCTGACTTCGATTTTGAAATTTGAACAGAGTTTTTTAAGGAGTTCGTGCCTGCGCGGCGAGCCTGAGGCGAGAATAATCATCAAATCATCTCCAAAAAGTTTTTCGGAGCGATTATAACAAAAAAAAATCGCC